>NZ_SDKC01000005.1 GCF_004123145.1 Blautia faecicola | reverse complement strand
CATGTCCTCTGCCATCTCTGGGAAGCCATCTTCTTTCGCCCACTTCGCTCCATACTCGGCAACGCCATCTATAAGGCGTTCCTGCTTCTTTGTTAGCCCATCGACCTTATAGCCGTCCTCTTTGTCGTATTTCAGCATACCCACCGCCTTGACGATGTTCGTAAGGCTCGTATAAGCCCCTTTGAGCTTGTCTGTGAGGTCATTTATCCTTGACCATAGTTCGCCCTTGATTTGGTCAATCTGAGCCGTTAGAGAGCGAATTTGACCCCTCAAAGAGGTGTTCTCGGCTTGCAGGTCTGCAATCTGCTTATCCTTAGCTTTTCCGTCTCTCTCTGCTTTCTCCAAAAGCTGATTGAGACGGAGCTGACGGTTGTACCTCTCAATGATTTGGTTCTGCATATCTTCCAGACCTGCTTCACGCTTATTGAGCTGCTGCTCTCGCTGATCCGCACGCTGTTCCCTTCGTGAAACAGCAGCGGAACGCTCTCGCAGCGTTGCTATCTCATCTCGGTTTACGGTGTATGCTTTCGCTTGTTCCTTGACCGTCTCCAGATTTTTTTTCTTTATCGCTACGACACCAGGCAGAACGGTCTTACCGGTGCCGGTGATTTCCTCTATTCCGGTTTTGAGTTCTCTTAACGGTTCAACTTCAGCAACCAGAGTTTCTTTTTCCTGTTCGATACTGCCAAGCATTGTATCTCTGGCGTCCTTGTATTCCTCAACTGATAGGTTTTTTCTGGTTGACTGTCGTTCCATTTCGACCTCAAGCCCCATACTTCGACATATTTCGCCAAAATATGACCTTTCACTCTCTTTCCAGAGTTTTGTTGCATTGTTCTTTCGGCTCTCATTCTCTGGTGCAAAGCCCATTTCTTTCATGGCTCTATCGAGGGAATTTCTTGTCGAAAGCCCTCGACTATATCCATGAGCCACGGGAACATAGTCCAAATGCAGGTGGGGGCTTGCTTCGTCCATATGGATATAAGCCCCTATGAGCTTCAAATTCGGGTTTCGTTCCTCAAAGCCCTCTACATACTTCACGAGGGCTTCTTTGGCTCTCTCCCTCGTCTCTGGCTTCTGGAAGTCCTCTTTTTTGCCCCACTGTACCACATCCTCATAGAACAGCTTTTCGCCATTTTTCGACTTCTGGATATGGTCATAATAGTCCTCTATTTTTCGGTCAGCTCTTTTCTGCTTGCTGTTGTATTGTTCCAGAGCGTCCCCAAAAATTTCTTGATACACTTGCCGTATGCCTCTATCTACCAGAGTGATATTTTCAGCCGTTTTTGAGCTGTCAATATTGTCTGGAATTGGCTTGCCTATCTTCTCATATTCTCGCCTATTATGGAGCTGACTTCCTTTGCCTTGTGGCATTGATACCTTGCCCATAACTGAAATACCCCCTTTTTTTCGGTTCATCTGAAATTTATGATAAAATGTTCTGTTACTCTTGTCAAGAGTAACCCCTTATGAGTTTTGACACTTCGTATCAAAACACGGGGCTCTCCGAGGGGCAAGGGAGACCCCTTGCAACCCCAAAAAGCGTCACAAAGCACAAAGCACCCATAGGGGGGTGTCGTAGTACCCCCCTATTTTTCACCCCACCAAAACACAAAAAAAGAGAGCTTTTCAGCTCTCTTTTCTCTCCAAAATTTCTCCTGTTTCGGGGTCGCATTTTGGCATTCTCGGAGCGTGTCTACGACTGCCGATATACCTGTCGAAAAATAGCGTGTTGTTGCTTGCGACTTCATACTCAACATTCATTTCCTCATCTTGCAGAAAGTCCATAAGTTGAGCATACTCGATTATATCATACTGTCTGATGAGTGCTTGCAATGTCTTTTTTATCTGCGTTATCTCGGAGCGTGTCAGTTCCGAGAAGTCAGCTATGTTAAAGCCATTGATGGTTTTAATATCACGCTCATCATACTGTGCCTTTTCTGGGTTGTCCTTATGTGTGAGGTATCTGTAATAACCCCTTACTTGTTCTAACGCTTGTGGTATTGGCTGATTAAAGCCGTCTGTCAGAGCTTTAACCACATTGTAGGAAGTCGGTCCACTGTATGTAAGTATTACATGATAGTGAGCCTTTTTGGGTGTGCTGTCGGGATTCATATCCCTATCGTGTAGTGGGCTGATTGCACATTGCAATCCTGTCTTTTGGAGTTCCTCTCTCCAATTCTCTGGTGCTGATTCTGGGTATAAAACAAAAGCCCAGTTTCTCTTCTTCACATTTTTTGCCATAAAAAAACCTCCGATTTTCTTCGGAGGGTACAATCTCGTTACCTTGACAATAAGCCCAATTACGGCTATAATTATCCTACGGTGAATATGTGAGCTTGACCCTCATGTATTCGTGGTCTGGTATTGGCGTACCAACCACTAAAGCCATTATACGAGAATCCGCCCGCCTTGTCAATTTGACCTTGGCAGGGCGGGTTTTTTTATGCTCCGCAGGCTCTTACGCAGAGAGCGACCTCTGGAACAAATAGGTGGCTCTCCCTCAAAGTCTGTGCCACGCTAAACAAAAGTCAAGGGACGGGGTAGTATTTGCTACGCAAATCTCCACCCCTCAAAGCCCTTGACTTCTGTTTTTTTCGGGTTATTCCGTCTCCACCGACGGAACAAAAAACTTTTAGTTTTCCGTTCCGCCGTCTCCGCCAGTATACCCCGAAAACCGCTATTTAGAGTTCCATATCCCAACCACGGGAGATTTGACGGCGAGGTGGCTCTATCGTGTCTGCAATACCTTTGCTGATACCGATATGCTTCTCCATGTCCTCTGCCATCTCTGGGAAGCCATCTTCTTTCGCCCACTTCGCTCCATACTCGGCAACGCCATCTATAAGGCGTTCCTGCTTCTTTGTTAGCCCATCGACCTTATAGCCGTCCTCTTTGTCGTATTTCAGCATACCCACCGCCTTGACGATGTTCGTAAGGCTCGTATAAGCCCCTTTGAGCTTGTCTGTGAGGTCATTTATCCTTGACCATAGTTCGCCCTTGATTTGGTCAATCTGAGCCGTTAGAGAGCGAATTTGACCCCTCAAAGAGGTGTTCTCGGCTTGCAGGTCTGCAATCTGCTTATCCTTAGCTTTTCCGTCTCTCTCTGCTTTCTCCAAAAGCTGATTGAGACGGAGCTGACGGTTGTACCTCTCAATGATTTGGTTCTGCATATCTTCCAGACCTGCTTCACGCTTATTGAGCTGCTGCTCTCGCTGATCCGCACGCTGTTCCCTTCGTGAAACAGCAGCGGAACGCTCTCGCAGCGTTGCTATCTCATCTCGGTTTACGGTGTATGCTTTCGCTTGTTCCTTGACCGTCTCCAGATTTTTTTTCTTTATCGCTACGACACCAGGCAGAACGGTCTTACCGGTGCCGGTGATTTCCTCTATTCCGGTTTTGAGTTCTCTTAACGGTTCAACTTCAGCAACCAGAGTTTCTTTTTCCTGTTCGATACTGCCAAGCATTGTATCTCTGGCGTCCTTGTATTCTCAACTG
>NZ_SDKC01000004.1 GCF_004123145.1 Blautia faecicola | reverse complement strand
GCTTCTTGTGGCATTTCTGCCCCTGTGATATAATGAACGACGCTACCGCCCCCAGACAGGTAGAGAAAGGGGGTGAACCGCATGAGTGAACTTCTGTCATTTTTTCTCTCTGTTTTGGCAAGTGTAGTTGCCTACTACATCTGCAAATGGTTGGACGGAGAAGAATAACTGGTAGCCAGCCTTGGGATTAAGCCACCCACCCAGAACGGAATAGAAAAGCCCCGGAGTCGCAACCTCCGGGGCTTTTTGCTGTGCCACATGAGCACTTCTGTCATTTTCGCCTACTGGTATTATAGCATATGCCTTTCGGCATTTCAAGTATACCCTACTTCCACCACTTCAATACAGTATGCCGGCTAAGCCCAGTTTCTCTCTCACAATCTATCTTCTTTCCGTCCGGATGCTGCTGTTTCCATTCTTCGACAATCTTCGACTTTTCTCCGCTGCCTTTTGGTCTACCCTCTTTATTTCTCCATGCTCCATTTGGATAATCCAATGTTTGTACCAACCTTGCACGCTCTAAATGTTCAGCCTGTTTTCTTCCGTTCCGTTTGCTTGCTGGCATAGCAATAGCCGATACTCTTTCGGCTTCCCTGCGACTGTATGTGACATAATTCTCTTGATAAAACTGCATGGCGTCCAGTATATCACGCTTGGTAAAGCGGTTATGCTCATCATCTGACATATCATCAAGGAACTGCAATAGGGAAAAAGCGTCTGTAAAAAGCTCATCTTCCGGAATATCGCACTTAACGGCATAGGACGCCAAAACGCAAAGGCAGCTGTATCTGTGCCCTACAGAAGCCCCCTCTTTTATTTTCCGCAGCCACCAATCATATAAGTCCCTTTTGACATGCCAGCGCTCACGGCGCTCCCCCTGCACAATTCGCTTTTCATACCATTCCGGGTACTTCTTCCGGGCTTCGGCAAGACTCAAATCGCTCTTATAGTGAAAATCCGTGACCGCCTTGCTCTTATCCATAAGATACCCGTTCAAATACTCAATCGTCACTCTCTCGCCCGTTTCAAAAGCCTTTACCGGGTATCTCTTTCCCAGCTTTGACTGCGTTCCAACCATACGGAAGCCCTGAAAAATCCCCTGATACTGAACCTGTTCCCGTTCTGTGAAAGTGCTTGTATAACGGTTCCAGACTTTCGCAATCAGCTCATACTTGAACTCTCGAAGCTTATCCTGCAAATGCTTATACAAGGGAACCGGCTTTTCCAGCAGATAATATAAATGCAGCCCGTGACCGCTGTTAATACAGTAAGTGCATTTCGGGATAATATCATGGTTCATTTGATGGAACACATCACGGAGCTGCGGCATCTCCACCCCGTCAAGGTCTATCGCTATCCCATACAGCCACCTTGCATTGGCTGCCGTCCGATTTCTGCCGGAATACGCCACAGGGGACATGACAGCAAACTCTGCCCCCTTGACCTCATCAATGACCGACAAATCATCAAATACAATCCGATTCTTCGCCTTATCATTCTCAACTATGGTTATAATGCCATTTGCCTTTCCGTCCTCAAAATGCCCCTTTCTCTCAAAACTTCCCTCTGGAAAAACAGCCCGATAAAACTCTTTCGGCTTCACTTCCTCAAAGAACTGCCCCAGCCATTCATTTTTCAGCTTATACAACTGCTTTTCAGTCGGTTTTTTTGCCATATTCCCACCACCTTTTTCTCCCCTCCAAAACACCTATAGGGGGCTTATATTATCAATACAGTTTATTGCACATTTTTGACCTCTTAAAAAAGGGCTGGTTTTCTCTCCCTTTCCCCACCCCTAAAAACACCTATAGGGGGCTTATATTATCAATACAGTTTATTGCACATTTTTGACCTCTTAAAAAAGGGCTGGTTTTCTCTCCCTTTCCTTGCCATTATAGCACTGCTACTTTTCCTTCGCAATCTCACTTTTCTCGTATTCAGAACAGTGCCCCTCTCTCTTTACACGGTCTCCGGCAACGGGACAATACCAATCTTTCCTATAAGCGCAGCTTGTGCAGCTCTCCTGCTCTCTTTTTTCTTTCTCCATAGTCTTTTACACCTCACTCCCTCTCGCCTTGACCGCTTATCTTATCACTACATTATTTTACCTTTTTCTCTTCAAATAAAAAATTATCGCTACTATCAACATCACAACACCTATCGCAATAAGCAAGATGCTGACAAGAACACTATTCAACTTTCCTGCGACAAATACCGAGGTAGGACCATCTGCACCTCCGATTATAGCAATAGCATTATTATTCATCTTCAATGCAACACCCACAATAACAGATATTATTCCAACAATACCAGCAACGATTCCTAATATTTTTTTCATTGACTAATCTCCTTTCTCAACCTTCCGATTTGTCGATTTCTTTTTACTTGCCAAGCATACCATATAACAGCATAAGAAACACTAAAATATTACAGACCATACCGCCCCAAAACAGGTACAGCTTTAAGCCCTCATATCTGAAAAAGCTGTTCTTGCTTTCCTCCAGCTCCCGGATCTTCTGCTTCATCACGCTTGTAAGTGTATCAGACTGCTTCTCAAGAAGCTTTGTAGCCCTCTGTATAGCCTCTATATTCGCCTGTAACGCCTTTCTAACCTCTTGGACGGTGTTTTCCTTAACCTCATCTTTCAGGCTCCCAATCTCGCCCGATATAGCGTCTTGAAGCAATTCGTTGCTGTTCTTCAGCAGCTCTACGCTCTGCTTCAGCTCGCTGATGAGCTTCCTGTTCTGCTCTGCGTCTCTCTGCCTGTTCTGCTCTGCCCTTACTTGTTCTTGATTTGACTGCTTCATCAATTCCTCGCAGTTCTCGCTCGACATCGCCAACGCTTCTTTGAGCAGACTGTTTTCCAGCTCTGTCCGGCTCTGTCGGTTTAACTCTTGAAGCTGCTCTCTTGGACTGCTCTGCTTCTGCTGTTCGTGCATTTCTCTCAAACTCATGCTCCATACTCTCCTTTCCAAAATCCATATTGTAGTATTTTTCCAGCTTGTTATCCCTGATTTTACAAGCCTTTTCTCCTGCCTGTTCCCTGGCTAAGTCGGTATATGTGATGTACTTGTGGCTGTCCTGCCAGTCCACCCCGTACCCTCTTTCATTCATCAGCCGGATAAAGGTTTCCCGGCTGGTCGCTGTTTCCTTACAATCCAGCACCGCAAGGGCAATATCCTGCACATAGCTCTTGACCTTTCCCTGCTCTGCCTGTTTCAAAAGCTGGTAGGTGTCTTTGCTCCATGCCACCGTTTCTTCCCGGACTTCTCCAGCAAATGTCTTTCCTTTCTCCGGCACATGCAAGCCCTGTTCCCGGCTCTGTTCGTTACATCGTTCCTTTAAGTCTTTAAGGTCGTGCTTACTCCATTGGAGCTTATGACCGTTCTCATAATTTACGGAATTGACAATAAAGTGCGTGTGTATATGCCCCTTGTCTATATGCGTGGCTATCAGAACTTCATGCCCTTTCCATGCCTTTGTATGCTCTGCCAGCTCGACAGCGTTCTTATGAGCCTGCTCCGGGGTTATTTCCTCGTCCTCATGGTAGGATTGCACATAATGCTTATAGGTTCTTCCATCCGTCTTGCCCCACAGCTCCTTTGTGGCTTGCATTTCTTCCTTGACCGTCTCCGGCTCACAATGCAGACCGCTGACAAGCTTCTCCTCTGTCTTTTCTTTTTTCGTCACATAATCTATGGCGTGCCCTATGCCCGCCTTTGAAGATACCGCCTTAATGACTGCCATACTTTGTTCAGCTCCTCTCCATGCTTCCGCACTTCCGCTTCACTCGGCAACATCCCCCCCTCATTACACCGCTTTGCTATTTGGTTGAGGTTGTTCCCTATCCGTTTCAGTTCCGGGAGAAGTTCTTTGATACCGTCCGTATTCACGATCTGCTTCTCCAGCACACAGGAAAGGATATACTCCTGTTGGTTCTTTCCACTCTCTGAAATCTTCTCCTGCAACTGCTGGTATTCTTCTTCACTTACTCGGAATGATAACTGCTTTGGTCTTGTCTTGTTCATACCCTTACCACTCCATATCCATGACATCAAGTAAGTCAAAGAAACGCTCCAGCGTCTTATTTTCCTTTTCTGCCGGGTTCTGTTTTACATATTTATCAATTACTTTCATCAGCTCCTGCACCTCGTATCTGTACTCAAACTGAATTTTATCCATTTCTTTTTTCATGCCTTTGACCTCTCTTTCTTCGGTGCTACCACCGTCACATTATGAGCCTTTCGGCTCTCTGAAAAGGGGGATTGAAGGGGGGCTTGCCACCC
This sequence comes from Blautia faecicola, assembly GCF_004123145.1. Classification (NCBI taxonomy): domain Bacteria; kingdom Bacillati; phylum Bacillota; class Clostridia; order Lachnospirales; family Lachnospiraceae; genus Blautia; species Blautia faecicola. The sequence continues at coordinate 74 of NZ_SDKC01000004.1, read as the reverse complement.
TCACAAGTTCTAAAGTGGTAACACTTTAGGGAACTTGCAATATATCCGCTACACATATTATAGCATGATAGACA
>NZ_SDKC01000003.1 GCF_004123145.1 Blautia faecicola | reverse complement strand
GGGAATGAACCGTTTATAAAGAAGCGTATCAGCTGTATGACGCTACATCCAGGATGTTCTTTGAAGAGTTGGGAATCACACCTTCGGAGCGTGATGATGAACCAGTTTTCCAGGAGATGAGCGAACGGATGGGAAGAACGTACCATGCGGCAGGGAGATCAAAGAAGATCTGAAAGAACCGGAGTATGAGGATGGCGCTTTTTACTGCAGCCTTCCGAGTTTCCGTGACAATTACCGTCTGGTGGCGCAGACTGATCGAACGAAACGGACAGTCCGCATTTTTAATGGTATGTTCGCTGACAGACGGCAACGGGCATCCGATGGAAAACCGGGAAAAACTGGATGTGATGTCCATGGAACTTCACCGGGCGGTAAAAGGAAGCCTTCGCCGCGGAGATTCCTTTTCCAAATACAGTCCGTCACAGTTTCTGATTCTTCTGGTGGGAGTCAATCAGGAAAACTGTGATATGATTTTCCGCAGGATCGCCGGTCGTTTTACCGACAGACACGGATCCTGGAACCGATACCTGGAATACTATGTTTCTTCCATCGCAGAAGGTGGAAAACCCTAATGCAAGATTAAGTTTTCAGAAAAATGAATTTCACTGGAAATAACTACCTAGGAACAGGAGTGTGAAACATGAGTCAATATTGGAATGGAGAAATACTGGCAGCGCCAAACCTCATTACCGTGTGCGTGGACGAGAGTAGGGCCAGCGAGATATCCGGTCGACTATATCACTGTTATTCCCGGGAACCACAGTCCCTTTGAAAATATCGTACAGCTGATCCGATATATGGAAGAGTTTTATGACAACATCCGTTTTCCGGAGTCCTCCGTGGTTCTTCGTGAGTTCCGATCGGAAAAACAGAAAATCAGAGAAAAACAGGAAAAAAAGTATGGAGTACCGTCAGCTGATGGAGCAGAGCGGCACCTGTGCAAACGTTTCATATCTATGTAAAAATACCGCCAGAGCGCTACCTGGCAGGGAATTCTGGCATGGAAAGAAGGAAAGCGGGAGATGGAATTTCGCAGTGTGCTGGAACTGATCATAGAGATGGATGCGATACTGGGAAGAAAAATAAAAGACAGAAGAGAAACTATCGTTTGAGAAGGCGATAGTTCTTTTTTTTACGCGGGCAACGAGTCAAAGTCCGTGATTGCACGAGATCTTGACGATTGCAGCGATAATCAAAATTGATCCACTGGATCAATTTTGATTGTCCCAAGGAGATAAATTTTCAGAAAAAGCAGTCATAAATCCAAAAACATAATATATAGATAGAAGAAATGAGGAAAAATCCGCTATTTTCGATAATAGTTTTGGATGAAACGTTACAAAAATAAGAAAAAATAAAAAAAAGTAAAAGATAATAATGAGTGTAATGCTTTTCGTAACGGTGCATTTTATATAATACTACTATAGAGAACGGGATCATATAAGGAGGTGGAACAGCTGTGAGCGATTCTACGAAAAAGACGGAGACCTTTATCTTAAATATTTACAACAGACAGAATGCCACCTGGCAGGGTTCGGTGACCTGGGTGGAAAAAAAAAGAAAAGCAGCAGTTCCGCAGCGCTTTAGAATTATTAAAACTGATAGAGAGTGCTTTGGATGAAGAGGAAGGAGGAAGCCATGAAAAGTAAAGGAAAGAAAAGACTGCTGGCATTAGTGCTTTGCATGGTCGTTGCGTTGAGCAACAGCAGCTTCATATTCGCATCCGAGACCGGACAGACCGAATACCCACAGGAAGCGGAAGTACAGACTCAGGACGAAGCCGTTGCCAATGACATGGACGTGGCTGCCTACGCAGCAGATGAAGGCCAGGCAGTAGCCGAGGAGCAAACCGCACCGGTGGAGCAAGTCACCGCAGAACCGGTCGCAGAACCGGAAACAACCGTCGCAGCTCCGGCAGAACAGCCGACAGCGGAAACACCTGCAGCAGAACAGCCGACAACAGAAGCACCTGCAGCAGAGACACCTGCAGCCCAAGAACCTGCAACTGTTTCAGAAGGGACAACAACAACTTCTGAAAATACGAATGCAGCAGTTGGGGAAGCGCAGACTCCGCAGGAAAGAAGAAAACGGTGAAACCGTAACTTATAATCAGAAGATGGATCTGAAGCAGGACTTCACAGACGAGCTTGGAAATGTAATTGCAACAGTAAGTGCAGAAATTCCGGAGGGAGCTTTTCAGGTAGGAGAAAAGTTCCCAGATCACAATGGAAGTCAACACACTGACAGATGCTGAAAAAGCTCAGCTGGAAAATCTGATGAAAGAAAAGATTCCGGCTGAAAAAGAACTTGGTCAGTATGTAGCATACAACATCAGATTCAAAGTAGACGGTACAGAAACAGATTCTCTGCAGCCGATCAAGATCACCATGGCAGGTGACAAAACACAGATTGACGATGTAGAGAACGCAACAGTCTTCTATCAGGATCCGGCAGATCCGACAGTGACCGGAGATAAAGAAGAACTGGAAGAGATTGTTCAGAGAGCAGCACTGGTAAAACAACTTCAGGAAGCTGGTCAGAGTATTGAAAATATTGATGAAGACTATGATCTGTCAGATATTGAATTGAATGAAGACGGAACTGCTTCCAAGATTCAGATGGAAGGAAGACAATCTACAATCTATGGATGCTATGTAGAAAATACACCGGAACAGGAAGATCCTGGAGAGGATAGGGAGGATGATTCAACAGTTCAGGATCCGTCAGAAGAGACTCCTGATCCAACAACTTACGCAGCAGATACGACAAATAACTCGGTGACCCTGACTGATGATAACGGGAAACTGACGGCATCCTATACAGCAGACAATACCGAAGAGTATGGTTATGTGTGGTACAGAAGCATTAATGGTGGTGCATTCGAAGCACAGGAACCGACTACATACACAAGCAGTGCTGGAAAAAGACTTGGTTCCGATATCAAAGCTGACGGAACAGAACTTATATCGCATTGAATGGAGGAGCTCTAGAGCGTGTTTGAAAAACATTTTAAGTTGTTCATTTTAACCAAATTAATATTGAAACGATACATAAGAAGCCTAAGTAGGTGAATGCTAATTTATCATAACGTGTTGCGGGAGTATCCCAAAGTTTGTGTAAACCTCCAAACTGATGTAAGATAGAATTACTCAGTTTGGAGGTTTATTTTATGGCAAGAAAAAAGGATTCACCACAAAAAGCAGCACTTAGAGAACTCATGGGAAACTACCTGAAAGAAAACAATGTAAAAGTAAAAAGATGGAACAGATGTTAATTCCATTATGCGGGATATGATGTCTATCATTTTGGAAGGTGCCCTTGATCAGGAACTGGATGAAGAACTGGGATATTCCAAGTATGATTATCGAAATAAAGAAAACCGATAATTCCCAGGAATGGATATTCCCAGAAAACGTTACATACCAGTTACGGAGATATGGAGATTGATATTCCAAGGGATCGAAAAGGTGACTTCGAACCACAGGTTGTAAAGAAGTATCAGAATTCGATTACGCAGGACATGGAAGAAAAGATCATTTCCATGTACGCAAAAGGAATGACTACTGCCGATATAGAAAGCCACATGCGTGAATTATACGATCTTGAGATCTCCGACAGTACTGTCAGCCGGATTACTGATAAGATCCTGCCAATTAGTAAAAGAATGGCAGGAAAGGGCCATTAGAAAGTGTGTATGCTGTTGTATTTATGGATGCGATCCATTTCCATGCCCGTAATGAGGGGCGGATTGTAAAACGTGCTGTTTACATTGCGATTGGGATCGATATGGAAGGACGTAAGGATGTCCTCGGGATGTATGTGGGTCAAAATGAAAGTGCCAAGTTCTGGCTCTCCATCCTGAATGGTCTGAAAAACCGGGGCGTAGAAGATATATTGATTGCGTGTGTGGATGGACTGACCGGTTTTCCACAGGCAATTGAAGCAGTATTTCCCCAGACCGAGATCCAGCAGTGCATCATCCATCAGATCAGGAACACCACGAAATTTGTTTCTTACAAAGAGATCAAACCACTTATGGCAGATCTGAAGCGTGTATATGCAGCTCCTACAGAAGAAGTTGCATTGGCAGAACTGGACAGCTTTGACGAAAAATGGAGCGGGAAATACCCTAAGATTGCAAAGTCATGGAAAGATAACTGGGCAAATCTTTCAACGTATTTTAAGTATCCGGAAGCTGTCAGACGTCTGATCTATACCACGAACACGATTGAAGGATTTAAACCGCCAGCTCCGGAAAGTCACCAAATCCAAGACGGTATTTCCATCCGATGACAGTCTCTTGAAAATGCTGTATCTGGCCATGATAGATATCACCAAGAAATGGACGGGACACCGTCAGGATTGGGGACAGATCCATTCTCAGCTGGAAATTTTCTTCGAAGAAAGATTGGAAAGGTTATAAGCAGAATGCATGCTAGGCAGGGCTGGCACAGCCAGTCCTGCTTGACATGCCTTAAAACTGCATTATAATACAAACAAGGACAGAACCCTGAAAAACAGGTTCTGTCCTTGTTTGTATTATAATGCAGTTTTAAGGCATGTCAAGCAGGACTGGCTGTGCCAGCCCTGCCTAGCATGCATTCTGCTTATAACCTTTCCAATCTTCTTCGAAGAAAATTTCCAGCTGAGAATGGATCTGTCCCCAATCCTGACGGTGTCCCGTCCATTTCTTGGTGATATCTATCATGGCCAGATACAGCATTTTCAAGAGACTGTCATCGGATGGAAATACCGTCTTGGATTTGGTGACTTTCCGGAGCTGGCGGTTAAATCCTTCAATCGTGTTCGTGGTATAGATCAGACGTCTGACAGCTTCCGGATACTTAAAATACGTTGAAAGATTTGCCCAGTTATCTTTCCATGACTTTGCAATCTTAGGGTATTTCCCGCTCCATTTTTCGTCAAAGCTGTCCAGTTCTGCCAATGCAACTTCTTCTGTAGGAGCTGCATATACACGCTTCAGATCTGCCATAAGTGGTTTGATCTCTTTGTAAGAAACAAATTTCGTGGTGTTCCTGATCTGATGGATGATGCACTGCTGGATCTCGGTCTGGGGAAATACTGCTTCAATTGCCTGTGGAAAACCGGTCAGTCCATCCACACACGCAATCAATATATCTTCTACGCCCCGGTTTTTCAGACCATTCAGGATGGAGAGCCAGAACTTGGCACTTTCATTTTGACCCACATACATCCCGAGGACATCCTTACGTCCTTCCATATCGATCCCAATCGCAATGTAAACAGCACGTTTTACAATCCGCCCCTCATTACGGGCATGGAAATGGATCGCATCCATAAATACAACAGCATACACACTTTCTAATGGCCTTTCCTGCCATTCTTTTACTATTGGCAGGATCTTATCAGTAATCCGGCTGACAGTACTGTCGGAGATCTCAAGATCGTATAATTCACGCATGTGGCTTTCTATATCGGCAGTAGTCATTCCTTTTGCGTACATGGAAATGATCTTTTCTTCCATGTCCTGCGTAATCGAATTCTGATACTTCTTTACAACCTGTGGTTCGAAGTCACCTTTTCGATCCCTTGGAATATCAATCTCCATATCTCCGTAACTGGTATGTAACGTTTTCTGGGAATATCCATTCCTGGAATTATCGGTTTCTTTATTTCGATAATCATACTTGGAATATCCCAGTTCTTCATCCAGTTCCTGATCAAGGGCACCTTCCAAAATGATAGACATCATATCCCGCATAATGGAATTAACATCTGTTCCATCTTTTACTTTTACATTGTTTTCTTTCAGGTAGTTTCCCATGAGTTCTCTAAGTGCTGCTTTTTGTGGTGAATCCTTTTTTCTTGCCATAAAATAAACCTCCAAACTGAGTAATTCTATCTTACATCAGTTTGGAGGTTTACACAAACTTTGGGATACTCCCGCAACACGTTATGATAAATTAGCATTCACCTACTTAGGCTTCTTATGTATCGTTTCAATATTAATTTGGTTAAAATGAACAACTTAAAATGTTTTTCAAACACGCTCTAGAGCTCCTCCATTCAATGCGATATAAAGTTCTGTTCCGTCAGCTTTGATATCGGAACCAAGTCTTTTTCCAGCACTGCTTGTGTATGTAGTCGGTTCCTGTGCTTCGAATGCACCACCATTAATGCTTCTGTACCACACATAACCATACTCTTCGGTATTGTCTGCTGTATAGGATGCCGTCAGTTTCCCGTTATCATCAGTCAGGGTCACCGAGTTATTTGTCGTATCTGCTGCGTAAGTTGTTGGATCAGGAGTCTCTTCTGACGGATCCTGAACTGTTTGAATCATCCTCCCTATCCTCTCCAGGATCTTCCTGTTCCGGTGTATTTTCTACATAGCATCCATAGATTGTAGATTGTCTTCCTTCCATCTGAATCTTGGAAGCAGTTTCCGTCTTCATTCAATTCAATATCTGACAGATCATAGTCTTCATCAATATTTTCAATACTCTGACCAGCTTCCTGAAGTTGTTTTACCAGTGCTGCTCTCTGAACAATCTCTTCAGTTCTTCTTTATCTCCGGTCACTGTCGGATCTGCCGGATCCTGATAGAAGACTGTTGCGTTCTCTACATCGTCAATCTGTGTTTTGTCACCTGCCATGGTGATCTTGATCGGCTGCAGAGAATCTGTTTCTGTACCGTCTACTTTGAATCTGATGTTGTATGCTACATACTGACCAAGTTCTTTTCAGCCGGAATCTTTTCTTTCATCAGATTTTCCAGCTGAGCTTTTTCAGCATCTGTCAGTGTGTTGACTTCCATTGTGATCTGGGAACTTTCTCCTACCTGAAAAGCTCCCTCCGGAATTTCTGCACTTACTGTTGCAATTACATTTCCAAGCTCGTCTGTGAAGTCCTGCTTCAGATCCATCTTCTGATTATAAGTTACGGTTTCACCGTTTTCTTCTTCCTGCGGAAGTCTGCGCTTCCCCAACTGCTGCATTCGTATTTTCAGAAGTTGTTGTTGTCCCCTTCTGAAACAGTTGCAGGTTCTTGGGCTGCAGGTGTCTCTGCTGCAGGTGCTTCTGTTGTCGGCTGTTCTGCTGCAGGTGTTTCCGCTGTCGGCTGTTCTGCCGGAGCTGCGACGGTTTGTTTCCGGTTCTGCGACCGGTTCTGCGGTGACTTGCTCCACCGGTGCGGTTTGCTCCTCGGCTACTGCCTGGCCTTCATCTGCTGCGTAGGCAGCCACGTCCATGTCATTGGCAACGGCTTCGTCCTGAGTCTGTACTTCCGCTTCCTGTGGGTATTCGGTCTGTCCGGTCTCGGATGCGAATATGAAGCTGCTGTTGCTCAACGCAACGACCATGCAAAGCACTAATGCCAGCAGTCTTTTCTTTCCTTTACTTTCATGGCTTCCTCCTTCCTCTTCATCCAAAGCACTCTCTATCAGTTTTAATATTCTAAAGCGCTGCGGAACTGCTGCTTTTCTTTTTTTTCCACCCAGGTCACCGAACCCTGCCAGGTGGCATTCTGTCTGTTTGTAAATATTTAAGATAAAGGTCTCCGTCTTTTTCGTAGAATCGCTCACAGCTGTTCCACCTCCTTATATGATCCCGTTCTCTATAGTAGTATTATATAAAATGCACCGTTACGAAAAGCATTACACTCATTATTATCTTTTACTTTTTTTATTTTTTCTTATTTTTGTAACGTTTCATCCAAACTATTATCGAAAATAGCGGATTTTTCCTCATTTCTTCTATCTATATATTATGTTTTTTGGATTTATGACTGCTTTTTCTGAAAATTTATCTCCTTGGGACAATCAAAATTGATCCAGTGGATCAATTTTGATTATCGCTGCAATCGTCAAGATCTCGTGCAATCACGGACTTTGACTCGTTGCCCGCGTAAAAAAAAAGAACTATCGCCTTCTCAAACGATAGTTCTCTTCTGTCTTTTATTTTCTTCCCAGTATCGCATCCATCTCTATGATCAGTTCCAGCACACTGCGAAATTCCATCTCCCGCTTTCCTTCTTTCCATGCCAGAATTCCCTGCCAGGTAGCGCTCTGGCGGTATTTTACATAGATATGAAACGTTGCACAGGTGCCGCTCTGCTCCATCAGCTGACGGTACTCCATACTTTTTCCTGTTTTTCTCTGATTTTCTGTTTTTCCGATCGGAACTCACGAAGAACCACGGAGGACTCCGGAAAACGGATGTTGTCATAAAACTCTTCCATATATCGGATCAGCTGTACGATATTTTCAAAGGACTGTGGTTCCCGGGAATAACAGTGATATAGTCGACCGGATATCTCGCTGGCCCTACTCTCGTCCACGCACACGGTAATGAGGTTTGGCGCTGCCAGTATTTCTCCATTCCAATATTGACTCATGTTTCACACTCCTGTTCCTAGGTAGTTATTTCCAGTGAAATTCATTTTTCTGAAAACTTAATCTTGCATTAGGGTTTTCCACCTCTGCGATGGAAGAAACATAGTATTCCAGGTATCGGTTCCAGGATCCGTGTCTGTCGGTAAAACGACCGGCGATCCTGCGGAAAATCATATCAAAGTTTTCCTGATTGACTCCCACCAGAAGAATCAGAAACTGTGACGGGACTGTATTTGGAAAAGGAATCTCCGCGGCGAAGGCTTCCTTTTACCGCCCGGTGAAGTTCCATGGACATCACATCCAGTTTTTCCCGGTTTTCCATCGGATGCCCGTTGCCGTCTGTCAGCGAACATACCATTAAAAATGCGGACTGTCCGTTTCGTTCGATCAGTCTGCGCACCAGACGGTAATTGTCACGGAAACTCGGAAGGCTGCAGTAAAAAGCGCCATCCTCATACTCCGGTTTCTTTCAGATCTTCTTTGATCTCCCCTGCCGCATGGTACGTTCTTCCCATCCGTTCGCTCATCTCCTGGAACTGGTTCATCATACGCTCCGAAGGTGTGATTCCCAACTCTTCAAAGAACATCCTGGATGTAGCGTCATACAGCTGATACGCTTCTTTATAACGGTTCATTCCCATCAGTGCATCAATCTTTACGGACTGCCACTCGTCAAACGGATAAATCTCCATCGCCGTATCCGTCAGTTCCAGAATCGTATCGTATTCCTGTTGTTCTTTCTTATATTCACACAGACTGCGGAGGGCTTTCGAATATTTTTCTTTGTAATGGACACTATTCATAATCACCCAGTCTTCGCCGGACTGCATCGGAAGAAGTTCTCCCTTATACAGCCGGCACGCCTGCTCCCACAGTTCCATCTTCTTCGCTTTCTCTTCCGCCTGTTCCCCTTCCCGGATCAGTTCCACGAAACGAACCACATCCAGATCTGTTTTCATCGGACTGCGCCAGTAAAAAACACCTTTTTCTTTTACGATATAATCGTACTCCGGCAGCCCTGCCTCGATCAGCATCTTGCGCAGACGGAACACGGTGACACGCAGGTTATTTCCCACATTTGCCAGTTCCTCTCTTCCAAACAGATCATCCAGCAGCTGTGCTCTGGAGATTCCACCGTTTCCCTGATTCTCTGTCAGGCTGGAATGCAACAGGATCTGCAGCAATTTTACTGCCTTGGTTGCCGAGTTTCTTTTGAACGTGATTGGCTGATCTCCATAGGTTATGGAGAACCTTCCCAACATATTCACTTTGAGTTCCGGTAACTGTTTGTCCATATGGTTCCCTCCCCTCATCTACTCTTCTTTTTTATCATAGAAAAGTAAATCGCCTCCGGTATGGTATCTCCCGGAAGCGACTTCTCGCTGATTTTATTTTAGTCAGTAATTTCTTCTTTGTCAACGCAAAGCATTACACTTTTTTACTTTCCATGATTTTCTGATTACCTTCGCCAGTTCTTCCTCACGGATCGGTTTTGCGATATAGGCATCCATTCCTGCTTTCCGGCAGGTTTCCCGGATGTCTGCTGTCGTCTGTGCAGTCATCGCAATGATCGGAATCGACGCCGCATCCTCCCGTTTCAGATCGCGGATATGCTGTGTGGCTTCCATTCCGTCCATCACGGGCATCATCACATCCATCAGGATCGCGTCGAAGCTGCCGGCAGGTTTCTGGGAAAACAGAGCTACTGCCTCCTGCCCGTTCCATGCTTTTTCCACTTTTGCCCCTGCTTCCTCCAGATAGAACTGTGCGATCTCCATATTGATCTCATTATCCTCTGCCAGCAGGATCCTGCGGTCACGGAGGAGCTCCGATATATCTTCTCCCACTGTGTTTGTTTCTGAAGCAGCTGTCTCATTGACGGTGAACGGCAGACGGAAGGTAAATGTAGTTCCCTCTCCACGGACACTCTCCACCTGAATGGTTCCGCCCATCTTCTCCACCAGCCCTTTGACGATCGACATTCCAAGTCCGGTTCCCTGATAGCGTGTTCTGGCTCCGTACTGTTCCTGGGTGAATGGCTCAAACAGCTGATTCTTTACAAAGTCCCTGCTCATGCCGATACCGGTATCTGTGATTCTGAATTCGTACCAGGCTGTTTTTCCGTCACAGGATAATTCTTCCGCGCAGGTATCCACGGATCCCTGCGGTTTGTTGTATTTGACCGCATTGCTGAACAGGTTCAGCATGATCTGGCGCAGCTGCAACGGGCTTCCTTTCAGTGCTGTATGCTGTATATTTTTCCGGTGTGCCCGGTGTGTGATCTGATTCTTTTCCAGAAGCGGATTCATCAGTACTGCCACTTCCCGCATCAGCACTTCCATGTCAAATGGTTCATTCTCCGCCCGGATCTGATTGGTTTCCAGTTTGTTCATATCCAGTACGTCGTTGACCAGCGCCAGCAGATGATCGGCAGATACCTGCATCTTATCCATACATTCTTCCAGCTTCTCCGGGTTATGTTTATTTTTCCGAAGGATCTCCAGCATCCCCATGATACCGTTGATCGGTGTACGGATATCATGGCTTATGCGGTTCATGAAGTCTGTCTTGGCTTTGCTTTCTGCGTCGGCCTCCTGCACCGCTTTTTGCAGCCGTTCTTTTTCCTGTTCTTCTTTTTTATGGAATTCCGAAGTATTCTTAAACAGGATAATTCCATGTACAGCACTGCGTTCTTTTCTGGTCTCCCGGTCATACAGCAGTTCCTGAGACATCAGGATCGTCTTCTGCAGCCAGATCATCCCGCCATCCTGTTTTTCTTCCCGGTACTCTACGGTGATCTGCTTATCGCCTTCCCGGAAGCGTTTCAGCAGTTTTTCTGAGGAATCCATGATCCGGTAGCTTTCCAGCGTATCGTCTGTCACCTTCTGACTCCGTTCTCTGCAGTAGGCATCGTAAGAGCATGGCATCTCCCGGTCGATCACTATGCTTTCCCGTTTCATATGGTAGAATGCATTTTCCAGGCAGTCATTTGTCAGATCTACTGTATACGCCGCTTCCGCTGTTTCCATTAATGCGTCTACATAATTGCTGTTTTCCAGAATAGACTGTTTCATCTGCTCGTAGTAGCGGATCAGTTCCTGTTTTTCATCCCTCTGGTTCTGTCTGCTGTCCCGGAAGTTCTCCTGCCCCAG
>NZ_SDKC01000002.1 GCF_004123145.1 Blautia faecicola | reverse complement strand
TGCCCGCCCTCTTTCTTTCCTTCTTCTCTTCCTTATTTTTACACTCCCCTTCCGCTCTTCAAAACAACAATATAATTCCCTTTAATATAGAAGAAAAAAAGAATAAAAAAAAAGAAAAAGAAAAGAAAAAAAGTAATCAATTAAGAAGTGGCAAAACAAATTATTGCGATAATCTTCAGCAACCAGACAGTCAAGGACGGAGGACAAGAAGGAAAAAGAAGGGGATGATAGGAAACGTTTCCTTGAAGTGATTGCGCGGAATTATTTATTATGTTACAATGTCTTTACCAATAATCTGGAGGTGATTCTATGTACAATATACATAATGTAAAAAATATCTCACTGAGCCTGCAGCTGAAAAACCTTTGTAACGATACGCCCTGGTATATCAAAGGCTTCGCTTCGTCCCTGGACTCTTATGCTCCGTCCACACGCTATTCCTATGTCCTGACGATTACTACTTTCCTTGATTTCGTACACTCTTCCGTCCCTGCATATGAATCCTTTGACAGGAAACATATGCCTGTTTCTGTTTTTCGCTCTGTCTCACTGGAGCTGTTTGATTCCTATCTGCAGTCGCTCCATGTTAAGGACACTGAGAAAAAAGAGGTTTCTTCCCTCTACTTAAACCGGATCATTGCTTCTTTCAAAGCATTCTATCTTTATCTGGAAACACAGAGGATATCTTACACCTGCACGATTTCGGAGACAAAAAGAAGACCGGTTGTCAGAATTCCACGACATCCGATCTCTGAAAAGGATATTCTACGTCTGATCGATGGTGTGAAAAGAAATGATACATATCTGTTGCAGGACGGCAGCAGTTGTTCCTGTGAACTCATCCCCATACCTGATGAAGCACTCCTTCGCCGTGAAAGGACAATCTCACGAAATGTATCCATCCTCTCCCTTCTTTCTTATGATAGTCTGTCCGTGATCGAGATCGCCGGTCTGGATATCGATTCTATCAACTGGGCCGATCACACCTTATCTGTAATGACACCCTCGGGTGATGTGGTACAGAAGCCCTGCTCTGACACAACACTGGATGCTCTCCGCACATATCTTCATGCGCCGGATGTCCCTGCAGATTTGTTTAATGGATTTTCTTCTGTTCAAAAAGAGGAAATCCTTGATTTCTGTAAAAAAATCATGACAAACGTAAAAGCTGCTGACCTTGCACAAAAAAAATTCCAGCGTGAAGATCCTTCTTTTGCAGATGCCATCCTTACCTGTTGCCATTACCTAAGGAACAGTGGCCGCCGGTCCTTTGCACCGCATCCTTATGACCGTGCGCTCTTTTTATCCACCCGTTCCAAACGTATCTCAGTACGTATGATCGAACATATGGTGAAGGTTATGTTAAAAACATATCTTCCAGAACTTTGCGCTTCCATGCCAATCAGTGTCAAGGATCTTTCTTTACGACACCTCACACAGGATCCACTGTAGTAATACTGTAGAATATGGATATTGTACCAACTATTTTTGCATACAAACAACTGTTTTTTAGATACCAAAAAGAAGCCTCTATTAACAGCAGAGGCTTCCTTTTACTGTTTTTTGTTACATTGACATATGCACGTTCCAATCCCAGTGTCGTTTTCCCATCTTCGCACCTTTGAGCAAACGAAGGTTTGAATTTCTTAAGAAGAAATGGATCCTGTGTGATTCCTAAAGATTTTATATTTTCAAGAAAACTTTCTTGCAGATACTCATAAGCTGCAAGAAGTACTCCATATCCGATCGACTCCTGATCAATACCATAAATGCGATAGACATTTTCTTTTTTTGTCACCTGTGCGATCTGGCCACTGAGATAAATGCAATATGAAACTTCCGACTCCGTAACAACTGGAATAAATATAATACAAAAGAATTCCTCTATGTTCCTTTTTGCCATAATATTCCATTTCGTAATACGGCCGGATGGAAGCCGGAGACATCTGTACCTCTATCAATGCAAAACTTCCAGCTTGCTCTCCGTTCTCCAGGATATCATATTCCCCGGACCGGATAAATTCTTTCCCTGGTTCTCGTGAATTGCCGTCGTGATCCCAATCATACAGTTCCCCTGCAAATTCTTCGCCCAGTTCTCCCGTACATCTTATTTCGTACCAGGTATCAAACAGGGTCAATCGAATACCTACTGTCTCTGGTTCAATCACCCAGTCAATAAAAATCTTGCCAATGAACGCATCGTTTTTTTATGTGCAGCATTGCATGGCCTTTTATATGTATTAACTCCATTATTTTTTACATGATCTCATCCCCGTCTTATGCAACTTTTTTTAATTCTGATTCTACCGCAAAAACAATCGTTACATCTAATCCGTACATATTTGCTATTGTATTTTGCAAAATATCCGAATACTTTTTTGTTATATAATCAGCTGCCTGTGGTTTTCCTTTTACTTTGACGATGAAAATATCCGAACTGCTAAGATACAGTTCCATCGGATCGATCCATGTCTGTTTTTGAAGCTGTGAGATTTCACTTTCACCACTTATGCAAATATCATTTTTCACTCTCTCAAAATCGATAAGATAATTTCGTTTATGCTTTTCGCACCTAGTGATCATACCGGCAACAATCTGACTTCTGTTTTCGCTGACCATCATACGCAGTTCTTCTGCTGTTACTGTTACTTTTTCTTCATTAACCAGGAATTCTTTTATTTCATTCGTGATCATTTTGGATATATAAGCGGCCTTCTTTTCGATCCTTGTCTGTTTGTCAGCCGACCGCATACTTAATAAGTTGGCTAAAAACATCTGCATCATACGATCAGATCTTGTTGAACCATTATAATTCTGGTCAAGCAATGCCTCTGGTACATTTTTTAATTTTTTGACAATGCCTGCAATTTCACTTCCATTAAGATCCTTACCAGAATATTCCTTCACTTTTTTGCATAACGGATCTTCCAGAACTTTCTCATCCGCACGGGAGTTTTTTCCCTCATTTATAATAGCCTTATCTAAATCTGGAACGATCTCATACGAAATAACATATCCCATCACCGATGATCGTTCCCCTGTTTTTTTTTCGTAATAAAAAACATTACCATTTTGCTCACGGCTGGACAATTTGATAGCTTTTGATGTTTCGGCAATTTCGCGCAGGGCCTTGTTTAAAACCTTGTTCTCAAAAATTGTTCTGTCAAAATGCACTTTCATTTTTCCAGGATGTTCAGGATCATTTCTTAACTGTGTGTACAAGGTGTCTGACATACCAAATATTTTTTTTAACTCTTTGACAGTAAAGAATGCACGGTTGACTTTAACCGAATTCATCGACTTCCCCAGCAGAGCCAAATACAGGCATGCCGAATAGGGCGTCGTTACTCCTCTCGCCGCCCGCGGAAGTGCATAAATATCATCGACCCATATCTTTTTATAATAACGACGAACAACTCCGTTTTTCACAAACATCTCAAAATGTTCTTTTAAAAGTTCTGGATTAATAGAATGTGACATGTAGCCACGTACATTATCTCCCGTGGATGCGTAAAACAGCTGCTGGATATTCCAACTGTCCGGTTTATCCGGTTCGGAAAGATCTATTTTCGTTTCAGCAATCACTTTTTTATATTGTTCCTTTAAGTACTGACGTCTTTTGTGCATATCTTTCTTGACGCCAAGAATGTCTATGGTTTCTTTGATATCCGTATAAACGATATGCTCATTTTCTTGTGAGGCCAAAATCTGGCTTAATACCATAAAGGTGAGTTTTGCTTGTGTCAAATCTCCAAACTGCATATATTTATTTAGGATTTCATTGGAGATTGAAACATAAGTGTGCTGCATGGGCAACACTGCGCTTGAATCTTTAACCATTATTAATTGCTCCTTGCTTGAATTGTAACCATATGTTTTGTATATTAGGCACCCTTGTCAGTCATACTCAGGCACCCTTGTCAGTCATACTTAGGCACCCTTGTCAGTCATACTCAGGCACCCTTGTCAGTCATACTTAGGCACCCTTGTCAGTCATACTCAGGCACCCTTGTCAGTCATACTTAGGCACCCTTGTCAGTCATACTCAGGCACCTTTGTCAGTCATACCATATTTACTATATTCTATTTATATATAGAACTATATAGATTCAATAAGACTATATAACTACGTATCCTTCGGATACGTGTTCCTTTTGTTAACATTACATTCCTGTTTCGAAAACAAAAACAATATTTCTTTTTTATTATAAATAAAGCCATAGATCTAGTCAAGAGAAATACAAAGGAACAAAAGTATGTGTTTCGGTAGACTGAAAGAGTTTTTTGCTTGAATTTAAAATAAAAAAGTATGTGTTAATAAGGACTGTCAGTGTTTGCACAGTCCTTGTATGAATTAATAGTATGTGTATAATACGACATTTCTTTGCAAATCGTGCTTTCCTCTGGTATAATAAGCCTATAAAACCAGTACTTTTACTATGAGGAGACCAGTTATGATATATGCTTATGCTTCTACTTTAAATGCTCGTGGACGTCTTTCATCTCAGAAAACAGCTATAAAAACAAGATATCCCCGTGGAACAGTTATGCTTGGAGAAGTTCTCTCCGCTGATACTGCCGGTGCGCCAGGACCGGAGATGAAAAAGATCCTTGACCGGATCCAGCCGGGAGATACCTTTGTTGCAACAGAAGTTCGTAGGTTAGCCAGGGAAAAAGAAGATGCCTGGAATATATATGTATTTTTGATTTCGTCAGATATTCATACTGCATTCTTGTCGAACCCATTTCTTGATAGCAGGATTGTAAAGGAAAGTTATGATACCTACTCTTCTCTTCTTGCGACGCCTATCAGTATCAAAGATTTTCTTGAGAAGGATGTTTTCATCCGCAATCTTTTTGATTATCAATTTGATAAATTCGATATTGCTGTCGAAAATCGAAAAGCAGGACGTCTGGCGAGTGGTTTAATGAAGGATCCGGATGAACCTTTCATTACAAAGGGAACCACTTATGTCACATCCCGATTTGATGAGTGCAAGGATTTTATTGTTGCAAACAGCACTTACTTCGATGGAGATATGAACGATAAGACACTACTCTCCCACCTGACTATTGGCCGTGATACGTACTATAAGTATAAAAAAATCCTTCTTAAAGAAAGAATGAAAAATTTCCAAGAAGAAAATGTTAAAGACAAATAGAAAGTTGATATTGTCTCATTCTAAAGAAGTATGCCAGAGCATCGTTGTAGTTTGAAAAAAAACAAAAAAAGAGGTCGTCAATTTTGCCGGCCTCAAAATAATGTGGTTCCTTTCAATGCATCGGGAAGATCAACGGAATTGATTCTTCCATAGTCGTCATATGTCACATGGACGGTAAATGATTCTACTGTGATCCGGATCCCCGTTTTATCCGCAACTAATTCAGCCACCTCTTGTCCGATAATCTTGCAGTCAGCGGTAAGTTCTTTTGGAAGTCCGTCAGAATTCAAGATGATCGTTACCGGCACGTTTTTCTGTGTCCATTGAAATTTGTTAAGATTATATTCGTGGCACGGATCCAGAGTTACATTCAGCAGCTCGATCAGATCCTCGCCATCTAGTGTTGATGAATAAGCATCGGTTGTCTGCTGTTTGCCATTTTTCTTCATATGTTCGATCAGGTTACTTAAAAGATAATCTTGGCAAGTGCTGGTCGGATGGTTTAATATCTTCCAGTCTTCTTTCCCTTTTTCACTCGTCATTCCAATGTAATCAGTGCTTTCTTGTGGTACATATCCTGAGATATCAAAAGTGGAGGAAGATGTTGTTCCGAGAATTTCCATGTATCTGGAATATCTCCAGTTCTCCTGGTAGTTTGGTGCGTTTACGACAACTCCGTCCCCGGTAACATGAATCAGATAGGGTACATCACCATTGTCACTGGTTATAGATCCTTTAAAATCAAGAACGGTCTTGATCGATGCACTATCGGATGTTGTTAGTTTCTGGGATGAAGAATCGATAGAATAAGAATCGCTCTTTTTTAAGCCAAATGCATATCCGCAAAGTCCAAGGATGGTTGCTGCGGATAATAAAATAAATATTTTTTTACGCATAGAAATCATATCATCCAGTTAATATAGTCATACACGGTCATGCAGAACGGATGCATAACTATCTTTCATGGATACTCCTTTCTTTATTAACGTTGAATTGATTTTTGAAATTATCAGACCAGGAAAATTCAATAAGGAAATCGTTCCAGTCATAATGGACACTACTACTGCTCTCCCACTCATAATAGTCACATCGAGTGATCATATCGGTATCCAAGGAACAGCCGGTCGGTGTGCGTTTTAATAAATCGGATATTCCCGCAGCGTTCAGACTTTCTTCTAATCTCTTGATTGCATTGTAATAGGTATTATGCTGCCGGTTGGTGTCAAATTCTTTTTCCGGCCATACAACAGATTCAATTTCCTGGCGTCCGGCGAATGCCCCATGTTTCCAGATCAGATAGGCAAGGATTTCCTTAGCCTTTCCTCGAAGAGAGATTTCCTCACCGTTGACAAGGACTGCAAACGTGAGAAATGTCTGGACGACGACCGTTTTCTTTTCCAGAAAATGTTCGGCCACAAAAAGTAGATCTCTACATCTGTTTCGTAGGGATGTTATATGGAACGGTTTCATAAGATAGGCATCGGCTTCCAGTTGGATTGCCCTTATAAGCCTGGACGGATCACATAAAGAATTTAACAATACGATACGAAAAGCAGATGGACATATTTCCTGAAGAAGAGATGCAGCTTCCAGGGCATTTTCCAGCATAATATCAAATACGATCAGATCTACAGCATTATTTGCAACAAATGCGATTGCTTCCGTATATGAAAAAAAGATACCGATCGTGTTAAGCTGCGATACTTCAGCAGACACTTCTATGAAATATTTTGAAGTTTCGGATGTTTCATCTACAATCATGATGGTTTGCAGTGTTTTTGCCATTTGTATTCCTCTTCAATTCTTAATTGCGAATACCAGAAACTCATATAATTGGGACTTGAAAAAAGAACTGGTGTTCGCTATAGTATAGGCATGAGTTTTCTTTTGAACCCATAGGTGAAATTCGGATGTTTCAATATTTGTAAATGAAACGCTATGGATCACTATAAGTATGCCTGAGCAACAAGAAAAACCAAAAAAAGTGTGTAAAATGTGTGTGGTTATAAGAAAAGTTGAGTTGTTATGGCATACTTTGATTAAGAAAAAAAAGAGAGGTCGTTATTATGTCATATTCACGGAACATTATTGCATATGAAAATTATATATTAGGAAAAGAAAAGTTTGATTTAGCACCAAATATGCCAAAGAAGGAAAAATTTGAAGCAGCCAAAGAAGTGATTCGCTATGCTTTTTCTACTCTGCTCGAATGGTCGCCGGAAGAGGCCATACATCATGTTACAAAGCAACTTCTGTGCGATTTGAAGCTATTTCCCTTTATTGACAATTATTATATTTTTCCAGACGATTTGGTTCGGGATATGGATTACGATTATATAGTATCACTCGCCTATGGGATCCCTGTAGATTACAAATTTCAGTTATTGAAACACCAGGCATTGATTGCATCCGGAGTTGAAAAAAGTTATAAGAAGGAATTATTCTCGGGTCCAATGGGGGCTACACGCGCCGCTTATCTGCTTATGGAAATGATTAGTACAACAATTTCAATTTCTGATGTAAGTTGTCAGAAATTCGGGGGGGGTGGACATATATTGAAAATTTATATGCCAAGTTTTCAGACACTGCCACGATCAATAAAGTGCTGTCAAAAGCAGGATTGAGTCATGCATGCAAAGTGTTATACAACTCTCCCCTGGAATTTTTACATTATTCCTTACATCCGGACGTAAGAGATCAGTTATTATTTGGTGTATATGAGTTTGATTACCTTTTTGAAAAAACGGAAAAAACCATGAAAGTAGATGCGAGAAGGAGCAGAAAAACAAACGTAGAAAAAGTGGATATAGAAGGGACGGCGAATGAATAAGGAGATATATGTTTTTGAACTGCATCCAAGGGAATATGGATTTTCAAAATCAAAAAAGGGATGGGAAAAGAAATTCCCTCCGCTCTCACGAAAAAGTCAATTCAAGTATACTTTTCGTGCTGATAAAAGTATGATATCTGTATACCGGCAACGTGCGAAACAGATGCATGTGGATTGTCATGCCTATAAGCGTGAGTATGCGCGCAACAATACCTATAGAAAAAAATTTATGGAAAAGCATCCTCCAATTGCAGGAAGGTATCGTTGTTGGTATTGTGGGAAAAGATGCAGAAATATTACAGTTGATCATATTTATCCGGTAAAGCAAGTTCAGACAGATGAACGGTTGCAAAGAAAGCTAAAGAGAAAAGGAATACGGAATGTAAATGATGAAAAGAATCTGGCTTTTTGCTGTGAGAAATGCAATAAAAAGAAAGGAAAAACTATTGGGAATTATCCGAGAAAAGCCGCTTTTGGGAAACATGAAATGTATTGGGTATTAGTTGGTATCGTTCGTATATTTATAATACTTATAGTCATAGGATTGTGTTTGTGCTTTTTAAAGCCTAATACAGCAGTGGGACAATTTCTTGTCGATTTGTTCCGGAAAATAAAAATCAGTTAGTGAAACGTTTACAAACGTCACTAACTGATTTTTTTATAGCCATTTTCTTAAGATGTTTTTTAATTGTCTGCAGACTGCAGACGTAAGTTCATTGATATCCTGCACGTCAATGAACCTTCCTTGGTACATTTTCTTGAGTTCTTTGCAATGATGAATGCCGATGCCGATACCAAGAATATCAGACACTTTTTTAGCCTCTATTATCGCCAATGAGGTATCCTTAACTCCGTCTGTGGCATGATACCGCATACATGCAGGTGCACCGTCTGATATCACGAATAAAAGTTTGTGCTCAGCCTTCTTTTTTTTTAAGATCTGGGTAGCGAAACGGATAGAATACCCGTCATCATTGTTCGCATTTGCGTTCAGCTTTACGAGGGATTTTCTTTCCGCCTTGTTGTTGGTCCATGTCACATAATGATTATGTAACACATCACACCCGGCTGTATCCGCAGTAAATCCCATGATATAGCATGGGATTTTGAGGGAGGCAAAGGATTCGGCAAGGATTACGGCGGTATCCTTTGCAAGCTTGATTTTCTCACCATGCATAGAGCCGGATGTATCGATCAGAAGCATAACTGCCATATCATCGATATTTTTTTTCTCTTTACGCTTGTCGAAAACCTTAACGGATGTGTGGTCGAGATCTCGTTTTAGGGAGTATTTTCCGGATGTCGTTCGGCTGTAAGTATCATAATCCAAACGAAGTAGACTCTTTATGCTGCTGGTCAGCATTTTTATGCTGCCACTCAAAATGTGTTGAAATATACTCAAACACATCGAGAAATTGAAGCCCTTGCGGATACTTCTTACTGCTTCGATGTGTATGCTTTGGCGATTGTAAACAATACGCTACTCACAAGTTCGTGTACACTCCACAGTCGTAAATTCCTGCGATAGCCCGCAGTACATACTTACGTTTGCGTTCATTATGCAACTTCGTAAGTTAAAGCATCTCTTAGATTAAGAGCAGCATTGAAATCCCTATCCTCGACATAGCCACAATTACAACGGTATATTCTATCTGAAAGCTTCAAATCTTTCTTGATAGCACCACAGCAATGACATATTTTGGATGATGGATACCATCTGTCTACGACTCTTAATTCAATACCATTTTCATCACACTTAGCTTTGAGCTTAGTTCTAAATTCATAGAACTTTTGTGACGCAACGGCTTTTGATAGATGTCTGTTCTTCATCATTCCTGATACATTCAAATCTTCAATAGTTATATAAGATGGCTTGGTTTTCACTATCTCTGCTATTGATTTATTGATATAATCCGTACGGATATTATCTATTTTATGATGAAGTCTTTGTACTTTGAGCTTTTGCTTTTGTATATTCTTTTGAGTGGACTCTCCTTTCTTTAAATTTTCATACTTGCGTGAGAGACATCTTTGTTCTCTACGCAGTTTCTTTTCCAATTTTTTAATTCTTGCTGACTTATTGATATTTTTATAAGTTTTACCATTGGAAACAATCGCCAAGTCTTTCAAACCCAGGTCAATTCCTATACCACCATTGCTATTATTAGCAATTTTAGCGTCAGGAATTTCTACAAGAACTGACACATAGTATCTGCCTGCTTTGATGGATACTGTACCGCTTTTGATTTTCCATCCCTCTTTAGTTGTTGGTATATAACCTTTTTCTTTAATGCGTACCCAATCTAAAGTGGGTATGTTCAACCTATGTCTCTCGCATCTACAATCTTTAGGATTATTCTTTACGAAATACATTTTTACATCAGACTTACCTTTCCTTTTGAAATTAGGAAAAGCACTTTGATGTTTAAAAAATCTTGTAAATGCAATACATCCATCTTCAATGGACTTTTTTACAGCTTTTGAATACACTTCTTTCATCCATACTTTATCAGGATTATTAGGAATGTACTCATTATTGAGCCATACGCTGAAACTCTTGCCAGTCATAAACTTTTCACCGTTATCGTATAAAGCTTTGTTGTGACTGAGATAAAAGTTGTAAACGTACCTACAAGTGCCGATAGTCTTGTTAATCTTGATTTTTTGCTCGACTGTCGGATTTATTTCCGTTTTGAAGCTCTTTAGCAATTTCCTCATCCCTTTCTATTTGTTTTTTATACTTACGAAGTCCATACAACCTGCAAGAGAACACATGGAGTATAGAAACAATATCCTGTACGAGTTCTTCCTGTGGTGATAGTTCTTCATTATTCACTACCACTATGTTTGTATTAAACTTCATACAGAATTTTTCAAACCAATCATAGCCAAATCTGACAAATCTATCTTTATGTGTAACTATAATAGTTTTGATTTTTTGTTCCATTACTTCATCTAATAATTGATTCCACTTTTTACGATTGTAGTTAAGCCCACTTCCATAATCTTCAATACATTGATCTACAATGATACCTTTAGCATTGCAAAACTGACGTAAAAAAGTTACTTGGTTTTGTAAATCATCTTTTTGGTTTTTTGTAGATACTCTGGCATAAATAACAATCTGACGATTATCGTTTTCAGTATTTATACCCTTAAACTGAAGATATTGGTCATAAGTATAATAACGCCTATCAGTCGGAGTCCGATTTGCTTTCAGAATCCCCTCTCTATCCCAACGTTGTAACGTTTTGACTGAGACACCCAATAATTCAGCAAAATCTTTTGGTTTGTAATTAGTGATATTAGATGTGTTCATAATAATGCCCTCCATGAGTATATTTTAACACATTTAATCACTATTGACAATGAATTTGATTACTTAAAGTTTCCTCCTTTTTCCACGCATTTCAGTGTATCAGTTTCTACAGACACTGCTCTTCCATCAATCATCTTTGTTTTTCCTTCGTATTCGTCCTCATCTGTGTTATGAGAATTCGAAACCGTGTAAATAGGAAGTCCAGTTGCTGCAGCAAGCATATAAGCGAGTTTGGTCTTTCCGGTTCCAGGTTTGCCACTTAAGGTAAGATTAATGTAGTCGTTACCTATAGCAGTAATTCGGTCTTCTCCTTTTGCCAGATCAAGATCCGGAAGACGTTTTAATACTTTGTCGGTTCGGTACTTGATCTTTTTAAGTATGGATTGAAATTCGTAATTTGGAATATAGCCATCCAGTTGCTGCAAGGACTGTACATATTCGGTTTGTGAATCTTCCCAGGAGAAATCAACCAGGAATTTTCCGGCTTTGCAATCATTTATGAAAATACGAAGATCGTTTTCTTCAACGTTTTTCTTTTTCTTTGCCTTTCTGAAAGCAAAGCCTGGTTTTACTGTGTTGGTTCCTTTTAATTCCGGAATTTCTCTAGGATTTGATGAACGAACACACGCTAATAACGTGGACTCATCCACAATATTTGAGTGGATATATGGATGATTCTCTTTTTTTAATGTTCCGTAATAATATGAATCGCACAACAGTGCAATCATTTGATCGTCCGAAACAACAGAAAAAGCGTTGTAGAGTTCGAATAGTTCAGAACATATATGGTTGAATTCTTCATTTTTTCGACTAGCAAGTGTGTGAACGAACAGCAACGCTACAATGTCAGCTGGTTCTGGACGCCTATTAGTTGAAAGGACCATATCAGAACTCAAGATTCCTTTGAAGCCGGACCGCTCCATATATACTGCTCCTGCATCCAACTCTACAAATGCATAGGGCGTACTGGTTTCAGATACAAATTGATCAAATGCCAGTGCAATCATAGAAATTTTCGCATCGGCATTGTTACTAGCAGTTCTGTGTTTGCTTTTTGTAGTACCACTTGTCATTCCTATAGTAATCCCAGGACAACAAGTCAACTGTTTTTTTAGTGCTGTGGCATAAAGTAAAGTGTTAATTCTAAATGAATCAGACATGGTGTTGGTTCCTCCTTATTTTTTCTCCAGATTTTCATTTAACATATAAAGAGTGCCCAACAATCAAAAAAAAAGAAAAAAATCCACCTTTCCAGTGTACGGCTATCTGAAAAGGTGGAATGCCCTTTGACTTTATCGGATTATGAATTTAGAACATACAGCTAAAATAAGTAATGTAAATGGGATCAAGATGCAATTTGAAAAAAACAAACTGATTATTTTGGCGGTATACATAAGAAATACAAGGATGTAGACGAGACCTATACCAATTAATAAGAAAAACATTTTTTTATATCTTCCAAAGACAGAGCCCTTATCTTCAAGGTCTAAATCAGCTGAAAGTTTTGTTTTATAATCTGTTTCTTGAGACATAATATCGTTATTATAGTTATCTTCCATAGCTACACTTCATCTGCCACTCAAAATATGTGTAAATATACTCACGTTGAGATAATGTAGACTCTCACGAGTTCCACTTACTATTTCATCGTGTATGCTTTGGATTGACCGAAATCATATCTACTCACAAGTTTTTGTATATTTGTTTTTTTGAGTGGACTCTCCTTCCTCTAATTTTTAATTGAAAGCTAATCTAACAACATATTCACTATCTAAATAAAGTATGCCATAGCGTGTCGTATTTTTCTGAATTATTCTGGTAAAAAGGTATACTTAATCTAGGTAGTATATCAATCTATATCAAGGAGGAATCAATGTAATGAGCGCAGAAATGACATATGTAAATGAATTTGTTGCAAGAGGTATCGTTCTTAACATAGGATGGAACGAATATAGAAAAACGATACTAACATTGCTTGTAAAGGAAAGAAGAGGAAATGTCCTTAAATTGGATATTAATTTGGAAACAAAGACAAATGTTAAAATTGGAAAAAAGGACCGCGTGATAGTAACAGGTTACACCAGGGGCTTTAATTATCATAATGATTCGTTAAGAAAAGATTCGGAAGTAATGTTCTTTGTGGGTACAAGTGTTGAAAAAGAAACTACGGAACTGGCAAAAAGATTCGGCGGAGACATTGGAACCTTTTATCCAGAGCCGGTTTTTCGTTCGTTTGTAGCCGGAAAAGTAATCAAATCAATCCCCCCGACTTTGGGAAACAACTGGGCGAAACTGATTATTGAGACTGCAGGAGGTGGAAACGATATGCGTGCATCCAGATTTACTCTTCGGTATTACACAGGAGGACGTCTGCCCGTTTTCGATTATCAGGAAGGAGATGTCATCTGTGCAAGACTCTCTGCATATACACCAGAAAAAAAGATCAATGAAGCAAAGACGATACGCTTCCAAAATCTGAATGTTGAAGACATCGCATATTTGTACAAATCTCCAAGAAAAGCTGAAAAAACAATAGCACTTGATGTAGATTGTGGCCTTATACCAGCAGCAACTGGTCTTCATGGATTCGGAATTCAAAAAAATGAACAACTAGCAAATAAGGAGTCTGTTCCAGATGTAGCTGAATCCAGGGAAGAAGTTACTGAAATTGAGAATTTGATCAGTGGTTCTCTGTAAAAATCAAAAACAATAAGAAAAAGCTGCTCAAAAGCAGCTTTCTTTCTAGGTAGCTTATATGAGAATCAAAGGGGTATAAATTTTCTGGCATACTTTAATAAAGGAGATAACAATGATAAAAAAATTTTGGGAATACATCCACTTATACTGTCTGAATCACGAGGAACCTATTCCTATGACAATCATGGAAGGAGATACGGCCTTTTTTGCATGTCCTCATTATATGATTAAGGATGAAAAACATCCATATGGTCGAGAACAGCAAGAAAAGATGTGCGTAAACCGGTTGAGTTTCACGCAAGCCACAAAAATCGTTGATAAATTCATGAAAATCATTGATGCTGATGGATTTAATGCAGTTGGAACCGATTATAAAGGGCTTAAATTCAAAGTGAGTGGAATTGATGTACGAATTTTAAAATACTCACAATCAGACATCCGGATCGGTGTTTGGAACAGGAGAAGTTCTAAATGAGAAAGAAAACAATCAGGGTTCTTTCGGAAGAAAACAACGTATATATCTTGTTTTATATAGCGATTGGAATTCTCTGCATTACACTTTTGGCAATCGGTCAGATCTTTCATCCGGCAACAATAGTTGGAAACTCCATGGAACCGACTTACAAGGATGGAGACATCGTATCGACATCAGTTTTTCATTCGAAAACTGATACTGTAGCTGTTGACGATGTAATCATTTTTGATGATGAAGTGTATGGAAAAAAATTAATAAAACGTGTTGTTGGTGTGGAAGGCGATACTATTCAGATTGTGGGAGGTGTTTTATATCGAAACGGTATCGCTGTCAGAGATGACTTCGCCAAAATAAAGGATGCAGGCATTGCTTCAAAACCACTAAAAATAGAAAAAAATAAAGTGTTCTGTCTGGGTGACAACCGGAACAATTCAACAGACAGCAGAGAGTTTGGTGAGATATCCTACGGAAAAATAGATTTTATTGTTAATCGAATCCTTTTAAAAAATGAAAAAGAGAGGGAAAAATAGTGATCAACACAAAGGAATTTATGACAAAAACAGAGTATATCGACAGAAAGGATGTGTCGCCGAGGGAGGATGTTTATTTAATCGGAATTGATATTGGATACTCGGCTGTAAAATGCATATCTGAAAATACGGCAGCGGTGTTCCCATCTTTTGCTATCCCAGATAATAAAATGGGTACATTTGGAGATTTGGGTAGTGAATTTATCCGTTATAGAAATCTTGTGACCAATGAATGCTGGCTTGTCGGGAAAATAGCTGCTTCTGTCCTGTCTGACGATGATACAAGCGTATCAACACACTCGTTGTGTCGAAGAGATCGGTTCCAGGATCCTATGTTTCGCGTTATAACAGAAACCGGACTTGGACTTGCATGTATCAAAGACAAAAGCGAAACCTACAAAAAAAAGAAAATATATGTCGAAACGGGTCTTCCACCACGCTATATGACAAAAGGTGCTTCTGACTGCGAGGATCTGACCGAAATCATTGCAGGTAAACATAAATTTTCATTGCAGTTAGGGCAGGAAAAACCGGTTGAGTTTGAGATGATTATTAGTTCTGATGCGGTTCATATCATGCCACAACCAATGGGAACATTATTTTCAGCAGCTGTTAACAATGAACATGAGATGCTTCCGATTGCCGCAGATTTATTGAATAAAAATGTATTGATTTTCGATGGCGGATTTGGAACACTGGATTTATATCCGATAAAATCCCATGTAATTCAGCAGAGTGAAACATATGATCACCTGGGAATGAAAAGAGTTATCGAGGAAACAGCAGATGTAATCCGGGAACGGTTTAAAAAGGATATTTCCGTGCCAGCAATGCAGAAATATTTAGAATCTGGGCGGTTCCGTTGGTTTGAAGCGAAGTCTTTTACAACCCGTGAGGAACCGTTGGATAAAATTCTTGAAGAAAGCAGCAAGAACATATGTGATGAAGCAATCGAAAAAACTTTCCAAGTGTATCATGTTTACGAATATGATTATCTGCTTGTAACGGGAGGCACGGGTGCAGCGTGGTTTGAACAGATCGGAGAAAAACTGAAAAATATGGAAACCTTGAGCATTATTAGCGGTGCACAAAACGATTCACTGCCAGATATATTCTCTAATGTCAGAGGATATTATATGTTTCGCTATAGTGACCTCGCTTCTCGAAAGGAGTAGTGATTGGTGTGTATTTAGAGATAAGATATTACAAAAGATTCGATCTGGATTTAATCGCATTGATACAGAATGGCGTAGACTTAACATCTCAGCTCCCTGCTATCATCAAGGCATACGCACATGGGGAAACGTATCATTTTTATGTGCCGTCATCCTTTTGTAAAACAGTCGATTTAAACGAGCAAAAACAGATACATAACAGGGTTACAATTACTGATGAAAAAAGTATTCAATTATTGAGTAAAGTAAGGGAAGGTTATCGGAATACGTTTTGCAAAATATTGCTTCGCGAAGCTTTGTTACATCAAAATCTTAGTGCATTCTTTTTGGATCAAGAAATCATTCAGAAAGAATGTGCAAGAGTTCAAAACATGGATACAGACACGGAAAATATAGTTACTGCTACTACTGCTTCTTTCAAAGG
Source organism: Blautia faecicola (assembly GCF_004123145.1). NCBI lineage: Bacteria > Bacillati > Bacillota > Clostridia > Lachnospirales > Lachnospiraceae > Blautia > Blautia faecicola. The sequence continues at coordinate 112,892 of NZ_SDKC01000002.1, read as the reverse complement.
GCAACAGAAAAAAAAGAATGAAAGTAGAAAAATGAACAAGGATCGAAAAGATAGAAGGTTTATAAAAGTAATCTCCGATGAAAAGAGTAAACAGGAAGCCATGGATGAGAAAACGAAGAGACTAGATAATAAAACGCCATTTGACAATGTACTATTTGCAGAAAATAATGAGAAAATTTCTGAGATTAAGGAAAATGATTCGAAAAAAAATCCGGATGAAATACTGTCTTTTGATGCCACGGAAAATAAGATGAATACTATGAAAGAAAATTCTGAAAACAAAAACACTTCTGACTTGTTTAGTATTTTCAGTTCGATGATTAATTAATATTTAGGAGGATTATGTTTTATGAGTTTTGATAAAAGAGAATTATTTGAAAAAGAGTGTCGAGTTCATCTTGAAAATTTACGTTCTCTTTGTACAATGTTTCAAATTCCATTTTACTTTTCAGCATGTGTTGCTGATTCTGGAAAAGAATCGGAATATATTAGGGAAGCAGTTTTAACATCTACGACAGGTGTGAAATTGAGCAACGATCAATTAAAAAAACATTTACTTGTGGGTCTGGACTTTGATGTGATTCCGAAAAAATCTAATTTAGAAATCATGATGATTGATCCGGACAGTATCTAATGTAAATCATCCCAGACTGAAAACTTAAGCAATATCAGAGTAAGCACAGTCCTGTGATATATAAGTAAATAACCTTTTCACCCCGAAAAAAAATAGCTAGAAAAAACAATGTGGATTTCCGAATGTTTTTTCTGGCTATTTTCTATTTATTAAACTGTTTAACTGATAATTTGGTTTTGTTCTCAATTAAGGTATCAGTTTCAGCATTCTTCTGCTGAAGATGCAATTTGCGAATGTTTTTTTTTCGCTTACGTTCATTCCGAATCAAATGTATCATTCCCTTTATGGTATAAGAAGATGCAATTTGTTCAATGCCGTTTTTTCTATCAGAATCTCGTTGCTGTTCAAGAACTAATTTAACGGTAACGATGATTGTGGCGATTATGACATAAAAAATACAAGAATAGTCCATAATAAAAATAACTCCTATCGTTCTATATTTTATCCTTTTCCAGTTCACATATCACATAGTGATCTCCTTTCATTTGTGCATCATTTGACTTTTTAAAAAAAGAGGTGTCTCAGTAGATGGCGTTTGGATTTTGCGTTTAATAGATGCGGATGCTTTTTCTGGATTATTTGACATTATTTGTACTGCCTTCCTTACTACTCTTTACTTAAGTATGCCATTTAGCCTTTGAAAAAAGAAAAAATACATCTTTTTAGAAAAATTTTAGAAAATTTCTTAAACACTCTGGCATACTTTAGATAGAACACTATAGTGTTGCCGAGAAATCGACTTCAAAATAAGCACTATGTACTGTTTATACAGACACTTTTTGAGGTTTGAGAAATGTGTAAAACTGTAGGGCTTTCAAACCGTACAAGCGCGATCAGAGGGCAAGTGGAGTTTGAGAAATGTGTAATACTGTAAGAATTTTAAAATAGCAAATCAATCGGTATCGTTTGATAGTGGTTTGATAAAAGCGTAGAGCTGTAGGGAACAGGTAAATGAAATGGAGTAAATAAAGGGAAAGGTTGTCATATCATTAAATGCCAACCTTTCCCTTTTTATGATAATTAAGTTGTTGAACGAATCTTGTTTTCAGCCTCATCCAATTTCTTCCGCAATTCATTAATGGCTTCTAATGCTGCCTGCTTTTCCTGTGTTGTTTTTGATTTAGAAAGCATTTTCAAAAAAGACTTACCTGCTTGAGCAGTTTTATCAGCGTATGATAAACGGGATTTTGTGGGTTTGGCAGTACCTTTCTTTACGTTATTCAAGATAGAAATAAATTCTTGTTCGGTAAGTTCCGATACATCTTCTTCTTCTGTCGCGGCTTTATGAACCGCGAAATTTTTTACTTCTTCAGCAACCATTTCTTGCTGATTGAGTTCCAATCCTTTTGCAAGCAGTGATTTTTTGACAGACAGCAACCCCTTTGCTTCACACTCTTGCAAGGCAGGTGAAAGATTTGCAAACGATTCTAACCGGTATATTTGTGCTTGTCCAATTCCAAGCATTTCTGTTAATTGCTTTATTTCATCAGCACGAGAACCTATGGAGCCGGTTTTAGAGAGAACTTTTTTGGCCTGTGTAATTCGAGAACACCAGAAACGTCCATCCAGTTTCCTGTTTTTTGTGTTAGCATCTGTATGCGCAGCAAAACGCTTTCGCACATCAGGCTCATTTGGACGAACAACTGCCGGGATCGTAGGATGATTCAATATTGTGCACCAGGCAACAAAGCGTTGATGACCGGATATAATTTCAAAAGTTCCATCGTTAAGATCATATACAGATATCGGCTGCAGGAGTCCGGTTTTGCGCATGGAATCAGCATACTCAGAGATCATTTTCTCGTCCATCGGCATGCCTTCGTTAAAGGGACTCATTTTGATTTTACTGGCTGGAATATGTTGATATTCAGAATTGCTACTGGATTCGGTCCCGTTTACTTTAAAAAAATGCAAATCATCAGCTTTACCATATGTATCTTTTCTAGCCATTATTTTCGCCTCCTAAAATAGTCAATAGTTCTTTTCCGAATTCACGATAATCAAGAGCAGGTTTTGATTTTGGTGCATATTTCAATAAAGGCATTCGTTGATCCTGCGCCGCATCAACAATTGAGGATCTGCGAATAGCAACTGAAAAGACGCTTGTTCCCATTTTTTTTGCAACATCTTCTAAATTTCCTAGTGTGTCACGATACACGTTTGCCCGACCATCAAAATCTACTGGAAGAATTCCTGCCACTTTCAACTCTGGATTATATTCCTGTTGTGCACCTACGAGCGTTGAGGATAATGTTGCCATGCCTTGCACTGCATATCGAGTTGGCTTACACGGGAGTATAGCCCAGTTAGCTGAACATAGTGCACACTTTAAAAGTGTGTTAAGACTGGGATTGGTATCTAAAATTATATAATCGTAGTTAGTAAAGCCATCTATCTTCTCTAGTAGATTTTTCAATGTAAAATATCGATCAGAAACATTGTATAGCGCATCATCTGCCTCAGTAAGGTTCGGATCGCCGGGAATGATATCACCGAAATCAGTATGCTGAATAGTTTCCTTAACAAGTTCTTCGGTAATAGGTCCATCTTCCAGTAACAAATCGTATAATGTTGGCTCACCGAATATTTTTGCACGATATGTATCTGATGAATTTACCTGGGGATCCACGTCGATGAGTAAGGTACGATGATGTAATTCATTCAAAAATACTGCAAGGTTTACTGCAGTTGTGGTTTTGCCGACACCACCTTTTTGGTTGGTCACGGCTATAACAATAGATCTCATATTTTCCTCCTATTTGGATAATTTATCCGCCGGATAAATTATCGACTTTTTATCTGTTGAAAGTATTCTTGAACGGCTGCCATAGTATCATTTGTCATGTATCCGTTCTCACAAAAATAATTTCTAGTCCATAAACTGGGCATTTTGTTAAGATTTGAATATTTGTTTCGCAATGGTGCCGACGTTGCTGTTCTCAGAAAATAAGCTATATCTGAAGTAGGTAGATTATCTTTATTGTTTAAAGTAAGTATCAATCCATAATCTTCAAAACTGATAGAAATTAGGGTGCTATTAATTGTATCAATATTTTCGCGAATCAATTTTTCTGCTTCCTCTTTTATGATATCAGATGCAAACACACGACGTTTTAATCTTGTTGCCAGTGCAATTGTGACGATGTGCTCATCCATGGGTTTCAGAGCCTCCTTTTTATATTTTTAATAATCATAACATACACATTGCAGCATTGCAACATACACTTGCGGATTCCGCACATATGTTTTTGAAAAATATTTATTACCACTAATTAGGCACGAGAATTAACGGGAAATGGCCTTCAGATTTATGAGAATGTGTGTATTTATCCTGCGGATAAATCTGCACTGCCAGGGATAAAGAACCGACTTGTATAGAAATTTATCCGGCGGATAATTTTACGCAAATAGAAGAAACACCAGCCAGACAAAAGAATTCATCTGGTTTTGCTTAATGCTTTGGCATACTTAAATAAGGAGCAGATAGTATAAAGTAGAAAGTAGGAACAATATGAAGAAAAAAATAATAGTATTCCTTATAATCATATCGGTCTTGGCAACAACAGGATGTAATGGATTTAAAAGAGAAAACGCGAAAGAAGGAGGTACAGACCTCGAAACTGTCTTGGATATGGAAAAACTTGAGGATGGTGGATTTTATGTTTTACGGGGAGATGAATACGAAAAATTGTATGTGCAAGATACAAATTATGAATTATCAGACTCCTCTCCCACTTCACCTAATGTACAGCACACGCTATGGTATAAAGATGATTGGAAAAAGGTTCCAACTCTATATAAAGGTGATCAATTGATATATAAAACCACCAATACATTAGATGAAACATTCTCCATGGAGAGATTTGAATATGTGGGTTATACGATCGGCATTTCCAACTTAAAAGAAACAGAATCAGGACGTTTCGCATTTGAAACCAGTTCTGACAGTATGAACATCAACATGAACTCTGATGCAGCCCCATTAAGTGAACTTAGCACAGAAACAGCAATCATTGATCAAATCGGAGGTGCATATCTTCGAGCAGGAAATGTATCCAGTGGTGGCTGCATTCTTGGCTTGTCAAAAGGTAAAACCTACCTTGCTGAAGTATATGCCGGTACAATCATGCATGAGTACAAGTTGAAAGCAGATTATATAGCATTAACATCTATGGAAGTTTATAAGTCTGTCGATTATGATTTTATGCAGTCCGAGATCATTACAGTAAATATTCCAGAGTACTTTAATTCTGGTTATTATATGATCAATAATTATGGTCTGGTACGTTATGTAAACGGGACATCTTATGATGAAAACACAGATTTTAATGTTCCTAATGTAGAGGCTTCAGAAGACGTAGAAAGTATGGATACAGAGAATGAAAACCTTGTTAGCAACGATGAACAAACAAAAGATGATGTTAAAAAGGAAACGGTGTCAATAAAAAAAGACGGGGCATATTTGATCAAGGTGTCATATGTAAATAATGAATCTGGTGATGGAGTTCCATCTGCAGTTGTCTATAATGATGAAAAAGCATATCAGTTAAACGAGGATACATCGAAAGAATCCTTGTCAAAGGAAATGGAGCTCAAGAAAGGCGACTATACTCTTGAAATAACAGGTCTTAAAGAGCGTGAATACACTTATAGCATTGAGGAAAAAGCTTCTTTTGAAGCAGAAGCTGACAACGGATAAACAGTGGAAAGAGGTGAATTTTGAATGGAATTAATCGATGTACCTATTGGCAAGGTAATGCGTGCAATAATTCATGACAAGAAAAAACTTGCAGCGATAGAACAAAAATATAGACTTTTTGAAGAAGCTGAAATTATGCCATTAGCGCGTGGTACAGGTTTTATCGAGTTAACAGAAAGAGTTGTACCGGATCGGGATGGTGATTGGAAGCATCCTATTATTCTCTATGTATGTCGCCATCGTTCGCAACTGGGTGCTCTCGTACTCTGCAGGGAAGCAAAAAAATATCTTGAAAAATGCAGTAAACAAACCCCAATGGATATATTGTCGGTATCAGCAGGAATGAATGGCGACTCAATTGTACTGCTTCTTCTTGTTAGAACATATAAAACAGAACCGAATGTGAAAAATATTTATAATTACCTGGATGAGTTTCTCCAAGAACAGCATACAAGACCAAAGCTGATCGTTCCGGATGAAGCTAGGAAATCATATACAGAACAAGAACGGATGGCACATAAAAAGAAAATAGATGTTCAAAATAAAGTATTAATGGAATGTAGTGATGAGAGGCCATTTTTGAATAGCTTGGATGTATATACTCCGCTTGGTTTGGACGAAATTGACGTAAACAAGGAGCTGATCTATGATCTACAAACAAAAGATATGCAGATATCGACGGTTCTTCCGTATGTAGATTTCATAAAAATTTTCAGAGAATGTATGCGTTATATTACGTCGGTGGAAAGAGATTTTTATTATGATGTGATCCGGGAAAAAGCTTCAAAAGAGGAATTTATCAATGTCATAGAAGCTTATATAGAAAAACACTATATAGATACAAAAGGTATGAAGATTGAGGATATGCCTTCTTTGATGGAAAAAATCAACAGAGCATTGTTTGAACTGTATATTGTGCAGGACCTGATCGATGATCCAGAGATCACGGATGTAAAAATCACAGCTCCGGATTCTATCCGGGTAAGGGTAAAGGGGCGGGCGTATTTATCCAACGTAACCTTTATTGATAAGGAGGACTATATTCGGTTTATTACAGGAATAGCTGTAAAAAATAATATTGACTTAAGAATTCCAACACAGACTTTTACAGATGAACATGATGAAAAATATATTCTAAGATTTTCATTAACGGCTCCATATATAACGGGAAGCGGACTACCGATCATACATATCCGAAAGGTATCCAGAAAAAAATTACTGGCAAAGGATCTCATAGAGGCAGGAATGATGGATGAAAAAATCAAAAACTATCTGCTGGATTGTGGAAAAAACAGTCGCGGTGTTGTCTTTGCAGGCCCGCCAGGGAGTGGAAAAACAGTAATACTTAATTGGTTTTTAGAAGAAGCATATGAGGCTTCAGCAGAAATTCTTGTTATCCAGGAAAACGATGAACTATTTGCTTATAGAAAAGGTGTTATGTTTGAACACGTGGTATCCTATCCACAAAAAGGAGAAAAAGCTTGTTCATTAGAGGCTTTAGGACAAATGGCACTGGTTGCTGGAGCAAATGTTTTTGTTATTGGTGAAACCAAAGGAGCGGAAATATGTTCTGCGATTACATTATCCAACTCTGGTTGCCGTACCGCATTGACGATACATAGTACTTCATCAACGGAGACGATAGATAAAATGGTTGATCTGGCAATGAAGGGCTCGTCTGCTACCTATGATCAAGTGAAGCGGATGATGAAATCTTTTCAAACAATAGTATATCTTCAAGATTTTAAAGTGTGTGAAATATCCGAGATTATTGGATATGATGATAAGAGGAAGGATATGATCTATCGTTCAATATATAGAGCTAACAGTTTAGAGGAAGAACAGTAATCTAGGAAAGGAAATAACATATTTTAAATATGTTTATGTGACAACGAAAATATGCATTATGCCTGCAGTGATATTCATGGACAATATGATACATTTTTAAGGATGTTACAACTTATCGAATTTACAGAAGAAGATGAAATGTATATTCTAGGGGATGTGATTGACCGTGGTCCGAAACCGATAGAATTACTATTGTATATCTGTGAACATCAAAATATAAAATTGCTAATGGGGAATCATGAATATATGATGATACGTGCAGCTAGACACAAGGAAATGAATCTTTGGGCTAGAAATGGCTGCCGGACTACATTACATCAATTACAAAATCTGTCAGAGACATCCATTGAGAAAATCCTACAATTAATAGAAAAATTACCATTGCTCATACCCAATGTTCAAGTTGAGGAAAAATCATATTATTTAACACATGCTGGTATGATTGATCAGATCATAACAGAACCATTGTATCTTAGTGAAGTAGAAAATGAACAGATTTTTAACATAGTATGGGACAGAAAACTTGCGATGGGAGAATATCCACAAGATATACTGTCTGCGCAAGTATATGAATACTATGAGAATTCAATAGTATTGTTTGGTCACACAATATCGGACAGATGCGCGTTTGGAAAGACTGATAAGGAAGGCGGTCCGTGTATTTCCAGGAACCGTAATATTATAAATCTTGATTGTGGATGTGCGAAAAAACAAAAATTAGGTTGCCTTAGACTGGAAGATTTCAAAGAATTCTATCTTAATGTATGAAAAAGATCGTTGCTTTAAAAGCACGGTCTTTTTTTTTGAATTTCAACAAATGGCATACTTTAATTGTTAATTGAAAAACGGGAGCAAAAGAAAGGAGGAATCGAAAATGGCAGATTTATCACGGATATTTGATATCTGGCAACGAGTAAATTGTAGAATTGACGACAGGCTTTATGAGGGGGTTGTCAATGAGGTTTATTGCGATCACATCATCGTCGATATCGCTGAAATATCAAATCATTGTTGGTTTGAGGAAGGAATTAATATTGGGGATGTTTACCCGGAGTACAATTATTGGTAAAATGGAGGAATCAAGTATGGAAATCAAGATGGCGATTGAAACTGCAAAGAAAGATGGTAATTGGAGTATTGTTTCAAATAAGCCGACCAGTGTAGCGGTTGTTTTTATAATGCCAATATTGAAGATGAAACAGAGTTGGACCTCTACAGTGAGGACCTTGAGTCCGAGCTGGTAGAGTTATGGGGAACCTTAGCCGAAGAGATGGAGTCAGCTAAAGATAAAGTCATAAGTATTGAGGCATATGGTTTTGTCAAGGATTAGGAGGAATCGAAAATGGAATATAAAGGAACGAAGTATCCGAAAGAATGTTTTACAGTAGTAAGAGATAAGACACTTGCGATAACACCGGAGTTGTATCTGGCAACGGCCACAGAGGGTTTTGCACCTTTGAAAGTATATAATAGTTTTTCACGATTTACATTTACAATCATTAATGAAAAAAAAGCAGTAACTGCAAATGTTAAAATCGAAGAATTTGAAAATATTAAAAGGCTTTCAAATATTGCGCAATCAATGGATGTTCAGGCTGGTTTGTTTATCCCAATAAATACGAATGAAGCGGACTGCTATGGAGAAAAAGACCAGGCGTGGAAGTCAGAATATGATAATGCAAATGGTACAAGAATTATGAATGGTATACACAAGGGAAAAACACCGATTGAGGTGTTGTGTGAGGATCCGGAAAGTGGTTCTAAGGCTTTAACCACGCAAAAAGAATGGTTAAAAAGAAATCTTGAGCAGTATCCAGGAAATTTAAAACAAATTAATGCTATTGAATCAGCATTAAAACTTTATGAATCTGGTGATTTTAAGATACAATCGAGTGATATACAAACAATGAAGGGAAAGCGGATTAGAATCTATTCTGCAGAATACCGGCCTTTAGTACGTAAGGCGAGAGAGAGCGACGGGAAATGCCCAGTATATCACATTGATATACGCTGGAATATTGGGCAAGAATATCCGGTCACGATTTCGATTATTAATTATTATGCACCGGTATCAGTAACAAAGGAAGGGCTCTTCAATGTGCATGCTTCACAGGCGGTAGACCGAATATGCGGGGAAATATGTCTCACAGCAGCTGAATGGAATAACGCACTAAGAGCACTGCGCACTGCGATGTTTCAGTTTGAAGTCTTACACGCAAGAGATTGCATTAATGATGCAGCGGATGCAGAAAGAAGAAACAGACAAGCGGTAAATTATCCTCCGGATAATTTTCCTTTTCCAGGATAAATAACAGCACATGTGCGGAAAATTATGGCTAATCGCAATTAGTGGTTGAAAGGAGACAATGAAATGGCAGAGAAAAAGAGTACACGCTGGAAGTACTACCAGCCTAACAAAAAGGATCTTAAGGATGAGTACGGAGATTGTGTGATTCGGGCTCTCTGTAAGGTAACAGGTAAAGAGTGGCTGGAGGTGTTTGATGAACTTACTCCTTATGTGAGAGAGGTACAGGCGAACCCTAATGCTCCACAGGTTTACTCTAAGTACCTGAAGGATAACGGATTTAAGTGGGTAGGTATTAAGGCTGAGAAAGGCAGTAAACGTCCTACAGTACAGAGCTTTGCAAAGGATCACAAAGAGGGTACATATATCCTTAGGGTATCGCATCATATTGTAGCGGTATCGGATGGCTCTTTCTGGGATACTTGGGATAGTGGCTATAAGAGTGTGTACGGTTACTACGTTAAGGAGGTTTCAACCTGATCTGTAGTCTTACAGAATCCGGTAAGAGCGGATTTTTAACCACTTATTGCGGATACCCCAAATTATCCGCCGGATAAATTTACTATAAGCTAAAAAATAAAAATTATCCGTCGGATAATTTTACGGGAAATGATAGAAAGAAGAATGTCGTATGAGCATACCAGTTCATGCGACATTTTTTTCTAATAATTTACGTGTAGGGTAAACTATTAATGTGTATATGAAAAAGGGAGAAGAGAAAGGAGGAATCAAAAATGTATCGTGTAAAAACACAAAAAACTGGATTTGAGTATGAAAATACATTTGAAGAATTTGATGTCGCAGAATTGAAAGATATCGTGGAAAATGTGTTTGATGAACGTTTGATAGTTAAATATAGCAATCCGGTTGTTTTGAATGAAAGATGTGCAGTTACGTGTACGATTAGAGACCAGCTTACTGACAGGGAGCTAACATATCCAGCAGAAGTCATATGCACGGACCCAAAAGTGCATTATATTCAGGAAACATACGAAAAAGCCTTTTGGGGCGCAGCAATGTCTTTTTTAAAGGTATCTGTGGAAAGGTATGACGAAAAACCATCGTTGAAGAATAGGAGAAAAGAGACGCTGCCGGGTGAGACAGGTATTGCTATCAGTGATGATATGGTGTTGCTATTTGGCAACATGCGAGGAAGAACTTTTAAGGATGTAAAAGATACTCCTCAGTTTGCTCATTTTTTAGAGCAACTATGCGAAACAAGAAATCTTTCATTTTCAGATGAGGCGAGAAATGAGCAGTTAAATTTGCTGTTAAAGTATGCAGCGGAAAGGATGAGTCATGAGCAAACATGAATTTAAGGAAATAGAGAATGTAGAAATGGCAAAGAAACTCTTAGAGAATGGAACTCCCATGTATGTCTTTGATCTGGAAACTACAGGACTTTCTAGTGAAACGGATCGGATTTTATCGTTCTCATCCATCAAGATGAGAAAACAGAATGGATTGTTAAAAGAGGAAGACAGGCTTGATATATTTATAGATCCGGGATTTAAAATACCGGATGCAGCGACAGCAATTAATCACATAGACAATAAACGGATTAAAGGTTGTCCAAGAGAGAAAGAAGCTTCGAGAATTATCCGTTCATTCTTGGGGGAAAATCCTTTCATTTGCGGGTATAACTCTATTTGGTTTGACCTCAAGTTCATCGAGGCGATGTACCAGCGTTCATTTAGAGAACAATTTGTTCCGTCGATGCATTTGGATGTATGGAGGATGGCCGAAGAAAAATTGGAGTTACCTTCTCACAAGCTAGCACATGTTTGTGAGCATTTATGTAAAGATTCCGGTTTAAAATTTCACAATTCCATGGATGATGTGATTGCAACATATCGTTCAATGGAGATCCTTATGGAAATGTATAATTGATTAGAGAAGAGAACGCAATCATGAGATTGCGTTCTTTTTTGTACTGGTGGAATGTAATATACTACCTGTGAGGGCGAAAAACAACGCAAAAATCAGTTTCGAACATTCGATATGGAAATCTACGCAAAACAAAAAAAGAACAGAAATAGAGGTAAAATAGGGGCATACAGGGGGGTGAAATACTTTCTTGCAAAAGATGTATGTATGTGGCATACTTAAAATAATCATTTAAAATTCATCGACGCTTCTGGTAGGAGTATTTTTGATAAAAAAATGTGGAGGGGTACAATGATAAAATTAAGTAAAAACGCCAGTGGAAAATATGAGATAACTGAAAGCGAGTATGAAAGGGTCGTTTCTGTTTGCAAAGTGATATATAAAAATACAAATAATGCTTTTTTATACGATTCGAAGAAAAAGAAATTCTCAAATTCAGATATTTTTCCAACCATTAAGGATCTGGAATCACATGATGTAAGAGAAAAGTTTGAGTTATATTTTCCATATTTAGTATACTATCTCGAAGTTTATGAGTGTGCGGAACCAGAGTTCAGAAAAACAACAGAATATATTGCGGATCTTTTTTTTGATATGCTTGAGATGAAAATGGATAGCAGAAACAGGAGATGTAGATAGATTTAAGGAGGAGTTCGTATCAACTCCTCCCTATATAGTCAAGTCTTTTTTTCTTATTTTTCAAGGATTTTTTAGTTCCATATCCCAGATGAATGAGTCAAGAGGATGGACGTTTCTCTGTATGATATCCTCCGGCAATGGAGCCTCCTTAAGTATCATCCGTCCGCTGACTGCCATTAAGTCCCCATAAACGTCTTTATATTCAGGAAAATATATGGCAAACCTTCTGGCGATTCGATTCTTGATTCTTGTAAGCTCTTCCTGTGTCTGGAAACGAAGATTTGATAAGCTCCTGATTTCCGCAGATCTGCCATACTTTCTAACTTATCTGTGTTTACAGAAATTCTCCCCACAGTGCATCCCTCCTCATCTTGTCACTTATTTCAGCTTTCCATATGCCCTCAGACTTTTTATAAAATAATCATAATTTTCCGACAGACCATCTACGGTAATTATTTTTTTCCCTTTTTCATCAAATATGACAATTTCTTCTTTTTTTCCGATTTCTACATTCCCGATATTCGATATGGACAATTCTGTTTTTTTATGAAACATTCTATACACTTCTATTTCTGATTCATTCACCTGAATGCTCCATCTGGTTGCCCATATCATAATCAACAATCCTATTCCTGCGAAAATCAAAGCAAACCAGAGATGTCCCATTGTAACTGTTACATTTCCTTTGATTTTAAACAGAAGAAATACGAAGAACAACAAGATTCCCATAAAAAACATAATCATATAGACATATTTTAGTGCTGAGGGAACGCGTACAATATAATGTGAATCGTTATGGGAAGCTGCCACTCAAAATGTGTTGAAATATACTCAAACACATCGAGAAATTGAAGCCCTTGCGGATACTTCTTACTGCTTCGATGTGTATGCTTTGGCGATTGTAAACAATACGCTACTCACAAGTTCGTGTACACTCCACAGTCGTAAATTCCTGCGATAGCCCGCAGTACATACTTACGTTTGCGTTCATTATGCAACTTCGTAAGTTAAAGCATCTCTTAGATTAAGAGCAGCATTGAAATCCCTATCCTCGACATAGCCACAATTACAACGGTATATTCTATCTGAAAGCTTCAAATCTTTCTTGATAGCACCACAGCAATGACATATTTTGGATGATGGATACCATCTGTCTACGACTCTTAATTCAATACCATTTTCATCACACTTAGCTTTGAGCTTAGTTCTAAATTCATAGAACTTTTGTGACGCAACGGCTTTTGATAGATGTCTGTTCTTCATCATTCCTGATACATTCAAATCTTCAATAGTTATATAAGATGGCTTGGTTTTCACTATCTCTGCTATTGATTTATTGATATAATCCGTACGGATATTATCTATTTTATGATGAAGTCTTTGTACTTTGAGCTTTTGCTTTTGTATATTCTTTTGAGTGGACTCTCCTTTCTTTAAATTTTCATACTTGCGTGAGAGACATCTTTGTTCTCTACGCAGTTTCTTTTCCAATTTTTTAATTCTTGCTGACTTATTGATATTTTTATAAGTTTTACCATTGGAAACAATCGCCAAGTCTTTCAAACCCAGGTCAATTCCTATACCACCATTGCTATTATTAGCAATTTTAGCGTCAGGAATTTCTACAAGAACTGACACATAGTATCTGCCTGCTTTGATGGATACTGTACCGCTTTTGATTTTCCATCCCTCTTTAGTTGTTGGTATATAACCTTTTTCTTTAATGCGTACCCAACCTAAAGTGGGTATGTTCAACCTATGTCTCTCGCATCTACAATCTTTAGGATTATTCTTTACGAAATACATTTTTACATCAGACTTACCTTTCCTTTTGAAATTAGGAAAAGCACTTTGATGTTTAAAAAATCTTGTAAATGCAATACATCCATCTTCAATGGACTTTTTTACAGCTTTTGAATACACTTCTTTCATCCATACTTTATCAGGATTATTAGGAATGTACTCATTATTGAGCCATACGCTGAAACTCTTGCCAGTCATAAACTTTTCACCGTTATCGTATAAAGCTTTGTTGTGACTGAGATAAAAGTTGTAAACGTACCTACAAGTGCCGATAGTCTTGTTAATCTTGATTTTTTGCTCGACTGTCGGATTTATTTCCGTTTTGAAGCTCTTTAGCAATTTCCTCATCCCTTTCTATTTGTTTTTTATACTTACGAAGTCCATACAACCTGCAAGAGAACACATGGAGTATAGAAACAATATCCTGTACGAGTTCTTCCTGTGGTGATAGTTCTTCATTATTCACTACCACTATGTTTGTATTAAACTTCATACAGAATTTTTCAAACCAATCATAGCCAAATCTGACAAATCTATCTTTATGTGTAACTATAATAGTTTTGATTTTTTGTTCCATTACTTCATCTAATAATTGATTCCACTTTTTACGATTGTAGTTAAGCCCACTTCCATAATCTTCAATACATTGATCTACAATGATACCTTTAGCATTGCAAAACTGACGTAAAAAAGTTACTTGGTTTTGTAAATCATCTTTTTGGTTTTTTGTAGATACTCTGGCATAAATAACAATCTGACGATTATCGTTTTCAGTATTTATACCCTTAAACTGAAGATATTGGTCATAAGTATAATAACGCCTATCAGTCGGAGTCCGATTTGCTTTCAGAATCCCCTCTCTATCCCAACGTTGTAACGTTTTGACTGAGACACCCAATAATTCAGCAAAATCTTTTGGTTTGTAATTAGTGATATTAGATGTGTTCATAATAATGCCCTCCATGAGTATATTTTAACACATTTAATCACTATTGACAATGAATTTGATTACTTAAAGTTTCCTCCTTTCCCACCGGAATTCCTGTTATTCATTGATTCCATCACAATATATAAAATACCCATTGTTACTGCATAAACGATACATTTTACTATTCCATGTCCCATGTTTTTTCTCCTTTTTGTCTGCTTTTATCAATTGTAAAATAAATTCTTGATCGATTTGATAATATTGTTTATTTCTTCCATTACAGCATAGTGTAAGGAATCCATAAATGAATCTTTCGTTTCTTCCATATGGATCAAGACTGATAGTACGATCTCAAGAAGAGTTATAAGACAAATGAGCAGAAGTAATCCGATTAATATAAGATATAACCAGTATAAAATCTGGTGCATGTGTAGCCAGCCTAGAAAGTATTTTATTCCCTTAACCAATTTTATTCTCCTTTAATGGTGATACAAGTGAAGCCTCGCACGACTAAAGTCACGAGTTACGCGGCTAATGATCAACGTTCCTGTAGCTTGTTTCTTTTTTCTCTCGTTCCCGCTGCCAGTTGATCAGTTCGTGAAAAGATTGTTGTACCATTTTTGCTTTGTCTTTGTCCGGGTAATTCTTTACGGCATCATCGAATTGTTGCTGCCTTTTTATAGCTTTAGATATCCGTTCAAGTGACCGCTCAGAAATATCCGGTTCGCCTGCCTGCCCAGCTAAAGAGGAAAGAAACTGCTCGGTATATCTGTTCTTTTGTTCGTAAGCAGTTTTCATAGACTCAAATTCAGATTTCCTCTTTGCCAGTTCAGCAGTCTGGTCGTAGAGTATAGATTGTCTGCGGGCTAGTTTCCGTTCCTCTTTTACAATAGAATCTCTTTGATGTACCATGGAAATCTGATGAGCTGCTTCAGCTCGTCTATGGTAATCTTCAAGAGATTCATTTGGTGCAGGATCTGGAAGTGTGGATTCGGAAGCCTGAAGTAATTTATTGTAATAAGCACTACGTTGTTGATGAGAAATCGTGGAATGGCGTTCCCCTCTCGAAAGCCCAAAGGGTTCCATGGCTTGTGCATAAGAATCCTGAAGCTGCCCTAGTGCGGTTCTGCCGTTTGAATAAGCCTTTGCGTTTAGATGACCATATTCATCTATGGGTACGATAAAAGCATGAATGTGTGGTGTAGATTCATCCATGTGTAGAACAACACTTTTCACGTTATTAATCTTCTGTGTGACTTCCATTCCGTCTTTATCTGTGTAGCTGATCATGCCTCCTGGCGGATTGAAAGTTTGCTGGAGCCATTCGACACATCTTTTACTCCAGGCGTTAATATCAATACCGGGGGTGTCTTCGTGAGAAAATCCAAGAAAAATATCCAGTCCCCTAACTGCGTCCTTGCGTATTTTTTTAGTGATAGCACCAGACTGCTGCAGATTCCGGATGGTCTCATCGGAGATGTCAGCATAGGTACGTCCTATTAATTGATCAACAAGCTCCTCGTTTTGAGATGCTTTTAGCGGATCAGCATTTCGAACATTGTAAATCCTCATGTCATGATTATAACGATTTCCCAATTCATGTTCTGATTTTAGCTTAGCCATTCTCATAATTGCATATCCCATAATAAGAACTTCACCTTTTTAAGAAAAATCCGATAAGAATTCCGGATGATACTTAGATAATAAAAACGGATCCTTTGTTACCCGGAAGACTTTTTGATATGAAGTCGAAACTGATATTCCGGGCCTAAAACAGGAGATGATATATCCGTAGACGCAGAAAAGTATAGCACAGATTGCTGTATGTGGAACTCTTGCATATATATCGAAATGATGAAGATCGTTTTTAATTGTCGTTGATTTTTTAATCTGAGCAATTTGCTGATCGTCAGAATAGACGCATGTATTTACAACATTTTTATCAGCTATGGAATATGCGAAGTAGTAACCATTTTCATAATGCATTTCGAGGTAAGAAGTAATAGAAAGCCATGTGCGCTTCCAATCCACCTGAAAGATTCTACCAGCGAACACATCATTTTGCTGAAAAGTGTATTCACGGAAAAGTTGGTATTTTTTCTTAGGGAAACGTTCTTTGGCGATTCGCTCACTACAATGAATATCAAATGTCTTATCAAAGACACTAATATGGGCAGATGCGTCCATGCTTCCAAGTTTTCCCTGGACATGGATGGTTCCTATCTGGAAATGATCTTGAAGAATCTCAAAGTCCGCAGCGTAAAGATCTCTTTTTGTTTGTTGGATACGAATCATGTTATAATCTCTCCTTATATTTAAAAGTTTGAAATAAAAAGCTGTTAAGATAATCCTTTATTGGACAGCAGATATCCTTACCCAGCTTTCTTACAGGTATTTTTAGCAGAAAACCTTACATGATAAGTATGCCATAGAAAATCGAAAATCAAAAAATCTGTGTGCGTTATATATAAAAAAATTTTAAATTTCTAAAGCAAAGTTTAAGTTCTATATTCCAGACATTAATATCTTACCGTAGTAGTATTCTGGATCTGTGATTTCAAGTAATCCTTCCGGAAGGGCATTTGCTGGTCCACAGTAGGTCCATTGCCGGATGTTACCGGATTTCAGTCCTAAATATTCGGAATACAATCCGTTTTGTCGATACAAGAGATGCCGCCTCTCGTCGAAGTAGTATCTTGCCTGGCGAAACTGTAACCTGTAATAAGACGTATGAGCTCTTTGCTGTACAAGATCAGCGAGTTGTTTTTTTGAGTACCGTGGCAAAGAAGCCAGGGCAGAATATGCAGCCATAACCTCTGGAGTGATTCCACGAACACCTTTGGTCCATTTTTTATAAGTAGCAGCACTTTCCTGCAGGTTTGCTTGCGTAACGAAATAGGCATGGATATTTCCAAAGCAGACATTATGCTTACCATCTGCATTAACTCTCGTTCCCTTTGGAGTGAGGAAGGATGTGCATAAGAGCATATTATCCAGAAGTTCTTTCTTTACGGTGTTTGTCTTACTGGAAAGAAACCAGCTGAGAGCTAATCGGTGCTGCCAGTTTTGAAAAAAGGCATTTCCGACTTCTTTTGTTCCGTGATCCTGCTGAAGTTTCCATACGGGAGCATACTGATTTCGGTAGAGATTTCCCTTGTAGTTTTTTGCCTCTCCGATGATGATTCGATCTCTCCAGAAACAGAGCATGTCTATTTCCTGAAATCCACCATCTGATTCTGGAATAACAACACCAAACAAAAATTTCTTTTTGCCAGGTAAAATTTTTTTGAGCATTTTGTAAGCAGAGTATTCGCCAAAATTACCACATACTTCAGAAGAAGCATTTGGAACATCCATAACTTCGTTTTTTGGCAATTTTGTCTGCCAAGCGAATGGTGTGAAATAATAACCACGCATTATCTTTTTAACATAAGACGGATAGTTCATAATAGTCAGCCCGAACTTAATGGAAAAAAACATTGATGTTATAGAAAGAAAACCAAAGATACTTGCGAGGATCACGCCGGTAAGAGTTGGAATGGAGTAGCCATAACTGTCAGATAAATGAGTCCAGTTCCGATCTTTAAAAAGTAGAATGATAAATGTTATTGCTCCGGCAGGCACGAGAAAAGAAACTATAATTTTCCAGGTGCGCATAACTCTTTTGAAGATTGTAGTGAAGCTGATGAAAACATCGAGCAGGGAGAGTAAAAGAAAATACAGACAGAAACCTTCCCAGGTTGTACTGTCATATTCGATATTACATTGACCTGGAGCTCTGTACATATATACCAGGTAAAGGACAAATGAAAGAGTGGTCATTACAACATAAGGTTTCACTTTCTTAGTAGAAGCAAAAGTAATCGATAGGCCTGTTGCCACTAAACCGCCGAGGTAAATGTAAAGCTCGGTTCCTGCCGGTCTATTAGTTGGAAACAGGATAGCGATAGTCAGAATGAGAAATCCGAAAATGGATAGAAGCGTATTTAATGAATTTAATTCTTTTTTCATAAGGACCTCCTAAATAAAATTATCCGGCGGATAATTTTTTATTTGTTTGTTATCAAAAGTATGCCAAAAACAATTGGGTAATACGATTCATATCTTACCTTAAAACATGGTAATAGAAAAGACATGTACCGTCAATTGTATTTCAAAAAAATATGTCAGTAACGTGACAAGAATAGAATGGGCAATGTCGGGATAAATTCTCATAAAGTATAGTCTGTATATACTTTACCTTTTTCCGTCCTTATGCTCACTTCATTTTTAGCTGAAAAAGTCTCGTATTTGTGTTTAAAATTAAAGGTTTCATGGACTACTCCATACGAAAAAGTTGAATCCAGTTTAACATCTGCAGCATGCAAGATCTTTTACTTTGAAAGGAGAGAGAAGCAGGCACGGAACTGAAAAGATCCATGCACGAAACATGTACTGGTAGAGAAATATCTGCTATAAACGGCACGAATGTTCCGAAAACCCATGTATTTCGCGTTTTTTTTCTAATTTCTGCTGCCGATTTAAGTGAAAATAGAAGATATTTTTATACCAGTATTTACAAATTAGAGTATCTAACCGTTTGAATCTGTAATTGCATTGAATGTCACTATTCAAAGTGCCGTCCATGTGGCATGAACGTGTCATGTTACTGACACAAATGTAAAGCACGGACGGCTCTTTAGTGTCATGTTACTGACACATATCCATGAATTCTTCATTTATTCCAGTGTCACGTTACTGACACAAAACATATAACCGAGCATCCTACTGCCACGTGGGTGGTTAAAAGTATGGTGGTTTATGTCACGTTACTGACACAAGCACGGAAGACGGTGGTAAGGATAAGTGTCACGTTATTGACACGAACGATGAATAAAGCATGGGTTTGCATCACGTTATTGACACAAACAAGATCAACTGCTGCCTTACGACTATATTCGAAACCAGATGGGAAAAATTTTATGATCAGGCACGGAATAAGAACAGAAGTAAAAGCGGATCTAAGCAGGTCGTTTTCCGTCCCTGCAAAACTTATGAAGATACCGTTAGGAAATACCGTGGAGAAGCCAACGGTTTTGTATATTATCTTTTATGCGGGCTGGAGATGGCGAAAATATTCTGTTAACGAAAGAATTGCAACGACAAAAATATATTTGATATTGAAGTAATAACATCTTATAATATACTTATAAAATAAAAAGAGGTGTCGTATATATGGGAACCCATGAATATTATGAAATAAATCTACCTGAATATCTTCAGCACGATTTGGATGCTATGAAAAAAGGTGATGAGCCATACGACTGCCTGTGGGGAGAACTGTATGGTTCCATCAACTGTGCTTATATAGATGGTGATATTACGGAAGACCATGCCTGGTATCTAAGAGAAAAATATCTGAATATGGAAAGGGTGTAAAAATGATTGATTTTACAAACTGTACATTAGACAATTTAAGGGCGTATGATGGCGCTAACGGCTCAAAGATATGTGTATTTTATAATGATGAAAGATATATGATTAAATTTCCAGCTCTTGCAAAAGATAACAAGGATATGCATTACAGTAATGGTTGTTTAAATGAACATATTGCAAGTTCGATTTTTTCATCATTAGGTATCGAAACACAAGAGACAAAGCTTGGAGTTTATCGAAATAAAAGTGTAGTTGCATGTAAAGATTTTTGTGAGCCAGGGGAGCGAATTTTGAATTTTGGTATGATAAAAAACCGTTGCATAGATAGTGATAAATCTGGATTTGGCACCGAACTTCAATCTGTTTTAGATGCGATTGATATGCAGCAGGTTTATGACCCACTCAAGATGAAAGACCATTTTTGGAAGATGTTTGCAGCAGATGCTTTACTTGGTAACTTTGATAGGCATAATGGTAACTGGGGAATAGTAGTTAATGAAATTAATAATCATGTGCGAATTGCCCCGGTTTATGATAATGGTTCCTGTCTATATCCGCAATTAACGGATAAGCAAATGGAAAACATTTTAAACGACAGAAACGAACTAGACCGCCGATTATATGTTTTTCCAAATTCCGCATTAAAATTAAACGACAAAAAAATAAATTACTTAGACTTTTTGAGTAATACAAAAGATCCAAATTGTATCGAAGCTCTTCGTTATGTCCAGAGACATTACGACCAGAAAAAAGTGGATAAAATATTAAATGAAACACCAATGTCTGATATAAAAAGAAATTTCTATCACACAATGATAACAGCGCGTAAAGAGCATATTATCGACAAAGCTATGGAACAGCATTTAGATAAAAATATCCGGTTAAAGGATGGCTCGTATATCACAGGTAAGGAACTCCAAAGTCTTATTTTAAGCGGAAAAACGGTGTCTCTTTGGAAAGAAGATAAAGATAAAATCCATACTATTGAAAAGCCTGACAGATAAAAAGTAAACAAAACAGAAAACAGTTAAAAGAGGAAGGTCTGCCGTCTGGCAGGCCTTTTTCTACGGTATAGATTATCTGACATATTATAAATGAAACATAGAAAAAATGGAGTTAGAAAAAGGAGGAAACGACTATGATTACAATATAATGCAACAAAAACGCTGGAAGGATTCTAATGTTCTGTCAATCGTGAACTGGTTGACGATACAAATAAATCCTGATATACTAACAATATTGGAAATACCGATGCATTTCAATAGTATCATATACAAGTTCTAAAAGAAAATTTCAACTCATGCATTACTTCCCAAATTTTTTCTTGCATTTTCAACTTCATTCATAGTAGTTAATTTACAATTACGCTGTAAGGCAGGATTGCTGTCGCACATATCTCAATTACTGACCGGCTCAGGTTTCAGTTTCATTGTGAAAAAGCAACTTCACTCGATTATCCAGGTTAAAAATCTAATATTTCATATTTCTTTCATATACTATCCCTTTTATACATATACGCATCGAAATTCTATTGATCTGCTTTCCTAATCGAAAAAAATTAATGAAAAAATCCAATAACCTATAAAATGCAAGTCTGAAAAATCTTCAGAACGCAAGCAACTGACATACTTAATATGTTAAATGAAAATTTGGAGAACAAACAAAGGAGGAATCAAAAATGATAATCAACAACTACAATTTAATCTTCAATGAGGAGAAGCTTCCAACACTATTAAAGGAGGCTACAATCGATGCGCCGGAAATACTCACTATAGACAAGCCAATCTACGCCGTAGAGGTGTTGAATAAAATGTTTCATGCGAGAAACCGCACGGAAGAGGAGTTCTATGTCATAGCATTTCGAACATCTGCGATGATAGGAGTGTTTAAATTCTCAATGGGAACGATGAGCCAGACTTGTTTCACCCCAGCGGAAATATTCAGAAGGCTTCTTATTATCGGAGCCAATTCGTACATAATAGCCCATAATCATCCTTCGGGTTCGATTAAACCATCGAAAGAGGATGATCAGGCAACCGAAAGGATAAAAAGAGCTGGTGATATTCTCGGTATTACAATGCTCGATCATATAATAATAGGCGATAGCTATTATTCTTATCGGGAAAATTGTGAATTTCAAAATCAATAATAAGAAAAAGGAGGAATCAAAAATGGGAGCTTGCTATGATGTAAGAGTAAAAATAGCAATTAAGAAAGGGAAAGAAAATAATGCAGTCTCCACATTGCGAAGTTATATCGAAAAACACGATGGGCATGGAATAATATTTAACCTAGACAAGTTCGCTTCGGAAGGAACCACGCCAGATACACTGGAGGGTCTTTTGAAAATTTTCCTTTGCGGTACGGATTACTGGAATCCAGTTATTAAACATGGTCGGAAATGGTTGCATTATTATAATGGATTTGACGCAAGCTATGGTTGGGAAAGTGTGATGATGGAAATGTTTGAAGTCCTTGCACCCTTCCTAGAGAACAAATCTGAAATGTACATTTATCCGGATGAAGATTACGACCATATAGTTGTAAAGAACGGTAGATGTGTGCAGGAACATTAGGGCCTTGATGAAAGAAAAAAGTTATCACTTTTAAAGTGGTAACTTTTTTAAAAAAATTTCCTGTAATCCATGTATAAGGAAAACTGAAATTTAACATAGCATAGAACACGAATTTTATGTAAAAAGGAGATTAATATTATGAGTAAATACAGTGAATATATGAAAATGGGTTTGGAAGAATCAAGATATTTTCAGATGATGAAGTCGTTTAATAATGATGAAGAAATGATTGATGATGCTATTAAAGAATGGGGAATTGAAAAGGTAAACAAAGGTTATGATATTTTTGATTTTGATGGAACAGGATTGTTAGAGATTGAAGAAATCGGAGCAACAGATGCTTTTGGTGGAAGTGATGATAGAGCAGCAGAAGAAGCAATAGCTGATGGAATTAAAGTTATTCCAACATATGAATTGCCTGAGAATTTTGACAGAAGTTATATTGGATGGATTGATACACCGGAAAATAGAAAAGCTATTGAAGATTATTGTAGCAAAGACAACTATTATTGTAATGGAAATTCATTACGATAAAACGGATATTTTAACGGAATAAATTAGGATTTAAACCAGTGAGGTGAATAAGAATGAAAATACCAATTCCTTGTAATTTTGGAGAAAAAGCTTACTGCAATGGTAGAGAATTGCCATTTAAAGGGGTGAGTTGGTTTGAATGGTCAAGAGGAGTGGAGTATACATATTTTTTTACAACGAATGATTACTGGAATTCAACAGATTTTTACACTACATTCCAGTGTGAATCAGAAAATCAAATTGAAATACCTGATTTTCTCTTAAAGGATGGTTTTGTAAAAGATAAAGGTTTTCCACTGAAAGGTCGTGGGTATGCATGCGGAGTATATTTTATCAATGGAAATACATATATAGACTTCATAATGACAAGCAACTATTTAGCGCATATAAAAGTACAATGCGACACGACAGGAGCATATATTCCAAATGGAGATATTATTTTTCCAACAAGTTGGGATACAGAAGAAAAAAGAGAAAAAGCAATACTAAAATCGTTCAAATTCATAACAGGCGAGCCACTGGTGATTAAAGCCAAGGAGCCAGAGCAAATGAATATATTTGATTATATAACGAGTTAGGGAAATGTGTACAGAGTGTAAGTACAAATGGTTGGATAGTGAAGTGGATTCTTAAAAAAAAAGCCTGAAATTTTCAGGCTTTTTTTAACGGTTTTTTTCAAGAAGTTGAGTGTAAGACATACTTTAGATGTTAATCGAAAACATGGAGAATGAAAAAAGGAGGAATCAATAATGATAATCAACAACTGAAATTTATTGCAACAATCCAAGAAAAGATATTTTTTAAGGAGGAAACTTTAAGTAATCAAATTCATTGTCAATAGTGATTAAATGTGTTAAAATATACTCATGGAGGGCATTATTATGAACACATCTAATATCACTAATTACAAACCAAAAGATTTTGCTGAATTATTGGGTGTCTCAGTCAAAACGTTACAACGTTGGGATAGAGAGGGGATTCTGAAAGCAAATCGGACTCCGACTGATAGGCGTTATTATACTTATGACCAATATCTTCAGTTTAAGGGTATAAATACTGAAAACGATAATCGTCAGATTGTTATTTATGCCAGAGTATCTACAAAAAACCAAAAAGATGATTTACAAAACCAAGTAACTTTTTTACGTCAGTTTTGCAATGCTAAAGGTATCATTGTAGATCAATGTATTGAAGATTATGGAAGTGGGCTTAACTACAATCGTAAAAAGTGGAATCAATTATTAGATGAAGTAATGGAACAAAAAATCAAAACTATTATAGTTACACATAAAGATAGATTTGTCAGATTTGGCTATGATTGGTTTGAAAAATTCTGTATGAAGTTTAATACAAACATAGTGGTAGTGAATAATGAAGAACTATCACCACAGGAAGAACTCGTACAGGATATTGTTTCTATACTCCATGTGTTCTCTTGCAGGTTGTATGGACTTCGTAAGTATAAAAAACAAATAGAAAGGGATGAGGAAATTGCTAAAGAGCTTCAAAACGGAAATAAATCCGACAGTCGAGCAAAAAATCAAGATTAACAAGACTATCGGCACTTGTAGGTACGTTTACAACTTTTATCTCAGTCACAACAAAGCTTTATACGATAACGGTGAAAAGTTTATGACTGGCAAGAGTTTCAGCGTATGGCTCAATAATGAGTACATTCCTAATAATCCTGATAAAGTATGGATGAAAGAAGTGTATTCAAAAGCTGTAAAAAAGTCCATTGAAGATGGATGTATTGCATTTACAAGATTTTTTAAACATCAAAGTGCTTTTCCTAATTTCAAAAGGAAAGGTAAGTCTGATGTAAAAATGTATTTCGTAAAGAATAATCCTAAAGATTGTAGATGCGAGAGACATAGGTTGAACATACCCACTTTAGGTTGGGTACGCATTAAAGAAAAAGGTTATATACCAACAACTAAAGAGGGATGGAAAATCAAAAGCGGTACAGTATCCATCAAAGCAGGCAGATACTATGTGTCAGTTCTTGTAGAAATTCCTGACGCTAAAATTGCTAATAATAGCAATGGTGGTATAGGAATTGACCTGGGTTTGAAAGACTTGGCGATTGTTTCCAATGGTAAAACTTATAAAAATATCAATAAGTCAGCAAGAATTAAAAAATTGGAAAAGAAACTGCGTAGAGAACAAAGATGTCTCTCACGCAAGTATGAAAATTTAAAGAAAGGAGAGTCCACTCAAAAGAATATACAAAAGCAAAAGCTCAAAGTACAAAGACTTCATCATAAAATAGATAATATCCGTACGGATTATATCAATAAATCAATAGCAGAGATAGTGAAAACCAAGCCATCTTATATAACTATTGAAGATTTGAATGTATCAGGAATGATGAAGAACAGACATCTATCAAAAGCCGTTGCGTCACAAAAGTTCTATGAATTTAGAACTAAGCTCAAAGCTAAGTGTGATGAAAATGGTATTGAATTAAGAGTCGTAGACAGATGGTATCCATCATCCAAAATATGTCATTGCTGTGGTGCTATCAAGAAAGATTTGAAGCTTTCAGATAGAATATACCGTTGTAATTGTGGCTATGTCGAGGATAGGGATTTCAATGCTGCTCTTAATCTAAGAGATGCTTTAACTTACGAAGTTGCATAATGAACGCAAACGTAAGTATGTACTGCGGGCTATCGCAGGAATTTACGACTGTGGAGTGTACACGAACTTGTGAGTAGCGTATTGTTTACAATCGCCAAAGCATACACATCGAAGCAGTAAGAAGTATCCGCAAGGGCTTCAATTTCTCGATGTGTTTGAGTATATTTCAACACATTTTGAGTGGCAGTCACGGATGATGGTGGAAGAGCGGAAACGATTGTTATTTGTGTCAATGACAAGAGCCCGAGATGAGTTAATCATCACAGGTCAATTTGTGAGTCACGGCAAAAGAGGTGAATACACATACAATCAGTTTCTTGAAGCAGCATATGAGTGTGTAGGACAGCACTTTTCACCTGAAGATGTCGAAAAAATGAGAAAAGAAAGAGATGAGAAGAAGAAAGCAGAAAAACTTCTCCAAAAGGCAAAAGAAGAGGCAGATAATCTAAGCGCAAAAATAGATATAAGTTCTGTTTCGTAGTATTGAAAATATTGCAGAAAACAAGTACAATATAATCATAATATTACTATTATGATGGTAAAGGAGGTAGCAAAATGATAATTCGTCCTTCAGCAGCAATTCGTCAAAATTATAATGAAATTGCTGAAATGTGTCGCAAAACAGAGGAACCGATTTTCTTAACTAAAAATGGTGAAGGCGATTTAGTTGTCATGGATATAGAAACATATAATCGTCGGGAAAAGATGCTGAAATTAAGGGAAGAGCTCCTTGCTGTTGAGGAGGAGAGGCTGGCTGGAAGAAATGGATGTATGCTAGACGAACTCGATGATTACCTTGATACTGTAATTGCAGAGGTGTGATGTATGTCTGATAAAAAATACGAAGTAATTGTTTCAGACAGAGCAAAGAGAATGTTGGGGACACACATCCAGTTCATGGCTCAGGTCAATAAAAATGCAGCATCTGCAAAAAAGAAAGAAATCATAAGGGCACTTAAATCCTTGGAATATATGCCACAGCGTTATCCATTTTTTGAAGAACCCTTTATACTTTCAAATAAATATCATAAGATGTTTGTTGAAAAATGGTATCTAATTCTTTTCCAGATCAAAGACAATATGGTATATGTAGATTATATTCTTGATTGCCGCAAGGATTATAGTTGGCTGTTAGAGCGTTAAAATATTTTCGCTACACAAAGCACAACGAAAAATATGAAATTTTTATAAAAAACAGAGCAATGTAAAAAAATACAGAGCTCTGTTTTTTCTTTTATAATTTATAGCGTTATCCACCATTTTATGATTTCGTTCGGTTGGCTGACACGGCACACACAGCATTTTATTTGGCAAGAACAGAAAAACACTGTACAGTTTTAAGTACGATCAAAAAGATCATCCTTTGCTTGCGGGTTTTTGCTGAATAACTGACCGTTTTTTCCTTCGATATAAGTCTGAAATTTATCCAATGCATTTGCTAAGGCTTCTCGATCTACGGCTTGAAATTTCGAACATTTTTTCATGGAACCGGAAAATTCGATGGCTTTCTCAGCTGACATTGGTTTACCATCAGCGATATCTTTTAATCCCTTAAAATAAGTTAATTCATTTTTATCTATAGTTTTACCTTCTAATTGTTTGATTTCCATTTCATTGATCCTGGAGTCTAAAAGGTTAGATATATTATTTAGATCACGTCGACAGTTATCCAAAGCTAAATTATACAAGAGGTTCTCGACAATTCCTTTTCCTTCGCCTTCCGTTCGTGTCATTACTCCGGTTCCCAGTTTGGCTTTTGTAAGAAGTGTATTTAGGGATTCTCTAGTAATGGCATTTTTAACATGGTCTGTGCCAAGCTGTGCTTTTGAAACAACTTTATCAGCTTGATTTTTAATATTTAATGTCATTTTATCCTGCTGCTTTTCGACTGTTGCTATTTTGTCCTGGAACCATCGTCCAATGATACGCTGCTGTAAGAGTAACTTCTCATATAATAATTCAGCTTTATCTCCGACATCATGGTATACATCCTTAACACCATCCTTGAACTTTTGATTGCGTTCGTGGAGAAAATCACCGATTTCTGTAATGCCTTTTCTGAGATTCTGCATTATGGCCTTTGCACCTGCAAGTAAGGTCATGCCCAACTTTACAGAATTTTTATCGAATTCTTTCTGTGACTGATCCTGACAATTTTTAACTATTTCCTCTTTTTGCTCGTGCAGGGTTTTCAGATATTCATTCAGATTATTCAGCTTGTTTTGTTGATTTGTTAAATTATGATATTCCTCTACATACTTTTTTACTTCTTCTACAGGTTTTTCTAAAGAATTCATTTTTGGTTTAATGTCCTGTTTAAGAGTAAGAATATTTTTCATGCTTAATATGATTTCTTTCGAAGTTTCTGCCGCTGCTTCCCTTGTTAATGCGATTTCGCTTGATAATGCATCTTTCGCTAAGTCTGGGGTCAAACTGAATGTTGGGTTAAGATTAGCGTTTAATGTCTGATACACTTCTTTACAGTTTTGTGAAGTAATTATTTGGGGGATATTAAAAGAACTTTCTTCTAATAATGTGTCTAAATCTTTTGGGGTTTGTGTTGATTGTTGCGAACTTGACTGTTCAGGCAGTATGGTTGTAAAGTACTGCGGATTATCCATAGAAATTTCAGCGTTTTCTGTCACATCATGGATAAGACCAATAGATAAATCATCGAATAAATTGTTTTCGATATTTTCCCCTTCCGGGTCACGATAAACAGTTTCTGCTTCGAGTTCTTTAAATGCCATATGAGTGCTCCTTCCCGTTACTATAAGAATCATGAATTTAATATTACATTATAAGTATACCTGCCAAAAGAAAAATAAAAATAAAAAATCGTTTTGCTTATATATGAATAATAAGTCCGGTTTTTATTTGGCATACTTTATACAGAAAGAACAGAAAAGAGAGGGGTGAAGATATGTTTGGAATAAAAAAAAGAAGAAAATCACGCTGCGAAAAATTTGAACTTATAAAAAAGGGAAAGAGCAGCAAAATTCAAGCAGATATAGAAGTGACCCTACTTGGATTAACTCATCTGGATGCTATATGTAAGGAGATGACAAGGTTACAGACAATTCAATTGGAAATGCCAGAAATATTCGTCGACCATGATTATGAGAAAATTGCGAAAGTAGACCTTACGTTCACACTGGGAATGACCCTTAATATGACAGATATTTTTATCTTACTTTATTTAGATCATGCAACGTATGGAATGGATGCACTTAGGGAAACCTACGGTGTAACGGAAGATATATTTACTTATACGTGTGAAAGACTCGTCAAGTTTTATAGATTTTTTTATACATATAAAGAAATATGGAAAATATGTAAATTCACTTGTCCTATGTCATTGGATACATTAAATCAGTTTAAAATGATAGCGGAATTGATAATTGACTATGTTCCCAGACACCGTGAAGCTTATGATGCGTATTTAAACAGAGAAATCAGTGAAAAGGAATACAATAAGAAAAAGGGCGCCATAGCAAGCGAAATCGAACTTGAACTGTATCGCTTATATGAAATAGATATTGAATCTTTGAAAATACTCTCTCCGGATTATTTTACAAAGGCTATGTGGCAACAGCCGGGGTTTGGTAATAAGGAGGAATATGAAAAATTATCAAAAAGCATATGGGACATTTCAGATAAAAAATACGGTAATATGAATTATTACTGTAAAGAAGTATTCTATTCGGTCAAAGTTTCAGAAATGAGCATGAATAGCAAGATCATGGAAGCGGAGGGGAAGCTTGACCGATTGCAGGATTTGAGAATCATAGAGGAAGATACGATTATGTATCTGGATTTTATCTGGAATTTTGTGGATGAGGCAATGAGATCCAGAGATGATGGATTTGAACGCATTTGGAAGTACAAAAAAACTGAGAGTGAAAGAGAGAAAAAAAGGATAAGTACATTAAGGGAAGTTGCCGATTCGTATTATATTGCGGAAAACTCAATAGAGAGCCTGTTATGCCTGATAACGAATGATTGTGACATATTTAATAATAGATATGATAGCGAGTACTCACTTATTCAATCTTTGCGAAACTGGACGGAGAGCGAGGACAGCATAAAAGCAATGTTTAAAGCACCAGGGACGGAACATTTATTTACACCTGAATATTGTAAAGCATTGATAAACATTATAGAAGAATACCAGGAGCGTTACAGGGACGCCAATAAGGATGGACAAAGCGAGAATAATGAGGCAGTAGATATGTTATGCAGAGAATGCATGCAAAAACTTTGTAATGAACTCAAGCTGGACTGGTTTGAAATCATGGAAAAGTATCCAGAAGAAACGAAAAATCGGCTTTTCAAGAAAAAAGGTGAAGGAGAAAAAAGATGATACAAATAATAATGCACGGAAAAAGAATACAATTATGCGATGGAACAAAACTTTTGCCAGAGAGTGTCTGGCTGGAAACGGTTGAATCTGTATATAGTAAAACTGGAGATTATGAGGAAAGACAGCTTTTACAGGTACTAACAGCAAGGATTCGGGCTCAACTGGAGAAATAGAGGGAGGATAAAAAATGCGTATAGAAGAAGATTATATTGAAGAAGAAGCAAAAAAAATGGGACTAACTGCAGAAGTAAAAGCAGGTGGAAGCATTTTTGTAAAAACCTTATTTGGCGGACACTGGGTAATCAATCAATGCAGGCAAGGCTGGAGACTGCAGCACGAAAATTATCGAATTGCCGGAACTGCACGGCGTGGTACTTATCACAAACATACGACAGTATTCGAAGATGAACTGCAGGCTCTTCGCTATATTTACTGCCATGATAAAAAAATTCCAATGTTACCATTGGTCGGTGCGCAGTTATCATAGATAATCAAGCAGTTTTGAGAAAGCATTAGAAGCAGAAAGATATTCTTTTTGATCAAGGATATCATATAAATCGAAAGTCCCGTCGCTGTGGATATCTGCGATATAGAGAGCGACGTCTACGGGATACGGCACATTATTCTCATCTATTCGTATGGTAGCGGCATAGGAATTATCATTAACTGAAAATAACATGAGAAGAGCGTTACGGGTGACATCACCAGATGGAAGAGTTAAATCTACAGTTATCATATTTGCATACCTCCTTATAAAAAGTATGCCAGAGAGATATGGAAATTTGATACTTAAAAATACTAAAGGAGAAAAAAAGATGGAAGAAAATAAGGAAATGTATCGCTGCGGTTTTTTGAACAAATCAACCAAGGGAGAATACGAAATGTACATTCAAGATCCCAGAGCAAAAGAAAATAATCAACAGGAAGTAATGTCATTTTTAATGTTTGCATTTACACTCGAAAATGGGAAGCCTGTATTGATAGCCCTGGATGGACCAGAGGAAGAAAGTGATTATTCGAAATATTCAAAAGTAGGAGAGTATACAGAGGAGGAATTCAAGCAATCTGGAGGGATTATATTAAAAAGAATTCGAGAAGAAATCGAGATTATCTCTCAAGACAAAGAATTTGAGAAATGTGATGTTTCCTGGGAGATCTTAACACAAGGGCTTAGCGAAAATGAGATATGTGTTCTTGATCGAAGGGGAATAGTCAGCATTGCGTGTTAATGTGGGGCAATTCAATGCCGAAAAACTGCTGATAGGAATCAGAAAAATATAAGTGAAAGAACTTTACATCACCAGGGGGCATCGGATAATCCCAGAAGGCTGGCAAGTGTATGTGACCGGTGCCATACCCCGGCATCACATCAGCCCGGCGGTACCCTGTATGGCTGGATGCTTGACGGAAAAAAGTTTTCCAGGGGATACCGTGACGCGACAACGATGAACATCCTGCGGAAGCGTCTTAAAGCAGCGTTCCCGGAAGCAGTATTTACATATGGAAACATCACCGCGGCGGACCGGAAGATCCTGAAACTGGAGAAAAGCCATGCAAACGATGCTGTGGCGATTGCTGCCCATGGACTGGGGCAGGTGTCCACTACAGCTGATACCACATATTACCGGCAGCTGCGGAAACAGAAGCGTTCCCTCCATGAGGCGACCCCGCGGAAAGGGATCCGGGAACCGAACCGTGACGCAAAACGGAATAAGAAGAACACCAGCCATGTCGGGAATAGCTACCTGAACGACAAGGTAAAGGTCTATGGGCAGACGGGCTGGGTCAGTGGGTTCAGTGGGAGCAGCAGTGTCTACGTCAGAGACAGGAATGGCCGGTATCTGACCGTCCATGGAAAAAACTATAAACTGATCCCGGTCAGGGATCTGCACGTCCATGCACATAGCAATAACTGGGCAGTATATAACAGAAAAGACGGGGAGGAAAAGCAGGCGTGAGAATAAGCTGTCAGGTCGCTTTCCTCTCGGTCATTGAATGGCCGAGAATCCCCGCTCTTATATCTTGACAAAAGATCAGGCCGATGATTATGACCTGGTGGGACTGTAATAAGGAGGAAAATGATGAATCTGGTGGAACATTTCATCGTCACCGTACATGCGGTGGAAGATGTAACAAACAAATTTAAAAAGAAGGAACCGTCTGAACGGATCCTTGCTGTAGACCTTACTTATAACTGCTATGGAAGAGTGAAACGACAAGTTCACTACTTCCGGGAATCCGAATGGAACCAAGCAGTGGACAAAGGATATTTTTTAGCCTAGAAAGGAGCGGCAGCAGGTTTTCATCTGCTGCCAATTTTGCATATGACGATCGAAGAAAAATTAAATCTTTGGGTTAAACTGACCGGAGTAAACCCAGATGAATCCAAAACAACCATTTCCATATCCGGGGCTTTATCCGAATACGATATTAAGCGTATGAATAACCAGCTCAAGGAGGCACTGACTTATGATGATACCGGGATGTTCGCAGAAGCCTATCTGCAAAAATTTTTCCAGACTTTTTTGGAGAAGCGGGAGACCTCTTTGCTGGATCTGGTAACGAAACCGGAACTTTCCTCATATATCCAGGATTTACGTACATTGTATGTAGCGTTACAGGAGAGCCATGCAGCAGAAACGATCATGGAAGATGCCAGGAAAGCCATGGATTTTTACCACTTGCCAAGTGATCAGCTGGATGTGTTTACCATTGCAGAACTTCGGACTTCTGCGGATCGGTGTATGAACGGAAAACTGCGGGTTTTGCAGTTCGCTTCCGGAGAACCGTCCCAGAAAGGGTTCCAGATGAGCCAGGATATCTTCTGTTTCCGGGACATGAATGCCCTGCTGTATGCAGCAGCCAGCAACCGGATGGATGGCGTATCTTTGGTTTATCTGCCTAATGAGAATCAGGCGACCGACAGCTGTTTTGCCTTTGTCATTAAGAATGGCGAAAACCTGTATCTGCTGACGGATATGCCAAAATATGAGCATCCCGGACAGAATCACATGACCCGTTGTCCAGGACGTACCATGGCAAATCGTATTGACTGCAATTATTTTCCCTATCAGACCGTTGCCAAAATAGACACCAGCGATCTCTGGGATTCCGGAAGACATGGAGTCTCCGGCAAAGATCTTTTGGAGGATTGCACAAAGCTCGGTACGTTTCGTGATATGGATCAGCAGGAAGCATTCTGGACGGTTTTGATGATCTCCATGATTCGTGACCGGTTTTACAAAACAGTGCCGCATTACGAGATCAGTTATGCAGGTGCTATGATCGAAACTCCGCAGATCGAACAGAATCATACCCTGGCAATCCGAAACTATTTTCCGACCTTGGAACTGCAGGATCTTCCCATACAGAACGATATGGAAGAGGGAGAAGCGCGTCCATGGAGCAAAGATTATCTGATCAGCCGGTACAAAGACCGGATCGATCCGGATGCATTCAATCTGATCGCTGGTACGGACCGGTTCGCCTTGGCAGATGGCAGGTATACGAAAGAAAGGGATTTTTTCCATGAGAAACAACATCTACTTCTGGCCTTTAATCTGAACCAGTGTGGTACAAAACAGGAGATCGAACAGAACCAGGAATACGTGGAACGGTATAATTACTCCGTCCAGATCCAGCGGCTGGTGAATGAGGATTATCAGAAAAAGCGGCAAAAAGTGGCAGACAACGTGCAGGAGATGGTTACAAGGAAACTCCGCAATCTTTGTCTGGAACACTTGCAGGGGAAATTAGTCACAGCATGGTCGGTTTGGGATCCTTTTGAAAAGGTTACAGAAAACAGGAAAGAGGATTTCAGTCAACAATATACTTTCGACCATTGGCACGAATTAAACAACGCTTATACTTCCTCCAATGTTTATTTTCGCTATGGATACGATGGCATCAGCAACAAGGCAGACATGCGTTGCTACTTTTCCGGAAAGAAACCGGGAGTTGTGATCCGGATCATACCAAGTACTATGGATGCCTTACTGCGTGTCTGTGACTGCAAAAAGGAAGAACTTCCGGTAGAGTTGCAGCACTGGCACACGGAAGAGGAATATTATGGAAATCCGATCCTGGAACGCATTGATCCATTGTTATGGCATGTTTCAGACCCTTTTAACAAGATGCGATTTGAGATCAACATCCTGCTTTCCAAAAAGGAATATCTGGTCCTTTGCGAAGAGGCAGGGGTAAAAAAGAACGAATTTTGGAAAGACATCCCTCCGGTATGTTTCAGAGAAGACCAGGACGGATCCTGTCCGGGAGCGTACCATTATTCTTATGGAAACGGAAAACGGTTGATGAGCAAATGCGAGAAATGCAAATATAAGGCGTAAGAGAGGGGATGCGGCTCCTCATTTTGTTTTTACGTGTTTTGCGGATTCTATGGATATCAGACAATGAACAGTGGGAAGAACTGCGTGAAAAATCCCATGCAAACATCCAAAGGGAGCGCGGGATCCTGAACCGGCAGACACGTTCAATCCAGACAGAAGGACATTTCGGTGATATCAAAGAAAACGAAAACTTCCGCCGTTTTAATTACCGTTCTGCAGATAAGGTGTACAAAGAATTCATGTTGTATGCGATCGGAAGGAATATAAATAAATACTGTCGTTTTCTCAATGAAAAACTAAAGAAATTTGAGGGAAAAACAACAGAAAAAACAGCCTGATCAAAAGTGCAGCTGTAAAAATCCAGATAAGGGATTTTTGCGGCCAAAAATAAATTTCATCTTTCATAGAAAAAAGGATCCCTCATAAGGTAGAAGGCTAACAAACCTTGTCCTTGCAGGAATCCTTTCAATTGCTACCGGAGATGCCGAAATGCAGTATTAACTGACAGCCCTTTTTTTAAAAAAATGGTATTCGTTTGGCATACTTTATTAAGAAAACGATGGAAAGGAATTGAATCATGCAGGCCACAAGAAAAATCATGGAACAAATAATAAATGCATCAAAAATATCACAGAAACCGGCGTATATATCCTATCCGGTTTTAAGAAGTGAGGATAATAAGATATATCTTGCAGCATTTTCAATCGAGTTTGATGATTCTGAAAAAGAATGCCCACAAGTATGTATAACAATGGATATAGAAAATGGTCAAATGAAAACTTCACGTATCTGTAAGAAAACAAATTTCTCAAAAATTATGTTGCAAGGAAAGAATGCTTCGGAAGAATTTAATGATCAAGTGTATGGATTGATGGATGGGATCAGACAAAGTTTGATAGAAGGAGTACCGTTGTCGGATATCCAGGAACGATATACGAAATATATGAATACAATTATTGGTGCAGTTTCTAATGATTACAAAATATTATATAAGGATCTCTCCAATATAATGAAGGATGAAAACCCTGTCCGGAAAAATTATATAATAGATCAAGTTCGATGGAATCCGGAAAAGAATCTGTCTGATATTCCGGAAATGCTATATACAATAGCAGAACAAATAGCAGAATATATTAAGTTTCTTCCAATGGATGCACCTAATGTAATACGATATGAATATCCTGATTTTTGTTTGGAAAAAGACCAGGAAATGATTTGTAACCCGTGGAGCGAATTGCTCGTAAAGCTTCATACGGGTTATGATCGTAAGAGACATTACAAAACCACTACAAAGAAAAAAACAATTCTTACAACCTGTATGATGGGACAAAGCAAGGGGTGTATCTTCGGCTGTTGCCCTTACTTTATCGCAGCTTATATACGTTTTTTAAAGGATTTTCACCCGGAAGAATTAAAAAGACAGAGAGACCAATACAAAAAAAATCGTTTTGCTATTGATGCAAAAGGACTAAATCGTCTTAAATGTAAGATACAGATCTCGAAAAATGCAGAAAAAGAGAAAGTGAAAAGCGGATTGAGCTTAGTGGATTCTGGAAAATTTTTCATAATACAAAAGGATAATGTCATTCGTATATCTTATATTGATGGAAGATTAGAGACGGCCGCGCAGGTCAATGAGAATGAAATATCTATAGAAGACGTAAACAACAATCCGCCTGATCAGATTAAGGACGTAAATGGCAATATCGTAAATGAGGAGTGGATATATGCCCTATACGCTGTATATCTCGTAACAAATGGGATGTGGAATGATTTTTTTAATAAAAAATCAAGCAACATAAAAGAAGTCAAGAGTTCAGAAATAAAGGATTCAAAAATAAAGGTAAAGCCTGTGAAAACACAGGAGAAAAAAACAGAAAGTAACCACACTAATTTTAGTTATGTTGGGTTTGACTTAGGAAAAGATGAATACAAGGGTACTCAACAGACGTATGCTTATCGCTGTGCTAATGATCCGGAATGTCGTTCTTTTTACGGAATTTACCAATATACAGACAATAGCGATCTGAGTGCAGTGAATGATATTTTAAGAGCACTGAAAACACGAGGAGCCGTTTCAGGATGGGAAATGGTAGAATTGAACAAGCTTCCAGAAAAATTTGATCAAAATATATTGTATATTGTAAATGATATAAGAACGAAAAAGGTGCCGGAAATTCTTGAAATATTTGCTACCGGATGTTTTGTCTTGTTATGTGGAGATAAAGCAGATGTGGAATCTTTGTTGGACGCCTCTCCTATAATACAAGAGATGTATACGAAGTGCATGCTTTACGGTAACAAACCTGATGTGCAGGAGGTTTACCAAAAGGTTTATCACCTACTTCCGGAATCATTAAAAAGAAGCATGAAGAATGCTTCAAAAGAGCAGCTTGCTGACTGGATTCACAATAATATCTTGCCAAGGAACGTGGAATCAGCTGCGGAATACATAGCATGGCGTTGTACGGTAGAAAGAAAAATAGTTTTCAAGGTTGGTGATATAAAATGAAAAAGAGGAAGATTGTATTAGCCAGTACAATATTATTGGCAATGATTGGCCCATATACGGTAAAGGCAGCTGAAACGGTAAGTGAAGAACCTACTGTAACGGAATCAGCCGAATCAGAAGGCGTTACAGTTGAACAGGTCATGACGATGATTGATGGATTAAAAGGGGAAAATACAACCAGAGATGATGTTGAAAAGGCAGAGAATGCGTATGAGGCCTTGACGACTGCACAAAAACTCCAGGTGGAAAATTATGATGATCTACAAAATGCAAAGGAAAAATACCTGGCGGATGAACAAACCGGAGGAGCATACGAAGACACACAAAAACAAAAAAATGGTACAGAATACAATTTCCGCATATCCAACTATACAAAACAGTTAACATTGACATTAAGACTGATCGTAGATGCCGATGGGGATGGCAATATGGATGTTCCGGAAATATATTTCATTTCTCCGAGTAATGAAAAATATATTGTTGGGGTTAACGAATCAATTTTATCAAATGACGAATGTAATATTGACATTGTAAGAACCAGTAATTACATCCAATTAAATGTGACGTCAGCGGCGGAGGGGGTCTGGCAAGTTGAAACTGATACAAGAGTAGTATTTGAAGCCTCTGATTACGCTGATGATCAACAAACAGAATCCTTTGAGCCGACAGAAGGGGTACAAACCGAAGAAACTGCAGAAGCGAATGCGAATGTCAAGGAAAAAAAGGGTACCAATCCGATAGTATTGTTTGGATTTTTAGTGGTAGTAGCGGCAGTATTTGTTTTGATTAAAAAGATTTTTTCTTCTAAAGATAAGGGGGAAAATAAAACAGTAAAAGAAACAACTTCTAAAGAAGAAATCATAAGACCATTAACTCCAGAAGAAGAAATTGCTAAGATCAGAGCTGAATGGGAAGAAGCGAGAGAAGAGTACGCAGATGAAGAAGAGGAAATCGTCCCGGAACCGATGCAGGGAGCAGAGGATGATATGGCACAGACTATAGAAGATTTTGAAGAAGATGATGATCTTGAAGAGTTTGATATAGATTTCTTTGGACATTCACGTTTTAAGAAACCGGAGGAGTAATAATAGTCAAAGATGGCCAGCTAAAACTGGCCATCTTTGACTATTATTTTAAAAATATTTTAGGAAAGGCATACTTTATACAGCTATGAAAAAATCGGAGATTATAGAAGGAGGAAGAAATATGAAATTTTATAATGTAGAAGGAGGCAAATACCGGTATGGTGTATGCCCACGGTGTAAAGAGGAAGCAAGAACTATGGTGCTAGATGTCAATACGGGGGTATTTACCTGTATGGCGTGTGGATTTCTAGGATCAACAAAAAGGCAGACGGATATACAAAAATATTTACCTGCAGATTCTAAAATTCACGAACTTAACGCTGCTGTAGGAAAGATATTTACAGAGACGTTATACACAAAGTATGGGAACACAGCGTTGGAATATCTGAAAAAAAGAGGAATCACAGATGAAATAATATGGAGATTTGGTCTTGGGTATGCATCCAATGGGAAACATGCAAGAGTAGAATTGGAAAAGATGGGTTTTTCAGAAGAAGAACTGATAGCTTCAGGAATCTTTAAGAGAAATGAAGATGGTTCCCTATGGTTTCGATTTTCTGGCCGTGTCATGTTTGAAATACGTGATGTTAAAGGCAGAGTGATCGGCTTTTCCGGAAGAGTGATGGATGGTGGTGAACCAAAATATAAAAATTCACCGGAAACCGAATTTTTTCGGAAAAGAAATAATCTGTATGGATTTGATCAGGCTATTCATTCCGAAAAAAAATACATCATACTCTGTGAAGGTCAGATGGATGTTATAGCTATGCATCAGGCAGGGTTCACAAATGCAGTTGCCACATTGGGTACAGCACTGACAGAGGTCCAGGTAAGAATGATACGTAATTTTACGAAATGCGTCGTTCTTTTATATGATGGAGACCAGGCGGGTGAGAAAGCAACGAAAAAAGCTATTGAACTTTTTCAGAATACTGGAGTTGAAGTATTTATTGCAAACACAGCACCATGCAAAGACCCGGATGAATTTCTTAAAACGTATGGAAAAGACGCAATTAGGAAGAAAATAAAAGCTGCTATCACGGATCTGGAATATATGGTCCAGTTAGCAGTAAACGAGGATGGAGCCCCGGATTATAATGAGATCAGTAATATACTGCTAAAAAATTATGAGCCGGAAAAATTAAAAAAACTGGTAGAAAAAAAACGCAACGGGCAGTAATTCTGCTGTTGCGTTTTTTGTATCCAAAGATTAGCCGATATGGCCTTGTGGAGAATTCATGTATTCAGAAATAATGCTGTTCACGAGATGTGTTGCTGACAGCCCCCTTCTTCTGGATTCATATTTAATATATGCATAAACAGGATCACTAAAAGCCATATTGATCCTTTTAAGCTTGTGCCCTTTACGGCCCTGAGTGGAATAGAGTTCATTTTCAAACATTGTGGGCGAGAACATGGACGCAAGATTCGGTTGAGAATCCGGTGAAACGGTATCTACAAGAGATGCTCCACCCATAATAGCGCAATTTGAATCTGTAACGCACTCCATTC
Organism: Blautia faecicola; assembly: GCF_004123145.1. NCBI lineage: Bacteria > Bacillati > Bacillota > Clostridia > Lachnospirales > Lachnospiraceae > Blautia > Blautia faecicola. The sequence continues at coordinate 73,163 of NZ_SDKC01000002.1, read as the reverse complement.
CGGACATTTTTTGCTCATTTTCGATTTTGTAATTATTCATCATTCAAACACATCTCCTTCCTCATCGCTCATGATAGATTCAACCAAAGAAGCTGCTGCAATTTCAATCATACCAAAATGAAGCCCACATTTTTCACAAAGAACGGTACCATCGTTGTACCGGATTGAAATAGGACTTGCACAATGGGAACAATAAAGTATCTCCTCATTTTCTGAAAAACCTTCTAAATAACCAAACATACATATCCCTCCTCATTATGAAATATTAAACAATGTACATGTTGTGTTTTTATATTATAAGTATGCCACTGAAATGAGAAACACCGAATTCTTATATAAGCTAAACAAAATTTTGCATTTTTTCGGCTGGATAGTGTTTGCTATTTTTGTATTTTTTACAAAAAAGGCATACTTATAATTAGAAATCACACTTCCATAATTACATATATTTTGAAAGCAATCAGAAAGTGAGGAAATTAAGATGAGCGAAAGACCAAGTCTCGATGAATTAATGCAAAAAGCAGCAACACCAAGTACCCAAATTGCTTTTGCCGGTCCGGAAAGAGAAGGAGATGCACCGCCCTTATCGGAGGAATATCTGGAAGAAATACTGAAAAGTAAGGATAAGACAAAAGCCTTTTTTTCAGAAGAAATGTCGAAAGAGGAATTGTTATATTATTTCAAACTCGGGGTGGAAAATAGCAAGGAACCTGTTATCTTCGATATAAAAGATGGAGAAGAAAGAATCCAGGTAGAGGGAATACGTGAAGAGATTGATAATGAGGAACGTTATCATGGAAGAATTGATCCGAATAGTGTTGAAGACAATATGGATGGGATCAATGTTTATATCAACGGAAGACAGGTTGTGGCGCAGGAATTTTGTGAGTTTATAGAGGAACACAAAAAAGAATTCGTTGCCGCATGTAATAATCTTTTTCCAAACATGGCGGAGTTAGTTATTATCCAGGAAAAGGGTCTGAAGCTTGAAGAAAAGGAGCATATCATATCCGAAATTAACATGACAGGAACTGTAGGTTCATCTGTAACTAGGACTGCAACGCAAGAAGAACAGCATAAGGCACAAGACCTGGATGAAATGTTAAAGAAGGCGGCACTGGATCAGGGACGGCAAGAAATGCGATATGCCCAGGATCGCTTATTTGATAGCGCGCCTAAAGTGAATGCGAATTTTTATATCATGCAAGGAACAAAGGCAGATATGATAGAGTTTTCAAAATTCCAGACAAAAGATGGAAAAGAGAGGACAATCATGAAAATCAATGGTGAGTATGTGGGAGACCGAGAAATGGCAGAATATCTTGCCAAGCATCCTGGACAGATCAAGCAGCAGGTGGATGTGTATATAGCAACGCATGCAAAAGTAAATACGAAGAAAAAAGCTGATCAAAAACAGCATGGTGGTGAAGAGAGGCAAATGCAATTATGAAAGGACAAATGATATTGTCAACTAGTCTTGTCTGTCTGACTATGAGCAGTTTTTTGGTTGCACGAATGACAAAACAGTTTTGGAGCAGAATACAAATCCTGTAGTGATTGTATCTGGAGATATATACGAAGTTACAGATAATAATTTCATGAAAGGATTCGAACACACTTTTACATCGGAAGAATTGGAAATACTAAACGAAGTATATCAAAGAAAGTAATTCGTAACGAAAAGAGGAATAACAAATGGCAGTTGAAGAAAGAACATCATTAGATGACTTGATGGAAAAAGCAAATAGAAAAGTGAACGAATATACTCTGTCCGAGGCCACTGGAAAATCAGAACGTGAGCTGGCGCACATGACAGATAAGCAACTGGCAAAAATCACAGAAGAGGCGGTAAAAAAACTACGTGATGAGGCCGTAGAGAAGAACGAGACAACTGTTCTTTCGTGGACGGATAAGAATGGAGAGAGGCAGGAGATAAAAATTGTACCTGCAACGCTTGATACGGCAGAAGCAAATGCAAAGAATGATAAGGATGAACTGGCAAACTATTATATGAATGGAAAGCAGACAAGTCCGAATGGAATTGCAGCAATCTTGAAACGAAATATAGTACAAGGAACCATCAATGCTCCAAAAAATTTCATGAGAAGAGTAACACGAGAAGTAGAAAAGGGAGCTGCGGAGTTCGGACGATAAAAAATGCTGTCAAAAAATTGTGAAATATCGTTATTTTACGCAGAAAACCGCTATATACTTTGGCATACTATTATATGACGGACAGTTACAATTTTTTTAGGAAGGACATCTTATGAAAGTCAAAAAATATTTAGTTATCGCTGTGGCTGCTGCCTGTATCATACAAGCAGGAACCCCGGTAATAATAAAAGCACAAAACCAAGAACAGGCAGTTGATCTTGAGGACACTACTAATATAGAAGAAACGCAGCAAAAAGATAGTGAAAAGAAAGAGGAAAAACAGGTAGGAAGTGAGCAGCAAAACGTCAGAATTTTTTTGGCGTACCGATTTTCAGATGGTTCGTTGGATGTATGGCAATCTGGAAGTGGATTGATCGTGGATGATAAAACAATCATCATTCCGGCAAGCCTGGGATTGGCAACCGATGACTCCACATATGAAAATCTGGCAAAGGGAAAGAAATCCGTGTATTCCCGTGTCGGTGTGGATCTGAATAATTATGAAACGGTAAAAAAATCTTTTGTATTGTATGCAGTCACTTCGGATGGTGCATATAAGGAATGCGCTTATTCCTATACAGATGAAGCAATCGGTCTTACCCTATTAAATTCGCAGGAAAGCCTGAATGCAGGAAGCGCAGAATTTTCCGATGGATACGAAAGCAGTATGACACTCACTGGGTTCTCCTCGGATGAACTGGAGAGCACCGAACTAAGTCTTTTAAACGGGGAGGCATCCGGAACCAAGGCGGAAGGAATCAAACAGGATTTATCTAAAGAAGCCATAACAGATAATGTGTATCATGGAACGGAGATGTTAGACCTTGGATATGTAGGCGGAACCATATATGGAAGTTCCGGCAAGATCTGTGGCATGGTACTGCAGGTAGAGGAAATGGAAGCCACCGTAGTCAGCGGGAACCAGATCCAGAACTTTGTAACGTATGGACCAGAAAAGGAAGAAGATAACGAAAAACTGACAGATGCTCTGGACAAACTGGAATTGGCAGTAACGAGAGCTAGAAACATTGATACGTCAGGATATTCAGAGGAAAGTGTAGGGACATTTCAGCATGCAATTGTTAATGCAGAGCAAGTGCTTTCAGATGTTAACGCAACTTATGGTGATATCACAAATGCCGGAAATGCATTGAATGAAGCAAAAGACGGATTAAAAGAAGTCGAACAGATAAAGAGAAGTGCGCCTACGAAAAAGCAGATTATACAGTATGGTGGCGTTGCTGTCTTTGTAGTAGTGCTAGTGGGTATCAGCGCACTGTTTGCCACAGGAAAGAAAAGTAGGGCAGAACAGAATGAAGATAAAAAAAGAAAGGTGAAGGAAAAGAAACCAAAGAAGGAAAAACGAAAAACCAAACAAGATAAAGAGAGCGAAGGAATTCCGGTTGCAGGGTATGGCGGAGAACTGGCAAGACAAAGTGCAGCAGGACAAGACGATGACGGGGAAGAAGGAACGTCTGTTTTAGGTAATGCCGGGGCTGATGAAACGGCTGTATTAAAACAGGAACTACCAGAGGCTTACCTGGAAGACGAACAGGGAGAACGGATTGATATCAGCAGAACGGATTTTGTTATAGGAAAAGAACGAAAAAAAGTTGCCTTCTGTATCACTGGAAATTCAACCGTAAGCCGCAGACACTGTAAGATTCAATATGACGGCACAGATTTCTATGTTATGGATCTAGGTTCGTTAAACGGAACCCTGGTCAATGGAATAAGACTGGAAGCAAATGTTCCGACCAGGATTTCAGATCAGGACTGGATCCAGATTTCAGATGTTAAATTCATGATACATATCAATGAGTAGGAGGCAGAAAAATATATGAATTGGTTTATCGTTCTTATGGCACTTATTATTGGTTTAGTAGCAGGGGTGGTTTTGACATGCTGTATATCAGCAAGGAAGATTTCAGATCGAAAAACTGGATGGACAGATAGTGGACAGTATCGCACGAAAAATGGTATTTCTGGAGCCACTGAAAAAAAAGAGGAGTAAGAGGGAAACATGCATAAATACACAGTCGCAGCCCACACGGATGTGGGAGTTGTAAAAAAGATTAACCAGGATTCCCTTCTTATAGAGATTGCCGAAACAGATATCGGACAGATTCTTCTTGCAGCAGTTTGTGATGGAATGGGAGGACTTTCCCAGGGAGAAATCGCCAGTGCCATAATGACGCGGGCAATCGGAGAGTGGTTTGAAAATTCACTGGCTGCATCCATCTGTAAAAGTGGGAGCATGATATCTTTTGATACCTTCCGTGTACAGTATGATTTCATGATCAGACAGACGGGAAAAAAGATTGCAAAGGAAGCCGTGGCAGAAAGTGGCACAACAATCTGCGCACTTCTTTGTGCAGGTGGGACATATTATACCGCTAACGTAGGCGATTCGAGAATCTATAAAACTCAAAATAATCAGCTTTTGCAGCTCACCAAAGATCAGACCGTTGTACAGATGCAGTATGAAGCTGGAAAGATCACGAAGGAGGAAATGGAAACTCATCCACAAAGAAGTGTGCTTCTGCAATGCGTGGGTGCTACCGATCATATCATACCGGTATATGGACATGGAACCTATACAGATGGAGACAGGTTCTTATTGTGCAGTGATGGTTTCAGACATAAGGTCAGCATAACAGAGTTACGGGAAGTATGCTGCAGGGAACAGACAATGACCAAGCAGCAGATGGAAAAGGAACTGATACGATTAACCAGTCTTTTAAAAACACGAAAAGAACGGGATAATATTTCCTCGCTCTTAATACAGGTGGAAAAACAAAGCAGGTTTTCATAGATAGTTTTTTGAGGAAACAGAGGAGAAAGAAATGTTAAAAATAGGTTCCTTACTGGGGGATCGGTATCGCGTCCTGCATGACGTTGGAAGGGGTGGGAGCGGTCATGTGTACCTAGTGCTTAACGAGCGGGCCGGTAAGCAGTGGGCTGCAAAGGAAATCCCTAAAAAAGGAGAAGGCAAACAAGGAGCATATAAAAACGGATTGATCGCGGATGCTGAGATGCTAAAGAAGCTGCATCATCCAAATATACCAAGTATCGTAGACGTCCTGGAAGAAAATGACATGTACTACATTCTTATGGATTATGTGGAAGGCGTGACACTGAAAGAAGTGATCCTCACACAAGGGCCACAGTCCCAGGAAGATGTGGTAAAGTGGGCACTTCAGCTATGTGATGTGTTTATCTATCTTCATAGCCTGACACCAAAGATCATTTACAGAGACACGAAGCCGGCAAATATCATGCTGAAGCCGAATGGAGATATCGCGCTGATCGACTTCGGATCAGCAAGAGAATACAAACCAAACCAGGAAAACGATACCACAGCTCTTGGTTCTAGGGGATATGCAGCTCCGGAACAGTATGAAGGTGTCCTTGGACAGACCGACGAACGCACTGACATCTATAACCTGGGTGTGACCATGTATCATCTACTTACCGGGCACAACCCCGGACAGCCGCCCTATGATATTTATCCGATCCGACACTGGAATGCATCCTTGTCTTCCGGACTGGAACAGATCATCCTTACCTGCACACAGGCCAATCCGCAGAAACGATACCAGAACGCAAGTGACCTGAAATATGCATTAGAACATTACCGGGAACTGGATGAAGATCGGAAACAGGCAAAAAAGAAAAAAATGACAACCGGTGTGATTTTTCTGGCAATCGGGCTGTTTTTCCTTCTGGGGAGTTTATTCGTGAACCGGGAGGCTGTTCGAAAACGCAATTCCGGTTATGAGATGATGATCCGAAACGCACAGTTGGCAACATCTGATGAAAAACAAATCGAGATGTATGAGCAGGCGATCAATCTGCAGCCGGAAAGACTGGAGGCTTACCAGGAGGTTTTAGAAAAAGTTTTTTTAAAGGATGATGTTCTGGGAAAAGAGGAGGCAGATGCGCTGACGAAAATCCTGAACACTTACGGAAATGGCAAGACGATGAATGAACAGGTGCTTCAGACAAGGCCAGAGTATGATATTTTTTCTTATGAAGCAGGTATCGCTTATTACTATTATTATGAAGGTACAGGAAATAAAGCCATGTCGCATTCCTGGTTGGAAACAGCGGCAGAAAGCAAAAATCTTTCGAAGGAACAGAAAGAGCGTGCAAAACGCCTGGCAAAGATCGCCGGATATTATAATCAGTTAGGAAAAGCCAATCTGGCCGGGGATACGGTAGTATCCTATGCTGACTACTGGAATGATCTGGATGCATTAACCCAAGATGATATCGTTGCCATAGATAATGCCAAGACAGCCTGCGTTACCTACCAAGAGCTTAGCTATCAGATCCGGATGCATGCGATAGACTTTAAAAAAGCCGGGATCGAGAAGCAGCAGTTGTTAGAAAAAATGGATGAGATCACAACACATCTTGCCAACGATTTTACAATCCAGGACCAGGAAACGTATCAGTCTATAATCGATGCGATCCAGACAAATATGGATGGTGCAACAGAATCCATAAAGATTGCCTACGAAGGACAGGAGGGATGAATATGTCAGATGCGCAGAAAGCTCAGCTTTTACAGAATATCTCTTTGGTGCTGGCCGTACTGGGAATCTTGCTGGTCATTGTAGCAATCTTGCTATTGATTAGTGCAAACGGCGGGTTTTCCGGCGTCAGGGAAGTATGGAGAAAAAGACGACAAAACCTGGGGGTAAAAGGAAACGCAGGAGAAAAGAGATCCGAAAGAAAGCAAAAAGCTGATCATAAAAAGCGACAGAAGAGTACAGAAAAAGCTGGGGAATCCCATACACAGCCATTAACGGCAAAAACAAAGAAAGAAAAGGAAGCCGTCTTAGATGAACATGATCAGACTGAAAAGGGAACCGACGGAGATGAAACAACGGCCTTAAAAAATCCCGTGAAGCAGAAACAGTTTACGATTATAGAAATAATTCTGTATACACATGATGAAAAAACAAAGGAGGAATAAAGTTTGGAACGTATCAAACGAATGCTCGCCATGTTTTTAAGTATCCTGATGGTTTTTACCATTGTGCCGGTACAAAACTTTGTATGGGCGATGCCGAATACAGGTATTACCTTTATCCTGACCGAGGATGGAGGAAACAAGGTAATACCGGAATCATATGAACTCACGATCAGTACAGATCCAGATGGAAAGAGCATCCTGAACGGAGCGGTCACTGCAAAGGAAAATACGTTGGTATTTACGCCAGAAACAGGAATAATGGAGGGTACAACTTATTACTATACCCTTCAGGAATCTGGATACAAAAAATATACTGGAACTTTTGACGGTGTTGAGCATGCGCTCACTGTGCAGCTGACTACAAAAGATAAACTGCCGGATTTGGATTCAGCACCATTAACGCTTACTTATGGAGATGTAGCAATGAGTCTGAAGGAATATCTAGTACTTCCGGAAGATTATGAAGGAGTTCCTACCTATTATATATCAGAAGGAGAATCCGTACTCTCTCTGGTGGATGATCAGCTCGCTCCTTTAAAAGCTGGAACAGCCATGGTCCATGTGACACTTCCGGAAACCGATACATATGTGGGAATAGAAGGGGATATCCAGGTAATTGTTGAAAAGAAAGACCTTGGGACATTGACAAAAGAGGACGTTGTATTTGAACCGGTAGCATTTACCTATGATGGAACAACACAAAGAACAGTTAACGGCTGTGTCACTTCAAAGCTTTTGGAGAAAGGAGACACCCTTTCCGTGACGGCTCTGGCCACTGCACCCGCTGCCGATACTGGTTCCTACGATGCTGCAGTAACAGGTATCCAGATGCTAGATAATGAGAAATATACCGCCTCCTTTGAGGAAAGTGGCGCAACTGTAAAAATGGATATCCAGACGTGTCCGGTAAATGTAACTTTTGATAAGGTATCCGTTGTGTATGGTTCCTTGGACTGGTACAAGTTAAAAAGAGGTTCCTATGACACTTTCTTTAGTAAGGAGCGATTAAAAGAACTTCTGCACGCAGAAAGCAACCTTCCGGAATCTACACAGAAGGAAGTCACTGCATCTATGTTGAATGCTGCAAAGATACAGGTGGATGATGAAAAAATCACAGATACTTCCTATACCGTAGGAACTTATGAAGGAATGATTCATCTTTCTTTTAATCCGGATTTAAGTGGAAATTTCCAGTTTCAGACAGGCACGGATCCGTCTTTAAGCATCACCACGGAAACGACAACCGACGATGCTGCGCTCTGGGATAAAATTGAGATCAAAGAAAAAAGTAAAAGTGGAAGTTATACAGATAAAAACACAACCTATCTTTCCAGGGACGGTTATGTGACCTATCAGGTAAAAGAGGATGGTCCGTATGATTCTGTAGCCATTAAGATCAATGGAGAGTATTCCGATACCGTAACAGGCACGGAAAACAGTGGCTCCCTTACTGGAACTTTCTACTTGTATAATAGCAAAGATCCGAAAACAAGAACGGATGCAGACCCGAAAGAGGAGGGAGAACAGGATAACGTTATTCCTAAAGATGTACTGGCAGTCGATGCAGATGGACCGACAGTAAAGATGAATGGAGAGGAGAGTAGTCCTCTTGGAGAACAAACAGGAGAAGATCTTAACTTTACAACGCTGGTCGGATCTGAAAATCCGTCCATGGCAGGAACTTACGAGGATATCGTTAGCGGAATGGGCCAGTCCTTTTATACCGTTCTTGCATATGATGCACAAGAAGACGGAAAAACATTAAAAGAAAAAGCCGAGGAACTTGCTACCACAGAATGGAAGAGTGGGGAAGCTTTCGATTTAGACAAGGTACAAGACGACGGCTATTATGTGGTACTGGCAAAGGCACAAGACCGAGTGGGAAATACTTCCTATCATGCCTGGGGATTTGTCAAGGATACACAAGCACCGAACATTGCAGTCCGTGGTCTTAGCGAAGGCGAATCTTATGCTACAGATGTTGACTATGAACTGGAGGTATCCGATCTTTCAAAGGCCGTAAGTGGTCTGTCACAGATCATAGTTTCAGTAACTGCAGATGGTAAAACACAGGATCCAAAAGAAACGGAAAGTACCGTTTACACAGACTCCTTTCAGTTAACGCAAGAAGAGATCAATGCACTTGTAGGGACAGACAATGTAAATCCTTCAAACCGGGAGGAACTTGGAAAGTCTGTTATCCTGCCATGCCGTATTTCAAAAGATTGGAATGTTTCCGGTGTAAAGGTAAGGATACAGGCACAAGACCGGATAGGCAACCAGGCTTTTCAAGAGTATCAGATCCATATCGATACAGATGCACCCCAAGTCCTTGTGTCCTATGATAACAACAATGTAAAAAACGAAAGCTATTTTAATAAAGAAAGAACCGCGACCGTTCAAATCACGGAACGTTCTTACGAAGAAAGGAATCTCAGTTTTTGCATCGGTATCGATGGGATCGTGCAGAACTACACCATTTCCGATATTGAAAAAAATCTGGCAGATGGCGTGACACTTGTAAAGAAAGACCGGAAGAAGGACACTTATGTATTAAGATTTGGAGAAAAAAAGACGACCGATCATGATTACACCTTTGATGTATCGCTTACTGATACAGCAGGAAATCCTTCCCGTCCGGTGAACTTTACCGAAGAAACCAGAGCCGGTGCAGCTTTTACAATTGATAAGGTTCCAGTAAAAGCTTCATTAACCTTCCAGACAGCAGATGGAAAAGAACTTGCAGTATCCGATCAGGAACTGTATATAAACCAGCAGGTGCAGGCGTCGATAAACATTGAAGAGAGAAATTATGATACTGCCGGTGTAGAAGTGGAAGTATCCCAGACAGATGCAGCTGGTAATGTCGTAGAAGCTTACGATGTCAAAGAACTCCAAAAAGTGCTAACGGAAGAAGGACTTAACCAGCAGAAAGTAAATGGAAGCTATAACCTTCCGGTTTTTACCGGAGACGCAAATTATCTGGTATCCATAAAAATGACAGATAAAGCTGGAAATATGACGACCGTAGCGGATAAGCGTTTTACGGTGGATCAGACTGCTCCAACCGGAAGTCTTCTGATACAGAATGGTAAGACAAGCAGCAACTATACGAAAAAAAATACGACTGCCAGTTTTCAGTACATTGGAAAAGATAAGGTGACAGTCGACCAGGCAGCAGTAGATACAACTTCCGGAATCGATACCGTAGCATACTATCTGTATGTTCCGGATATAGATGCACATGGAGAGTTTGAAATCCCGGATGCAGAAACTTTTGCTTTAGATGTATGGAAAAAATGGCCAGGAAGTTTATGGATCGATAGCGAAAGTCAGAGTATTGTTTATTTAAAGATTACGGATAAAGCCGGAAATAGTACCTATATCAACGCCAATGACGGTATCATCATTGATAAGACAGCTACCGAAAAACCAGAGATCATGCTGGATACTGAAAAAACGGATGCACTTTTTAACAGTGATGTAGCATTTACTTTTACGGTTACAGATATGGTCTCTAATGGCACCTATGCCGGACTTAAGGAAGTCACTTATGAAGTAGTAAAAGACGAAGAGGTAACACAAAGCGAGACATACCGGTTTGAGGATAAAACAGCAAGGGTGAAATCGACAAGCAAAAGTGCGACAGTAAGTGCAGCTTTGAATCACAGCGATCATGTTACCATACGTGTGACAGCTACTGACTACGCCGGAAATACTTCTTCAGTAGAAAAAAATCTGAAGATTGATACCGATGCACCAAAAGTTCTGGTTTCCTATGACAATAATGATGTAAAAAACGGAAGCTACTTTAACAGGAAGAGAACTGCCACAGTACAGATTACCGAGCATTCCTACGAGGAAAAATTGCTGGTACTCTCTATTGGCATTGACGGAGAAGTACAGGAGTATGCATTATCGGATCTGAAAGATGGAAAAGTATCAGATGTGACGTTCCTTGAAGAAAACACAGATGGTGATACCATCACTTACCGTATTGTTTTTGGGGATGGTGATACTATAGATCATGATTATACATTCGATGTATCTCTTACGGACAAGGCTGGAAATGTATCCCTACCAGTTGATTTTTCAGATGATACGAAAGCAGGTGCAGCGTTCACGATTGATATGGTACCAGTCCAGGCGTCTTTACAATTTCAGACAGAAGATGGAAAAAAACTTGCGATATCTGATCAGGAACTGTATGTAAACCAGCAGGTATTGGCGTCAATAAGTATCAAAGAGAGAAATTATGATGGTGTCCGTGCATCAGTAGAACTCATCCAGACAGATGGAAGCAACAATCCGGTGGCAGCATATGATAAGGCAGCATTGTTAAAAATCCTTACAGACAAACCACAGGACATAGATAAAACATATGACCTGCCTATCTTTACCCAGGATGCAAATTATCTTTTATCTATCCAGTTGACAGATAAAGCAGGAAACGTGACAACCGTTGAGAAGAAACGTTTCACCGTGGATCAGACAGCACCAACTGGAAGTATTTCTATCCAGGCAGGGGAGACCAGCGGCACGTATACAAAGAATAATACGTCGGCGAATTTCTGGCATATTGTCAACCATGATGTAGTAATCGATCGGGAAGCAGCAGATGTGACTTCCGGAGTAGAAAGTGTGGAATATTACTTGTACCAGCCCAAAACAGATGCTCACGGTTACTTTCAGGTTCCGCAGGGAGAATCCTTTGATGCAGATGTGTGGAAAGAGTGGCCAGGAAAGCTTACCCTGGATCCAGAAGGACAGTGCATCGTTTATTTAAAGATCACAGACAAGGCAAAAAACAGTACTTATATTTATGCGAAAGACGGCATTATCATTGATAAGACTGCTACAGATAAACCAGAGATCACGCTGGATACCGGAACAGATGATACGATCTTTAACCAGGATGTACCATTTACCTTCACGGTGACGGATCCGGTATCTAATGGCACTTATGCCGGATTAAAGTCTGTTACTTGTGAAATCTTAAATAACAATGAAGTGACACAAAGCGAGACATACCGGTTCGAGGATAAAACAGCAAGAGTACAGTCAACCAGTCGCAGCGAAACGGTTCTATCAAAAATAAACAACGGTGACCAGGTAACAGTACGCGTTTCAGCGATTGATTATGCGGGCAATCACACGATGGCAGAAAAAAAACTGAAGATCGATATTGATGCACCGAAAGTTCAGGTTTCTTATGACAACAATGCAGTCAGAAATGGAAGCTACTTTAACAAGCAGAGAACTGCCACGGTACAGATCACGGAACATTCTTATGATGAAGAATTGTTGGTATTCTCTGTCGGTGTTGATGGAAAAGTCCAGGAGTATTCAGTGTCCGATCTGAAAAAGGGAAAAGCAAAGATTTTCGGTGTGACATTCTTAGGCCGGAACGATGGGGAAGACACCATAACTTATCGCATTGCATTTGCCGAAAAACTGGCCATTGACCATGATTATACCTTTGACGTTTCGCTTACCGATAAAGCTGGGAATCCATCGGAGCCGGTAGCATTTGCATCCGGAACAAAAGCCGGGGAGGCATTTACCATAGACATGGTTCCGATCCAGGCAGGACTGGATTTTAAAACAGCAGATGGAAAGAAGCTGTCAGTCTCTGACGACGATCTATATCTGAATCAGCAAGTCCTGGCATCTGTATATGTCAACGAGAGAAACTATGATGCTTCTGGTATAAAAGCAGAAGTCGTGCAGACAGATGGAAGGGGAAATACTGTAGCTGCCTACGATAAAAATGCCCTGCTTCAGGTGCTTACAGGCAAACAGTTAGAACAGGAAAAAGTAGATGGAAACTTTGAACTTCCAGCCTTTGCAAACGATGCAAACTATCTGGTGTCCCTGAAAATGACGGATAAAGCCGGAAATGTTACGACTATAGAGAATAAACGGTTCACAGTTGACCGGACAGCTCCAACCGGAAACGTTATGATCAAGGCAGGAGAGAGCAATGGTGTCTATATGGGAAACAGTGGGACAGCGAGCTTCCAGCATATTGTCAGCCATGAGGTTAGCATTGACCGGGAAGCGGCAGATGTGACTTCCGGAGTCGAAAGTGTGGAATATTATCTGTATACACCAAAAGAGGATGCCCATGGAGAATTTGAGATTCCAAATGCAGAAACAATCAGGAAAAGCAAATGGAAAGAATGGCAAGGAAAGCTTACCCTGGATCCGGAAGGACAGTACATCGTTTACTTAAAAATCACGGATAAAGCCGGAAACATCACCTATATTAATGCCAATGACGGAATCATCATTGACAAAACAGCTCCAAAAAAACCGTCAATCACTCTGGATATTGGCACAGAGGATACGATTTTCAACCAGGATGTGCCATTTACCTTTGCCGTAACGGATCCAGCATCCAATGGAACGTATGCAGGACTAAAATCCGTCACTTTTGAAGTGTTAAACAATGGAATTGTCACACAGACCGGAACCTACCGGTTTGAAGACAAAGCTGAGAGAGTAGGTTCAGTCAGCTATTGTGAAACGATTCTTGCAAAAAGGAATAACAGTGACAAGGTAACGATCCGTGTAACAGCAGTGGATTACGCAGGTCATGTATCAACGGCGGAAAAGAATCTGAAGATCGATATCGACAATCCGAAAGTTTCGATAGCTTATGATAATAACGATGTAAAAAATGCCGTATACTTTAACAAGGCAAGAACAGCAACCGTGCAGATCACAGAACGTTCCTATCAGGAAGACCTTCTGGCATTTACAGTTGGTATTAATGGAAAAGAGAAGGATTATTCTGTTTCTGAACTCCAGAAAGGAAACGTTGCCGGTGTAACACTTTTTGATAAGAAGGAAACAGAAGAAGGGATCATCTATCGGCTTTCTTTTGGAGACGAGACAGCAAAAGACCAGGATTACACACTGGATGTTTCTCTTAAGGATAAAGCCGGAAACTATTCCGACCCCGTAAGCTTTGTGACAGGCACAAAGGCAGGTGCTACATTTACGGTTGACATGATCCCGATTCAGGCTGAGTTAATGTTTAAGACTGCAGATGGCGAAGATATTTCCATATCCAATCAGGAACGATATCTCAATCAGCAGGTAATGGCATCAATTAGCATTAGAGAGAGAAATTATGATGCAGCTGGAGTAGAAGTAGAAGTCGTGCAGATGGATGCGAATGGAAATACAGTGGCCGCATATGATCAGACAGCATTACGAAATATCTTAAGTGATAGACGATTAGAGCAGCAGGAAGTTCATGGTGTATATGATCTTCCAAACTTTACAAATGATGCAAACTATCTGGTATCCTTGAAAATGACAGATAAAGCTGGAAATGTTACAGCCATAAACAACAAGAGATTCACTGTTGACCAGACAGCACCAACTGGAAACATTTCCATTCAGGCACAGGAGACAAGTGGTACTTACACAGGAACTTCCAAAACGGCAAGTTTCCAGCACGTTGTGAAACATAGAGTAACTATTGACCGTACTGTGACAGATGTTACCTCCGGTGTTCAGAGTGTACAATATTATATATACACGCCTTCCGAAGATGCACATGGGGAATTCGAGATTCCTGATGCCGGCTCTTTTGGCACAGATGCCTGGAGAAATTGGAGTGACAGTATTTATCTGGATAACGAAAGCCAGAGTATCATCTACTTAAAAGTTACAGATAAAGCCGGAAATATTACCTATATTAATTCCAGGGACGGAGTGATCGTTGACAAAACTGCTCCGGAAAAACCCGTGATTACTTTACAGACTGGAAATGAAAACACTGTATTTTCCGGTGATGTTCCGTTTTCTTTCTCTGTTACGGATCCTGTTTCTGGAGGCACCTATGCAGGACTGCAGACAGTAACATGTGAAGTAATAAAAGATGGAATCGTAACGCAGAGTAACACGTACCGTTTTGATTCGAAAGCTTCCAGGGTAAAGGCGGCCAGTCATAATGAGACCGTGATCGCTGCAAGAAACAACAGCAATCATGTGACAATCCGTGTGACTGCAGTTGATCAGGCAGGAAATATAGTATCAGCGGAAAAACAGTTAAAAATCGATATCACAGCTCCGAAAATAGAGCTCTCTTACGATAAGACCACAGAGAATTCATATTACAATGGAGACAGGACGGCAACCATCCGTGTGTATGAGCGAAACTTTGATCCGGCGGACTTTACTTTCGATGTAAAGAGTGCTTTGGGAAATACCGCCACTATCCGTGGGTGGTCCCTGGCGTCAAACATGGGAGAGAGTGATGAAGCAGTATCAACAGCCACGGTTGTCTTTGCGCAGGATGATACCTATACGGTAACAGCCTCTATGAAAGACTTGGCAGGAAACGCGGTCACTCTAGGACGGACCGATCAGTTCACGATCGATCAGACTAGGCCGGTTGTGCAGGTATCCTTTGATAAAGGAAGCCCTGTAAATGGACGTTATTACAATACTACGCGTACTGCAACGATCACTGTCATGGATCGGAACTTTGATAAGGACTCTTTTCAGCTTTCCATAAAAGCCGAGGCAGAAGGAAAGGACATCCAGGCACCTTCTATCAGTGGATGGAGCGAGCAGCAGGATGTGCACAAGACAACCATTCAGTTCCAGAAAGATGGAGATTACAGTTTTACCTGTATGACGAAAGACCTTGCAGGAAATATGTCAGAAACAGAAGAGGTTGGCTTGTTTACCATTGATACGACAGCTCCGGAGCTTAGTTTTGGAGGAATCGAAGATAAAACCGCTTACAATTCAGAAGTACACCCGAATATCTCCTATACAGATATAAATGCCGGACCAAGAGAGAATCTGGTGATCACTCTGGAAGGTGCAAGACATGAGAGAAAAACGGTTTTAGGAACATATGAAGCACTTTCTAACGGCGGAAGACTTTTTATGAAGGACTTCGATAAAGAACGTTCCGAAGATGATGTGTATACGCTGACGGCAGCATTTACAGATCTGGCCGGAAATAAAACCGAAAAGAGCATTACGTTCTCCATCAACCGGTTTGGATCCAATTTTACGTTTAATTCCTCAACAAAACAGATCCTGGATACTTATTATCTGAAGAATGGAAAGGATTTGATGGTATATGAGACGAACGTGGATTCCCTTATTCATAAAGAGATTACAATGGGATTTGAAGGAAAGACCACTACTTTAAGAGAGGGAACGGATTATCAGGTAACAGAAAGCAGTGATCATGGATGGAAGGTTTATACCTATACCATCAAAGCTGCTACCTTTGAAAAAGAAGGTATCTATGAGATCGTGATCACTTCAACAGATGCAGCCGGAAATACACAGGATAATAAGTTGAAGGAATCACCAATCCGACTGGTAGTAGACAAGACACCACCAAGTGCGATCATCACTGGTATCGAAAACAAAGCCCGGTACAACATGACAAAGAAAGATGCAACGATCAAGTTTACAGACAACTATCAGGTAGAGCATGCAGATATTTATATCAATGGAAAAGTGGTAGAAAACTTGGATATGCAGCAACTTGAGGACATAGATGGATTTTATACCCTTACCATAAAAGAGGCAGATTCTTTCCAGGATATTCTTGTAAAAACTTATGATGCAGCCGGTAATGAAACAGAGTCTGAACCAATCAGTATCCTTGTTACAACGGATAAGTTTGCGCAGTTTTTCTATAACAGACCATTATTTATAGGTTCTATTATAGGGGGAGCAGTAATTATTGTCGGATTGTATTTTGTATTTATTGGTTTCAAAAGAAAAAGAAAATAAATAATTTAATGTTTCCATTGTGCGGAAATACCGTACAGTGGAGACATTACTTTATGAGAGAAGGAAATAAACATGAATTCAATACAAAACCCCTCATGGGTTGAGTTTACGAGGTAAATTATGCAACAAATAACAGCGACTGATCCACTTGAGAGAAATGAAGATCGTTTTGGAGAATTTTATGTGGTTTTAAAACTAGGTCTCAAAGAAAAAAGTTATGAATGTGTTTATTCACATAAACATGCTGTATATGAAGAAGTAAAAAAGGCTGAAAGCTACGACGAATTTATGAAAATGTACGTAGAAGAATACGTCCATGCAGATGATAAGGACAAAGTACTGCACTTTTTATTGAGTGATGGACTGACAGAAAATCTTGTCAATGGTTGTGCTGAAAAAGACATCATATATCGCAGGCTAAATGATAAAAAGGAAAAATCGTACATATGGATGAAAGCAAAGAAGTATGTGGATGTCAATGACGATACTGCGATTGTTACTTTACATAATCTTAAAAAAATTTATCATATGATGGTAAATATGAAAAAAGAATTAAAAAAAAGGGAAAAAGATCTGACGGACCATTACTGGAATATGGTGTCGTTATTATCGACCGTACTTGATCATAACAACCTAGTGGAAAGTGTTCAGCAAGATAATATGATCTTTTTCACAAAGCAGATATACCAACAGCTCCAGAAAGATTATCCGGAATATGGTATTGCTGATGAAGAAATCGAAGCAGTGTCACATTTAGCTCCTATCCATGATATTGGGAAAATAAGTGTTCCAATGGAAATTTTAAATAAAAAAGGAAAGCTATCAACGGAGGAAATGGATGTAGTAAAACATCATCCTCTGACAGGAGCAGAAATGACTAGAAGATTTCCTAAAGGTTTTACAACAGAGGTATTGAATGAATTTAGCTATGAAATTTGCAGACATCATCATGAACGATATGACGGTTCGGGGTATCCGGACGGCCTGATAGGAGATGAAATTCCCTTATGTGCACAGGTGGTAGGCCTTGCAGATGCATATGACGCTTTGATCAGTGTCCGCCCGTATAAAAGAAAAATGACACATGAAGAAGCTGTTCAGATGATCATCAATGGCGAATGCGGAGCATTCTCAGATTCATTACTACATTGCTTTCAAAAAGTAGCGATGCGGGAAGAATGGGTCTTGAAGGCAATCTAACCAATCTGCGTACCACAGGTAGCGTCTTCCAAAATGAAAATGTTGCAAGAAAAAGAGACGGACAATTGTTGTCTGTCTCTTTTTGAATAAAGGAGCAAGAGGTCAGTACCTTTGAAGAACATCTGCTCAAAATGTTTTTCAAATTTTTCATCAAATGATAGATTGGAACAACAGACAAATTGGGTTAATATCCCTACAGTATTACACATCTCTCGAACCTTTCTGATATCTGTTGTAAAAACTATACAGTGTCACACACTTCACATATCAAACCTCAAAAAGTATCTGTATAAGCAGTACTTAGTTCTTATTTTGAAGTCGATTTCATGGCAACACTATAGCGTTCTATTTAAAGTATGCCAGAGTGTCTAAGAAATCTATTGATTTTTTGTTATTACCTCAAACTTTTTTTAAAAATCTATTTTTTCTTTTTTCAGAGGTCGAATGGCATACTTAAAACGGAAATATAGATTGGGTTTTAAAGAGGTGAGATATGGCTTTTTTAACATCAAGTGAATTGTTTGACACGGTGTTTGGAATGGCGCCTAAAAACAAAGAAACAAAACAGTTTTTAACAAAACTTGCAGATTATTTACAAGGAAAACAGGCTTCTCCATTGGCGATAACAATGGGAAAACATATTGCAGCAGGTGGCACGATGGCTTCTTTTACCTGTAGGGAAGATTTATTTATGGATATTGCTGATGAATTATATGAATACGAAATTCCTTATGCACCGACTGCAACGAACGATGGAAAAACAGGTTTTATAGTAAGAAAGCAAGATGAAGAGCAAGCTATGCAGGTCTGCAAAGAAATGTTGCAGGTAAAAGGAAAATTCTGCCGAGTGCTAACAGGTGAAGACATCATAAAAAAGGTAGCAATTTCGAAGGAACAAGACAAAAGCTGTATTGCAGTGTATGGACTAACACCAGGTCAGGCACAGCTTATGAAGGATCGATTTGCCAAATACTTTGAACATGCGGAAATAGGGCTGGATCAGATGGAAGATGGAACTATGATGATCACTTTGCTTGCAAAAGATGCAGTCAAAAGAAATATTCGAAGTGCACCAGATCTTTGTACTGTTTATCTAGAGACGATTCTAGCCAGTACTGGACCGAATAGGATAAAAAATGAGGCATATGCAGAATTAAAGATTGCAATGCAGGATCGATTAGCAAAGGGATTTTATGATGGAAAAACAAATCTGAACAAAACTCCTTTGTGGATCGTCGGGTACGGAAGTCAATATATAACAATCACTGCAAATGGTTTTACGTATGGGAGAGCTGTCAGGAGAGGGGATGAGATTCAATTTATACCATATGAGCAGGCGGATACTACACAGCCAGATTATAAACAACTTCTGATATCGTACAGTAGCCGAATCCCATTTCCTATAGTTACTTATAACAGTACAGAAGTGATCCATCATTTTCAACGTCAGACAGGGGAAGATATGGATGTTCTAGATGTATCGCCAAGTTCTCAGTATCGCGCTTATGCAAGGGGAGAAAAACTTCTGTCCAAACAGTTGGATCAGATGGTCACGAGAAAAATCCAGAATGATCAGATCATGAACATGGATGGACGACAAAATGAAAAATTCTTGCATTATATAGAAGCTTTGAAAGAGCTGTTAAAGGCTTTTATTCTGGGACGGATTCCGAAAGGATACGAACCGTCTGATGGAAAGATACTTCAGGATATTTTAAAAAAATACCAGATGGACGGAGAGATGTATGAACAGTCTTTGTTGGCGATACGAGATATTGAAGCTGTGACCATATCAGCCTCCATAGAACGAATTGCGGATGTAGAGAAGAAAATAGAAAAAGAGCGGGGCATGGAAGTAGCAAGAAAGCGGGAAGAAAAGAAGAACCGTGGACGTACTAAATCCACTTTAGAAAAAGAATAGAGGTGGATCATTGTGAACAAAAAGAAAAAAGAAACAATATTGATTTCCAGTGTGGTAGGGTTTATCAGTTATCTATTTGTTATCCTATGGTATATCCATTTGGCATTGGTTATGGAAGAAAATCCCAAATTGGAATTCATAGACGCATTGAACCTGTCTTTCGATGATCTGTTTACCAGACCGTTTACTATCTTCCCTTTACCAAATGATATTTTCTCAAAGATATTGCTATATACCCTGCTTTGTGGGCTTTTGATTTTTATGTTCTACGTGACACAGAAGGGAAAAGCGCATTATAACGTTGATAAAGTACAGGGTGATGCAGCGTGGATGAAATCCATGGACGATTACAATAAAAAATTCACGGATCCAATTGGAAAACCGACCAGTAATGGTCCTACAAATGTAATATTGTCCCAAGATATGCTACTGGCTATGGATAATGAGGCTACCAGACGAAATCTAAATGTCTTTGTTGTAGGTGGGTCTGGTGTAGGTAAGTCCTATAACTATGTGGGTCCGAATATCATGCAGGCAAACTCCTCGTTTGTTGTTACGGATCCTTCGGGAGGTTTGTATAAGCAGTATGGACATTATTTGGAGTACATGGGATATAACGTGAAATGTTTTAACCTGGATCATATGGACAGGGGAAATCATTATAATCCATTCCAATACATAGAAAATGACCAGGACATAGAGATCCTGGTGAATACGCTGATCAAGAACACAACACCGCCGGATCAAAAAGGTGGTGATCCGTTCTGGGAAAAATCTGAAACTGCTCTGCTGGTTGCGCTGATTGCATTTCTTTTTCATTATACAAAAAAAGAATGCCAATGTTTTACAAATGTAATGCGGTTGCTGAGAGCAGCAGAAGTAGATGAAAATGATTCAAACGCAAAGAGCCAGCTGGATCGAATGTTTGAAGATATTGAAGAACGATATACAGATTCTTTTGCTGCAAAGCAATATCGCACTTTTAAGATGGGAGCTGGAAAGACGTTAAAAAGTATCCTGATCTCCTGTGCGGTCCGTCTGCAGGCGTTTGACCTTGCTCCGGTAGCAGCTCTTACTAATACCGATGATCTGGATCTGGATTCTGTCGGAGATGAAAAAACCGCATTATTTGTTATCATCCCGACTGGAGATACTACTTTCCAGTTCCTTTCATCCATGATGTATTCTCAGCTGTTTCAACGGTTGTATCGCTACAGTGAAAATACAGCTGAGTTTTCCCAATGTATCATGGATGAAGATAAACAGATATGGAAAACGTTTCGTGCAGGAAGCCCGGAGGAGGTAAAAAGGGTTCGGAAAGAAGCCGAAGCGTTCTTTGAAAGAGCAAAAGACGGCATCATAAGGAAAAATGTGGATTATGAGTGGTGGGAGATACGAACGAACAGAAATGAACTAGTAGGATACCGGGGAACGAAAGAGGAAGCAGAAAAAGCACTGCAAAAGTTACGGGCAGGAAAAGTGATCAGTAACAGTGAACAGTCGAATAGCGGGCAAAGACTTCCTATCCATGTAAGGATGCTTCTCGATGAGTTCGCCAACACAGGAAAAATTCCACAGTTTTCAGAAAAAGTAGCAACCATCCGTAAATATGAGATCTCTGTTAATATTATCGTTCAGTCTTTGAGCCAGATGAAAAACCTGTATAAAGACGACTGGGAGACGATCACGGGCAACTGTGATAATACGGTTTATCTTGGTGGTGGTGCGGATACAGTCACGACAGAGTGGATCAGCAAGCTGTTAGGTAAAGAAACCCGAGTTGTCATGAATGTGAATTACTCTAAAGGAGGTGGAGGCCAGTCATTTAACAGAACGGGTGTAGAGCTTTATACACCATCGCAGTTAAGAACTATGCCTGAAGATGAGTGCATTGTAATACCGAAGTCGCTGAATGCCTTGAAGGGAAAAAAATTTGCTTCAGATAAGCATCCCAGACGTTCCCTGGTAAAAAAATTAAATAAGGAACGTGGTGCTTATATTTTCAATTCTCAGAAGGCGGCTGACCTGCTTTCAGAACACAAACTGAACGAGGAGATTATCACTGAAAAACATGGGAATAAAAAAGAACCGGATAAAGCGGTGTATGAAGCGAAAAATGAGGCAGAGCAGCAGAAAGCAGAAGAGTATCGCAATAATATGGATGTCAATGGAGAACCATTGGTTGGGAAACCACAAGATGTTCAGGGGAACGGTGATGGAATGGATCAGACATTGCCCCTTCAGACAGCAGAAGAAGCAGCAGGAAGTGTTGAAAAAACGCTAGATGCGAATGATAAAGTTTGGGGGCCGGACGAATTAATGTACACATCCGTTACTCCAGTTTGAAAAAATCCGAAAATCTTTAATGCTATGGCATACTTGAAGTATCGGAGCATTAATCCGCTTGTAAGAATACGTAATAGGAAAGGAGTTCATAGAATGAACAAAAAAGATGTAATGATTACAAATTATGAAACAAGAAAACGAACATGTATGTTATGTATGGCAATGGTCTGCGTATTTACCTGCATGTATACAGTTGCACCATTTGCTTTTGCAGATAATGGAGCTGCCATGATTAACGGGATTGTACAGATTGCGTCTAAGATTGCGCTGGTTGTTGGTGTTATCTTTGGTCTGATCGGTATCCTTAAATTCGCAGTCAGCCATGCAAATGAAGATGGTCCTGCCCAGCAGAAAGCAGCGATGATGATGGCAACCGCAGTAGTCCTTGGAATTTTAGGTGGAACGAAATTCCTTGGTATTGACTTTGCTAGCTGGTTAGGTTAACTCATTCAAATCACACACAGAAGGGGTGCCAGTACCATATGGCACCCTTTTTTAAGCAAAAGGAAAGGAGGCAGCTGTCACACAGCTATGATTTATGGAAAAAGCAGCAAATATTCAAGCCTGTGAGATGTCCTTTAAGAAACGAAAACGCGTGGTCTATACAGGACTGATTGCAATACTTATAGTATGTGCCGTCTGGTTCGCAATACCGTTTACCATGGCAAAGGAACTTACAAATCCAAATGACAAGTCGCAATGGTCTGATCTACATAAAACATATGATGACTATAAACAAACAGTGACGGATGAATTAACGGATGGTATGTTTAACTCCATTAATGCACTTTTTGGGAAATCGTTACCTTCTAACGCTAATATCGTAAACAGGAGCCTGTATACGATCAAATCAGGTATAGACTCTTCTCATCTATATACAAATGTTGCATCAGCATTAAAAGGATTGGCCATGTTTATTGTAGTTTTGTATTCTATGTTTCTCATGTTTGCCGAACTGCAGCGAGGAGATGGAAGTCTGGATATGTGGGCCAAGTGTTTTGTAACGGTCGGGATTGGATTGATGGTAGTTATGAACTGGGACGTGATCGTACGAGTGTTGGAGCAGCTTGGCCAGTACATAATGAATCGTGTAGGAAATATGATCAACACATCAGAAAACCTGGATGATATCCGAAACTGGGTAGATTCTACCTTTGGATGGGGGAAAAATGATATGAATGATTTGTCCTCATATACAGTGTTTCAGATGATAGATTATATCAATGCGGCATTGGAAAATGTAAAGATCAGTATAATGGCTGTTTTAAAAATGGTGGGTATGACGGTTGTTTTGATCCTTTTCGAACTGCCGTTAATGGCTGCGCGAGTTGTACTTTTGACTATTTTGATCGAGTTGTATGTAAGAAAAGCTTTCTTTCCATTAGCGATTGCGGATGTTTGCGGAAATGGTGCAAGAAGCCCAGGTATCGGATATATGAAAAAATTTGTTGCTCTTTATATCAGGATCACCATGTGTTATTTGATTGCGGCAACGGGAAATGTCATTGTAAATGCGATTATGGGTACAACTGCGGATGGATTTTTGGAAGGTATGCTAAAAATTGTCTGCATCTTTGTGACTTATATCACATGTGCAAAACTATATACAGCGACCTCCAGTATATCAAGTCATGTAGTTGGAATCGGCTAAGGAGAAGATAAATGGTAGAAGTAGAAATGACAAAAGATATTAGGGACTATGAACCTAAATTATTTGGTCTGGTAACAACTAGACAGATTATTGTTTTAAGTATCGGGATCGCATATGCAGCTCCAATTGCTTTGTTGATTCCAACAGACTTTGCAAATCAGTGTATGATCGCAGTTTTTTTGATGCTTCCGATGATCCTGATCGGGTGGGTATCCGTGTATGGAATGCGGATGGAAACTTTTGTGATCCAGGTAGTACGTTCCATGCTTCTTTCCCCTCGGCAAAGAAAGTATGAACGAATCGATAGTGCAGAATACTTAAAGGACGAAACAAAGGAAAAAAAGAAAAAGATCATAACATCCGAACAGTATCCAGCACATCGATAATAGGAGAATAGGAATGAGTACTTTAAATATATCAGATAGTTTATTAAAAAAATTCTCTGGATTTGTTAAAAAAAACAAACTTCCAAAAACTGTTCTGGAAAGCATTCCATATGAACAGGTATATGACAATGGAGTGATTGAAACAGAACCTGGCACTTTCACACGGGCTTATCTGTTAGAAGACGTCAATTTTAAAATTGCTCCGGAAGAACAGCAGCTTGCAATATTCCGTACCTATGGAATGTTTTTGAATTCCTTTCCGGAAAATGCGCAATTTCAGATCTTTATCCGGAACAAGCCTACGGACCGGCGTACTTTCTTAAACACAATCCGTTTTGAACCGCAAAAGGATGGCCTGAACAAATACCGGCAAGAGTTGAATACGATTCTTTTAGACAGGGTAGCTAAAGGAAGAAACAACCTTTCCCAGGAAAAAATGTGTGTAGTGTCTGTAAAAGATGATCACGTATCACACGCGATGCAGGTTTTGGATAGTATTGACAACGAGATCGATGCTTCCCTTCGTCGAATCCTTCCTGGAAGCCGGACAGTTCCCATGTCTTTAGAAGAAAGGCTTCGCAATCTGCAAAGTATTTATAATCAGGACGGATCAACTGTTTTTGAGAATTCGGTGGATAAAGATGGAAATCCGACATTTGATCTGCAGGAGATGTATAACACGGGAGGAACATCAAAAGAGGCAGTTGCACCATGCGGTATGAGCTTTAAGGGAAATCATTTTACAATAGGAGAAACCTTTGCAAGGACACTATATCTGCAGCGTGTGCCTACATGGCTTTCTACCGATTTTATGAATGACCTTACGGATATTCCGCATAGTCTGATGATCTCTGTGAATTATAATCCAATTGAACAGGCAGCTGCGTTAAAAAAGGTAAGGGATCATATGCTTTCCTTAAATGCAAGGATATCTGAAGCACAAAAGAAGGCAGGTCAGGAGGGATATTCTACACAGCTTATTTCTCCGGAATTGTACCGATCTCAGGAACAGACGACCACCTTGATGGAAGATATGGTAACGCGTGATCAGCGATTGTATTATGTGACTTTTACAGTTGTAGTTTTTGGTGAATCTTTACAACAGCTTGAAGAGGCTACCAGACTGGTAAAGAGTATCTCAAGAAAATATAATGCACCAATTCGTCCCTTGCTTTATCAGCAGGAAGTTGGTTTTAACTCTACGTTGCCATTATGTATCAATAAGTTATATGTAGACCGTATGTTAACAACAGAGTCCAGCTCCATCTTTCTGCCATACAGTTCCCAGGAACTCTTCCAGAAGAACGGTGTCTATTATGGACAGAACCGAATCACAAAAAGCGTTATTATGTACAACCGTTTAAGTGGAAGAAATTACAATGGATTAATCTTTGGAGAGTCTGGATCCGGTAAAAGTATGGCTGCGAAATCCGAGATCTACAATGTTCTCTTGAGAGGAAAAAATAATCAGATCTTTATCATCGATCCGGAAAATGAATATTCGCCAATGGTTAAGGCACTTGGTGGAGAGGTAATTGATCTTTCTACGAATTCAAAGAAATTTGTAAATCCGCTGGATATGGATATCAATTATGCAGGAGATAACGATTCCCTGACCATGAAAGCAAATTATATCATTAGTATGATTGAAATTATGTACGGAAGAGAAAGGACGATTGAGCCAAAAGAAAAATCCATTATTGACCGATGTGTAAAAAATATCTACATCGGATACCTGCAGCATATGGAACAACTTCGTGCCTCTGGAAATCCTGTCACCTGTGACAAGAGTGCAGCACCAACTCTTATGAATCTGTATAAAGAGCTGCAAAATCAGCCAGAACCGGAAGCAAAGAACATTGCAGATGTGATCGAGATCTATGCATCCGGATCCTTATCTACATTTTCACATCGTTCTAATGTAGAAACAAACGCACCGATTGTTGCATATAACATCAAGGATCTAGGTGGCGGAATGAAAGATCTTGGACTTTTCGTATGTTTGAACGATATCTGGAACAAGATGATCGAAAATGGAAGCAAAGGAAATGTCTGGACACACTTCTATATTGATGAATTCTATCTGTTGCTGCGTTCCAAGAGTGCATCTTCTTTCCTTATGGAAATATGGAAGAGAGCAAGGAAATGGAAAGGTGTACCAACAGGCATCATGCAAAATACAGAAGACTTGTTAAGAAGTGTGGACTCCAGAAATATCATTAATAACTCTTCTTTTATTATGATGATGTCTTTGGCAAAATTTGACAGGGATACGTTAGGAGAACTTTTGCAGATGTCAGATGCGCAGCTGGATTATGTGAATAATGCCGAACCTGGATGTGGTCTTATTTATAACGGAAAGACATGTCTGCCGTTTGATAACGTTTATCCGCGGGATTCTATGATCTATCAGCTGATCAACACGACGGCAGAAAACTAAAATGCATTTGAAAGAGAGTGGACAAAATGAGAATGATTGAAGGAAAAGTATACTTTACACAAAATGACAAAGAAAATCTCTGCATCCGGGAATACTCCGATAAAGAATGCCTGGATCGTATAAAACAATACAATAAGAATAACAACATGCGAAGACTTCTGCTTTTCGCTACGTTCCTATTCTTTTTGGTGTTAGCTTGTTCAAAGATTGATCCACTCTCATATATCGCTGATATTGGCATTCTTCTTGTTCTTGCAGGGGTTCTTTTGTCAGAGTCCCTGCACTGGCTGAACGGAAAACGGGAGAGAAGTAAGTTTTTTGTTGAGGCAAGGATAATAAAGAAAAGGGAAGTAGAAATTTATTATGAAACATCACCAACGACGGGACCAGAATCGAGAAAATTTTATCCGATAGAAGGAGAAGATACTTCTACCGGCTATAAATGCCTTTTGTATATCGATAAGGGTACTTACGGACAGGTACAGCCTGGTCAGTGCATCAAGATTTCAGTGCTGCCCGGATGTTTTAACTAAGTTCAGAAAGAGAGGAAGAAAATGGCAGTAAGAACAGAAGGTAGTATCCGTGGATCGAAAAGAGAAAAAAACACGAAAGCCTTCGCTGACTCTGAAATAAGCACGAAAAGAATACAGGAAAATCATTCCACAACCAGATCCTCCCAATCGGCGCATGTATCGGGTGATAATTCTTCCCGCATAGAAAGTGGAAGTCCCTATCCATCCATGGTATCTGCTCGTGCGCAGATTCCAACGATAGTAAATCATGGATATTTCCCTTCATCCGGAACGCCACATGTACCGGTTAATTCAATGTATCCGTCCACCAGATTGCATGCCGGTTCTGAGCATGTCGTGGTCGATACCGTACCGGAACGGCCAGCTGGTTCTTCCGTACATATAGCTGTAAATGCCAGAAGTTACCTCACAGATAATGGGATACGTCCGCATACTGCTACAGTAACTCCAACAGTACATGCAGTCCGGGTGCGAACAGAAACATCAACATTGCGTACTGGTTCAGATAAAGAAGCTTTGCCGAGTGTCCGGGTGCGTACCTCGATACCAACTGAAAATCAACCACGGGCAGTTGCCGTAACTCCAACGGTACACTCTGTAACGGTACGAACGGACACACAAAAAGAATCCATGCCAAGTAAGAGTGTTAGAACTACTGCGGATCGTATACAGCAGTCTTCACGCACGGTAAGAGGAACACAGGAGCGACAATATCCAGCAAAAAGAGTTTCAGTAGGATACCGCGACACACCATCTGTAAAAAGTGTATCGATATCACGTAAGCATGTGAGAACAGGGACGGAGAGTTTTGATAAAAGGATTGAGAATAAACATGCCCGGTCTGTCCAAGAAAATAGGACTCTGGCAACGGTTTTTACACCGGCAGGTGAGAGGACTCGTTCCGTGCGTGTGGTAAAAGGAACAGGAAAGCTCGGAAAGCCAGACACAGGTATGAAAACAGACTCAAAAAATCAACGGATACCAGGTGCAAAAAACATTGTTGTTTCTCTTTCTAATAGTGAAAGCTTTGGTGATCTGTTAGCCAGGCAAAAGATAAGAACGGAAAAAAAGAATGCAAAAGTGAAAGTCAATGGAAAATTGGCAGGAAAAAAAGGAGTTTCTGTAGGAAGAGGTACTCTCCGAGTGGTAAATGGAGCAAAACTTGTTTCAGCTGCACTAAAAAAAGAGTATCAATATGCTGGTAAGGAACTGGATGCGGAAGAAGAAGATGTATGGAACCAGGAACAGAACTTCCAAAAAGCAAAGCAAGTAGGAATAGATCTTATCTTAAAAAACAAACGGGACACTAAGAAACAAAAGGCTCAGGAAGAACATAAGAAGGAAAAAAAATCAGACAATCTTAGAAGGGCGGGAGAGGAGAAAAGTCTAAAAAAGACGGATCGGAAACAGGCTCTTAAAAAAAACAAGGAATCAGTAGCAGATAGATGGAAAAGTTCTAAACAGGCAAAGAAGAAAGCAACGCAAAAGATCAAAGATACGGCTAGTGACAACCTGGAAAAAATGTTGATTGCAGTGTTTGGAAGTTTGAGCGGTGCACTCTTGTTGTTGGGAAGCGGAATCGTGATTGTAGGGGTATTTATTATGCTTTTATTAGCCGGTGCCGGAGGAAGTACAACGAACACAGCAAACAGTGCGGCATTAAACGGTAATGCTGCGATTATCTGTCAGTATTTCCAGAGCCAGGGACTTGGAGCAGTTCAGTGTGCGGCTATACTTGGAAACCTTAAACAGGAAATGTCGACGATGGATCCGACTTATGATAATGGACATGCCATGGGAATCATGCAATGGACAGGGGGACAGAGAACAAAGATCATCAACTGGGCTGCATCTAAGGGGATGAATGTGTATGATCTTAATACGCAGCTTCAGTACGCATGGGAAGTTTATATTCCATCAAACTGGACGTTTGCCAGATATACCGGTGCGCATGCTTATCCCACAAAGTATAATCTTTCCTTTGAAGCCTGGAAAACAGAAACGGACATTGATATAGCAACCGGAGCCTTTTGTGCTTGCAGTGAAAAGCCTTATTATATGCCAGCAAAAAAGGGAGAGTACGGATCTATGCTGGATAAACGTGTGCAATTTGCTCAGGAATATTTAAATGCTATGATGAGTGGTGGTGCTGGAGGAACTGTAGTTACTCCGCTGGGAGACGGAAGTGCCCGTCTGGCGCAACTTTTCCCTGGTGGAACACCCACGACGCAAACACAGATGGCACAATATCTGACAACAATTTCCGTTCCTGTTTGTGATACAGCAGGAAATGTCCGATACATATCGATCCAGAGCCATAAAGCAATCGCAGGGAATGTCCAGGCATGCTTTAATGAAATGGCGGCGTTAAAATTCCCGGTTATTTTTGCAGGAAGTTATGAATGGCGATATATGGCGTCAGGAACCGGTCATTTGTCACATCATAGCTATGGTGTCGCCTTTGATATCAATGCAGCAGCAAACGGAGCGACCTACACTGGAGGTGTGAATCCATCCAGTCCTTACTATATCAATCAGAAGATCGTTTCCATATGGAAGAGCCACGGATTTTATTGGGGTGGCGATTGGAAAGGATATTATAACGATCCAATGCATTTTACCTGGACAAATCATTGATGGAGGAATTAACGGTTTTATGAGCAAAAAATTTAAAAAGTGTTTTGTACTTCTTGTGTTTGCAACGATATTCGTAGCTGTAGCGGTCACACTTGTTTTAAAGAATAAAAAAGAAGAACCTGAAGAATACGGCACCATGCAGGTATTTACTCCGGATCCTGTTCTAAGTGAAGATGAGGCAAAATCATTAGAAGAACAGCAGGATAATTCGAATCTGGATAATGAGGAGAGGGGAGATATTTTCTCAGATGAAACGGGTGATTTTAATGCATTTATGAGTCTTTTTCTCACAGCTATGGAAAAAGAAGGCACATCCTATGCTTCGGATACCGATTTTGTAAAAGATTGTATCCAAAGCAGTAAGGTTGATGCGCCTGTTCCAGGAGAAAATTTAAAGGAATACTTTGACTCATTGCAATCAGTCGAATGGAACGAGACTCTAGTGGGCGATCTGGTATTCTTTCTGGATGAAAATCAGGAGTCCATTCATATGGGAATCAAAGGATCCAGAAATCACATGTTCCATAGAAAGGATGGTGTAATTACCGAGGAGTATATCAGTGACTATAGCGAAAAGTTTGTTTTTGCTAGATTATTTTCAACGAACCAGGTGGATGATGAGACTCTTTTGGCTGAATCTGAATCAAGCGGTTATATGAATGCAGAAGTGTTGTGTAAGGAAGGCGTCGACCTTACACCACTGGAAAAAGTAAAACAACAATTAGATTATAAATTAAATAATGTCTGTGGGGATATCGAAAGTAATGTGCGTGCAAAACAGATTGAGATCATGGAAGTGACTGACGATGCTTATGAAGGCGATGGAGTGATTGCATACGCCATGCCGGACAATGTGGCGAAGATCATAACGATTCATTACGATCCAACATCAGACAGGTTATATGTGGTGCCATGAAAGAAGAAATTTTTAAAAACAAACTATTTATTCTTGAAAGTACAAAAACTAATCAACCATTTCTCACTCAAAATGGAGAATGTCTGCTGTTTCTTGATCCGAAAGAGGCAACAGAGATGGCAAAGCAATATGAAAATGTAAGGGTCAGTGATCCAAAATTTTATAAAATTGCTGAGTTTTATGCATTATGCTATGCGGCAGGAGCATCTTCAGTAGTGCTTGGCGTTGGTGAAAAAAAGGAAAACTTTTTGTTGGATGAGAAAAGAAATCTACCCCATCGTTTTTATAATCATGCAATGGTCAAAA
The DNA here is from genome assembly GCF_004123145.1 of Blautia faecicola. Classification (NCBI taxonomy): domain Bacteria; kingdom Bacillati; phylum Bacillota; class Clostridia; order Lachnospirales; family Lachnospiraceae; genus Blautia; species Blautia faecicola. The sequence goes on along the minus strand of NZ_SDKC01000002.1, from coordinate 41,909 downwards.
CTGTAGCATTATTAAAACAGTATGGAGATGTTGCTTATCTATGGAGGTTGGCTTCTTGCCAGTTTATCATACCCGTAAAGATAAAAGAGGAATCCGAGAGTGTCCGCATCTCATATGGTGCGGTAAGGCATATGGTCGAAACATCATCCCTTTTATTTCTCGCGTTTTCTAACCTGGAGGAATTTAATTTGTGGAATACATCAAGAGGTGAATGGAAGCCAGTATTACTGTCTTTCCGGGATTTTCGAAAAATTTGTGGAGAACATGGTTTTTTCCTAAATCCCGCAGGAAATCGATTGATTATAACCCCGGATTTGACGAAACAAATTGATCAAAATATCGAAAAAGTCAAGAAAAATAGAGCAACATAAAACAATTATCCGGCGGATAATTTCATAAATAGTACGCGACTTTGACATCCTCCCACGGCTGAAGCCGTGGGCTTTCAGGATATTATGTTCTTGTAAAAAACATCTGGCAAAATGCCGAAAAAACACTCGCAAAAACCGAGTATTTCTCTCTACAGCCACTTACATTCTTCTCTCAAACAAGAAATGCGCCAGTAAGATACTACTTGCTTAAGAACCCTACAGTTTTACATATTACTCAGATAGAAATTTAGGAGAAGTATTGGGTCGAATGTGGTATGCACAATTAACAAGAACGTTTGGGATAGATATAGCAAAAAAAAGATATGAGGAGGAGAATTGTGAGAAAACGAATCATTAGTATTTTACTTTTTGCCTGTGTGGTTACAGGCATCGGAGTCGTGCAGATCATGCATTCAAAAGGCTCGGAAAAACAAACGGAACAGACAGTTACCAATCAGCCGATTGCATTTGGATCCGTATATGAGATCACAGAAAACAATTTTGTGAAAGGCCTTGACCATGATTTTACCCAGGAAGAACTGGAGATCTGGAATGAGGTGTACCAGGACGGGTCTGTTCAGGAAGAACAAGGATATCTTTTGGACGGGGCACAAAAATATATGATCCATCTGTACGATGCGGATGGGAACGAAGTTTTGGAATATGTTTTGGATGGTAATGGACAGCTGTACGATGGCAAAAAGAATGGACAAGCTGTTCGAAACGAAACAATCAAGAATATGCTGGAAAAGATCATTTCAAAGAACAATAGGAGGAAATTGAAATGAAAAAAAGAATGATCGTATTATGTAGCTTATTGACCATGACGGTAGCAGGATGCGGAACTACACAGCAGTCCCAGGTAACACCCAAACCAGAAACAGTAGATACTTCTGAAAATGAAGCTGATGTTTCAAAAAATGAAGAAAATACGGCCGATCAGGGTATTCAGAGTTTTTCTGATCTGTTTGGAAATACAGAGGATGTTACCACGCTTACTTTCGGTGATTATGGGGATAAAGACGATGGCAGCAGGGACATGATTCCATACTATACCCTGTCCGGATTACCGTCAGAAGGGTATATTGACAAAGATCAGTACTGGTTATATGGAACGGAGTATGGAGACCTGAAAACACATGGAAGTGATGATACGATGAATAACCTACAGAAATTAAGCCAGATCGATGGCGCTGTATGGGATCTGAAATTTTATCTTCCGATCGATCTGGGGACAACTTATGTAACTGCTACCTGCATCGAAGACTGGGATCTGGCAAAATCCTCTAGTGCTGATGAAAGGAATTATACAGAGGGTACTTATAAAGAATTTGAGTATTTTACCTATGATGGTGTGGAACCTGCTTTTGAAGGGGATACCGTAGATAATAGTATTTATCTGTATGTGCATGGTTCCAGCGATCACTATATGGAATTCCAGATCAACGTTCAAAAAGATGGAAAGATGTTGGAATTTTCAGATAAACAGGCTATTGTAGAGAGTTTACTGGATCATATCTCGGAAGTGGAGGGATAAACTATGATGCATATGTTGGTATTTATATTTTTCGGTGTTATTGGATTTATTGATACGTGCCTTTGTATTGGCAACCGTAAGAGAAAACAAATGATAGCCAGGCTGGAGGAGAACGAGGGCTTTTATAGATAAGTTTTATTTACTATCTTTTGTTTTTCTGTTATTTCTGGAACGTTTTTTTCTTCTTGCTACGCTGGATACCACTTCCATAGGGGTATTCAGTATATTTGCCGGTATTTTCCTGCTCAGTTTCCTGGTCAGGGAATGCTGGCAGGATGCCATGCTCCCATATATTTCCAAATATCTTCCGGATTGGAAACAAGTACGAAAAATTCTCGGAATGGGAAGTTGGGTGTATGATGTGACGGCCTGCTGCATCTGTGTATTGGGAATCTGTTTCCCTCCGGTATTGTCCGTGTTTTTCCCGTACTTTTCAGATTACCGTTGGGTATATCTGCTTTTTATCATCCGAAGTGCAGTACTGTTTTGTTTTTCTACCAGACATTTTGGAAGAGCTGCAAAACAGATCTTTCGAAAACTGGGTTAGCTGCTCAGTTTTTTCGTTCAAAAATTCCAGTTTGTTTATATATGAAACGAAAACCGCCTGAACAATTGGCATACTTATTAGTAGAGCTAAGCTGATACAAGAATAGAAAGTCCGGATTCATAGAATGTATTCTGATGAGCAACTCAACCAGGTAATCAATGTAAAGCCTGAAAAACGCATTACAATTGGATATTGTCGCGTTTCCAGCCATAAACAGAAAGATGATCTGGAACGACAGATTGATCATGTCAAGACATATCTTCTGGCAAAAGGACAGCCATTTGAGATAATAAGTGATATCGGTTCCGGGATTAATTATAAGAAAAAAGGACTTCAGGAATTGATCAGGCGAATATCTCAAAATCAGGTTGAAAAGGTTGTTGTTTTAAAGTAAAGAAACTAGAAAAACAGAAACGCAGATTACAGCGTAGTATCTCTCGTTCTTACGAGAAAAATAAGAAAGGGGAAAGTTACTGTAAAACAAATAATGTAATCAAAAAGGAAAAACTTTTATTAAAACGAAATCACAGATTAACAAACATCCGTAAAAATTATTTAAATCAAACCATATCGGAGATCGTAAATCGAAAACCAAGATTTATATGTATGGAAGATCTGAATGTCAGCGGAATGATGAAAAACAGACATTTATCCAAAGCAGTCCAGGCACAGGGGTTTTTTGGGTTTAGAAAACAGCTTGAATATAAGTGCAGTGATAAAGGGATCCAGCTTATTGTGGCTGATCGGTTTTATCCATCATCAAAGCTTTGCAGCTGTTGTGGAAACATCAAAAAAGATTTGAAGTTATCTGACAGAGTTTATAGATGTGCGTGTGGGAATATGATTGACAGAGATTTCCAGGCATCTATAAATCTCAAGACTTATGGAGAAAAATTTGCAAGCTGACACTGAAACGTTAATGCAAATATGTACGGATACGTTAGTCCGGAATTTACGCCTATGGAGAGTACAAGAACTTGTGAGTAGATTGATATTTATATCATCAAAAGCATGCTCGTTGAAATAGGAATGAAACATAGAAGTTTATAACTTTTTATAAGTTTTCAGTAACGGTATTAGCGGTGAGAGTTCCAATGTGGAAACATATTTACTATTTTGTTCCTCCTTGCCCTAAATGCGGAAGCAGAAAGACAGGAAGATATATTCGCTCTCCGTTGACGGGTGAAGGTTATACAAAAGAGGCATCCCTTAAGAATGGTGAACTGGTGCGATTTTCTTTTGAGGTACCAGTGAATAATGGTTATTGTATGTCATGTGGTTACGAATGGCCTGTTCGTGTCGAAACGAAATTGTGGTCGTATACAAAAATCCGCGAGGAACAGATAGCCAGAGGAACAGACATATTATATGAAAAAATCCTTAGCAAGAAAACAAAAAGCAAATGGGACGTTGGACGATATTTCCATGAACGATATAGAAATATAGAAGAAGTGGAAAACCAAAAAGAAAAAGATTGTGTTTGCGAACCTGAGATTATTGACTCCAGAAAGCGAGATAAAATCGAACTGCTTTATGCAGATGAAACCTTGATCGAACAGGTACGGAACGTTCAACGAGTCTAAACCATGTGGTTTTACGGATGTTAATTTATCAAAAGCGAATTTATAAAGGAGCGAAATATGAGAAACATAGGAAGATGGTTACAGATTGCTGAAACGGCAGAAAAAATAAGAAGAACAGATGATACCGGTTATGCGGTTTCAGTGCTGAGCATGAGTACAATGGCATTGGTTCATTCTGGATATCCGTATGTAAAAACGGAAAACGATTTTATAATGGAGTTAAATGGTAAGGAAGTGAACATATCAAAGCAACCAGCATACGTAGAGACGGAGGCAATTCTGAAGCTTAAGGAAGAACATGCCGTTCTTGTTAATGAAAATAAGAAATTAAAAAGAATGTTGAAGATCATGCTGGCTGAAAATGACCCGCTGGATGCAGAGAATTATGAAGAGCCACTGATCAAACTGGGAGCATGTGATGAAACCAACGACACAGCTGTAGATTATTCAAGAATGGAAGCAGACGATACGGACTTAGAAGATGTTGAAGATCCTGCTGACACATGCATGGAAGAGGAGCCAACTGCTGCCGTATCAGAGGACACAGGGATTACAGAGAAAGAATCTGCAAGCACGGAAGAGAGTACTAAGCCGGAGAAAACACATATTGCTATTGGCACGGAAGAAGATAGAGCAAGCACGGAATTAAACCTCGAAGAAGCCGAGACAGAACCTTACCTTGATGAAACGATCATAGATGATGTTTATGATGAAAGCGATGAGAAAAATAATGATACAGTTGAAGATATAACGGAAGTAGAAGAGAAACAAAAAGGGAAGGAAACACAGGAAGCGAAGACAGAAGAAAAAGCGGAAGGCAGCAACTCCGTGCCTGTATCAACTATAGGTAGGAAAGAAACAAAAAGCGATGATATGGCAGGATACAAAGAGTCCATGGATCTGAGCGAACTTGCGTTATCTTATTGTGCCATGGAGTTGCGCCAGATGAATTCAAGTACCGTTGTAACACTGGAAATGGTTATTTCTCCCCTCTCCATGAAGGAAGGAAAATCGGACATTATCGTTTGGGCAAGTGATGGTGCAAATCAAAAGTATTATGTGTCAGACGAAAGGAAAGGCGTGTTAGTATCTTTTGGTTCCGTCGGAGTGATCGTAGACGGAAGTGTTGTAGGCGGCAAATTCCAGACAAAGTTCAAACTGCCAAGACAATTAAAAAAATTGGGAGTCACAATTGATGTGAAGGAAACAATGTTTAACGGAACCGGCCATAACATGATCTGTGAAGATGAAGTAGCTGTTCATGTAGTTCCTCTTTCTGATAAAAACCGGTCTGATGGGATGGCTGATTTTGTCTATGCTATTCTGGTGAATGGGGAAGTGACCGTCCTTGGAGACAGTTTTGACAAAACGGAAGTTCACTTCGACTTTCGTGGAATCGAACATCGGTTACTGGCCAAATGGGCGGATAAAAGATTATATACAGCAGTAAAACCGGTATAACCAACAGAAAAGATAGGGATGTTCAAATGTCAGAAAAAGCCACATTAATGAATAAAAATACTCCCATATTGGAAATAGAAATAGAAAATTCATCTATTATGAATTTCTATAATGTCTTAAGCCATGACATGCTGCCCATCCAGTTACAGGATAACATAAAGTCCCAATCAATCAACCAATGGTTTCAAAGCAGGTTATTGCCAGATAAAAGAGAAGGAATGAAAGAAGCACGAATGCAGTTTCGATTTTTCGACAAGGAAAAATATTTCTTTTCTTTATCGGATCAATATTGGGTACGTTACAAGGATTCAGACACATGGGAAAAATATAATTTCTTTACTAACAAGTATTCAAATGAGGTAGGAAAAATTTTTTTTGAACCATGGAACGTAAAAAAAGATGAATTAAAATATCCAAGCCCGGATAGAACAACAAATGGTGTCTTACGAAAACGCTGGATACAAGATGAAACGATGCAATCCTATCTTATAAAACAAGGTAGTAAAAAATACCACCAGGAGCCACTAAGTGAAGTCATGGCATCTATGATGTTAAAACAAATGGGAATGCTTCCATTTGTCGAATACAGCCTGGTAGTGGATGGGTTGAGTTTCTGTTCAAAGTGCAGGAATTTTGTAACGGAAGATACGGAATTTGTACCAGCCATAGCAATCTACAATAAACGCACAAAAGAAGATAGCATAAGTAAATATGAGCATTTTCTATCCATGTGCGACCTGTACCATATAAAGGAAGCGGAAACATTCATGGAGAAGATGATCCTAGTTGATTATGTCATATGCAATACGGACAGACACTTTGGAAACTTTGGTTTCTTGCGAAGTGCTATTACCGGGGAAATATTGGGTTTTGCACCATTGTTCGACTTTGGATCTGCATATTGGGGGACCACAAATGATGTGGAGCGAAAAAGTAGCAGACATTTTGCCGAAGAAGAAGCCTTGCTTGTTGCTAAGGCAGCAGGAGATGGCCGGCTTCAAGTTGCAAAGTCCGGACGAGCCATGATGGATCTTTTAAAGGCATATCCAATAATTACAAATAAAAAGAAAAATGCAATTCAGAATCTGATCAATGAAGTGGATCAAGATATCGCAAAGTTTGCGACAGCTCAATCAAAAAAAGACGATAGAGATGATGAAGGAAACGCTTTTGAAGATCTGGATGAAATGTTTAATGAACACAAGAAGCCAGATGAAAGAAAATCCACGAGCCAGGAAACTAGATCCACTGCAACAGAAGCAGCTTTTGCAGGTAAAGGAGACATGCCAAAGCTACAGATGGATATGGATAATCTTATGATTAACTAGTGATGTTTCTCCTATGGCTAATGTTGCAACTGTGTGGCAGTTAATCATCGAAAGAGGAAAGAGAAGGTAAATGTATTGAATAAGTTTAGCAAAAAGGAATCTGAATTCTGCAAGGGAATAGGTATTTTAATGATGATATTTCATCACCTGTTTTATAAGGCAGAAAATTATCAGGAATATGTTATAACCTTTTCCCCTTTTACGGAAGAAAGAATAAATTTTTTTGCGCTTTTATGTAAAGTATGCGTTGCAATATTTGTATTTATCAGCGGATATGGTATTGCGGCTTCCTACCGGAAGGAATTCAGCACACATACTCCGAATGCGGGAAAAATAACAGACTTTATTAAGAAACGTATCATGAAACTATATTCCTTATATTGGTTTGTTTTTGTGCTTACTGTTTTATGCCAGCCACTAGGTCGTACCATTTCGGAAGCCTATGGTCCGGAGCTGAAGAGCCAGGCTGTATATTTCTTACTGGATTTTCTGGGTTTATCCTATATGTTTGGAACTCCTACCTTGAATCCGACCTGGTGGTACATTACGCTGGCACTCTTGATTATTGTCAGTGTCCCCCTGATTGAGATCTTATATAAAAAAGTGGGGGTCTTTCCGGCAATAGCAGCAGTAATGGGCATTCTGTTTCTGTTTAGTGCATCCAATGCCAACACATTCTACATTTTTTCAATTTTAATTGGTGCTGGTTGTTGTGAGGGAGCTTTTTTCGAAAAATTAGATGCAGATTTTCACAAAATAAAGTATGGAAAAATCTTGAAATGTATCATTGAAATTGTATGTTTACTGATTGGTGTATCATTGAGAACAAACTATAATTACTATGGAATCATCGACGGGATCATTGTCGTGTGCCTGGCAGCACTGACTGGGGATTTGTTGATAAAAATACCTGTCGTTTCTAATAGTATGCGGATCCTTGGGAGACATTCAGGTAACATGTTCCTTGTACACAATCAGATTTATTCCTACTATTTCGTAAGTTTGATATATGGATGCAAACATTGGATATTGATATTATTAATGTTAGTATTGACGTCCTTTGTGACATCGGTAGTAATAGAAAAAACGAAAAAATTAGTACATTACTCTAAGTTATTCAGTGTGTAGAAACACTTGCTTTAGCCATGAATGATGGCTTTGGCATCCTCCCGCGGCTGAAGCGGTGGTTTTTCAGGACGTTATATTTTTGCGATTTGTTAAGAGAACAGTATTACGGTACTATTCTCTTTTTTTATTTACAGGAAATTGCTTTCATGCAAATTAAAAAACTCTCCACGAGGATGCACACTACGGCGTATAAGGTAGATGTCGCAAGCGACCGCCACAGGCGCGAGAATGTGCAAGTCCATTCTTCGGTTTGAAAACCTGGAATTTTAGCATCTATTCCGATAAAGGTGTTGTTTAAAAAAAGTGCAATTTTTTCACATTTTTTCAATAATTACATATAAATGTGTGTAATTCGTGTGTATGTGTATGTTATACTCATGATATTAAGAATATCATCTTATCCGGATGAAAAAAACAACATTGTAATAATCTATTGTAAAAAATGGTTGATTTTTACAATAATTAATGATATAGTAATATAAACAAAGGGAGGTATCTATGAAGACGAGATGGCATATGTCCTGTTGTATTATTTTTAGCACCCGTAATCATCTGAAATTTTTTTCGGATAAATCTAACCCTACGGTGCTGAAAACTCTTACACGGACGGTTATAGAAAATGACGCTCAGCTTCTTGATTATTCATATGGTGTGCTTAATCCAGTCACAAAAAAAATACAGTTTAAAGAGTGTTCGCTGAAAATCACATTATTAATCAACGGAAATCATGGACCGGAAGAGATATATTCGAAGTTAAGAGTGGCATTATGGAATGAATTGCAGGAACAGGTTCCGAATATCCGAACAAATCCATTACAACGTAATTGTTGTATCGCAGATGTTCTGACTTATACGGAAGAGGAGGCATTCGGTTATATTCAGTCTCACGACTGGAGGATAAAACAGAAAAACAGTTAAGAATAAAGCTTTAAACAGGAAGTAACGGATGTCTGATGATAATGCATACGATTATCAGGGATCAAGAGAAGTTTTTGTTACATAAGAAATGAGGGATTTTATGGAACAGCAGAAAAAGAAATACACAAGTGAAGAAAGAAAAGAAATAATCAAAAAAATCGAGAAGATCACAGAACGGCCATATAAAGATTTTTACCTGTTTGCAGCGGAATGGCTTAAAGGGTATGGAAAAGATGCATGTCTTTTATATAGTGATAACGCTGGTTTTGAAAATGATAACGATTTTGCATATGCTGTAACAGATGAGGAAGAAAGAGAAGAAGACGCATTCTATGCTGAGGAAGATTCCGAATTCAATGAAGAAGACAATTTCATGTATAATCAGGAAGAAAAAACAAGTTTAACTTCAAAAGCAGCCAACACATATGCATATGAAGACTCAGATGTCTTAAAATCATTGGATGATGATGCTACAGCAATGATCACAGATATTTTTCAGCATGACGAACCGGAACTGCAACAAAATGCTGTTATGATTGTAATGGTTGCGTTGCGCTATTATATAAGAAGCCGGATTATGCGTTACAAAAAATGGGATGACGATCATCGTGAAGATTATCTGAGCACAGCATATGAAGTTGTACAAACCGGGCTTCAGGAATATGACTCCACTCGTGGAAAACTGACAACATACCTGGAACCGCGGTTGCGTAAGGCGTTAGGAATCCAGTGTACAAATGACAAACAGCTTTCAAGTCGATCAAACAATGATCTTATGAAAATTATAAATAAATGCAAGGAATATGCTGCAACCCATCTGGAAAATGATAATCCTACGCCAGATATTCTATATGAAATCGCAGTTCGTGTTTTTAAGCGTAAATCCTTGAATAAACAGTCTATGATCAATGCTATCAAATGGCAGCCAGTACTTGTATCATCTAATGAAGATGAAAATCTTCTGAATAAAGTAAAAAGTACTTTTGGAAATCCAGAAGAAGAATACGAAAAGAAAGAAAGGGTTGAACGGATTAGGAAAGTTATTAATTTATTACCTCCGGTACAACGATGTGTTATCTTGTGTTGTATGCAATACCAGAAAGAAACGGATAAAGATACGCTTCCAAGTGATGTGATTTTAAAAGAAATGGTTTCCCGAACATTTCCTGGTATTACAGATACAGAGATTCAGACAGCTAAAAAGGCAGCTAAAAATACTATGGAACGGAACTATTTGAGAAAATCGTCCCGTTACGTGGAGTTTTTCCCGAAAGAGTTAGTATTATATCCGAATAAACGGATAATAGAACAAGAGGCGGCCATAATAACGGAATCTATTGAAAGATTAACCGAACCAGAACTTGAGGGATTTTTCTTTTCGTACGAAGAAGTATTAAAACAGAATCAAAGAGCTGCTTCTGAAAAAAAAGACAGAACTAGAGTAGATGAGACAAATGATGGCTTTTATCAAGGCCTCTGTATGATTAATTAAGTTCTTTTCGTCTGGCTCATCGACATACATAATCGTCTTATTGACACTGCTCAAAGCTGAAGCCAGGGATTCTTACTTCATCCATAACTGCAGTAATTTTCTCCAAAAATCTCTCCGTTGATAAAAAAGCAATCTCATCTTATGAGATTGTTTTTTTTGTATCGCATATGACAGGCATACTTATTTATAGTTTAAGGAAAGAGGAGGGATTTATAGAAGTTATGAGGTACGATATAGAAAGAATTAAGAGAGATGCCGATTGCCGAATTGTAGCAGCATCGATCGGCATGAAAGTAAACGGACAGTTTTGCGAATGTGTATCGGGAATTCATTCCGAAACACAGATCAATCATTGTTCACTAACGAAAGAGTATTACCATTGCTTTTCTTGTGGAGATGCAGGAGATGTAGTAACAATGGTAAGAAAATACTACGAGAACATATTGGCATCGCCAATATCAATAGCGGAGAGCTGCAAGATCATTGGCGATGTTCTTGGTGGCCATGAATACTACATGATAGAAGAGGAAGATAGCAGAAAACAAGTAGAGGAGCCTCCGTTCTTGAGAACAGAGTTGGAACTTTTGGGATTTGTTCAGCCAAATTACAGGGAAGATATCCTTCCTATCAAAATGGAACAGATTTATAGTAGAAGTAAGGAGTTCTACTATCAGCTGATAAGGGAGAAAGCACTATCTGAAGCAAAGCGTATAAGAATTCTTTATCAGATATTAGGTGATAGTAGGACACCAGTAAAAGATGCGCTGGTTGACAGATATAAGAAAGTAAAAGAGATATATCTGCGAGCGTGTGATCGAAGCAAAGAGGAAGCACAAAGAGAGCAAGGATAAAAAGGCACAAAACAGTGCCTTTTTTTATTTTAGAATTTTGTGCAATATTACACGGAAGTTTTTATAAAAAAATGTGTTTTTTTTCTGAAATTATAAATCGCAATGGCATACTTTTGCATGTAAGAGGTGCGGCATAGCAATTATAAGCATCTATAACTGCTTCATAAATAGGGACTCGTATGCAAAATAAATAGGAATCCCCCTCAGTTTTCCTATTCTATTTATGAAGCAGTTTAAAACTAACCAAAGGAGACAGGAAGATGGCGCGGCATAATCTTGCTTTTTTATATGGATTCGTAACTTTTGTCCAGACAAGTACACTTAAAAACGGGGAACCGTTTGTTTTAGCCTTTGTAACCGTAGCCAGAGCACAAAGGAACGCAGGTGATCATAAGGAGCATCTAAAACTGGATAACCCCGCTATTATGAGCAGGGATCCCAAAATAGTGATGGAGATGTCGAAATGGGAGGAATATGATTTCGTTGAGATAAAAGGAACAATAGCAGCCACTCCCATGGCAAAGGTCTCAAACTGTACAAACAGTAAGTGTGGTGCGAAAAATATACGGGACGGTGCGATGGTATACATCAATCCAATTTTTGCAAAGAAAAGGGTTCACTTTTCATCTCAAGAAGAGTGCATGGAGCATCTTACAGAAAACAGGGAGATTTCTAACCAGGTATTTGTACTAGGGACACTTTGTACTGATCCTAAAAAAAAATCACTGAAGGAAGGGCTTATCTTAACACAATATCAGATAGCCTTAAATCGCAAGTACCGGATTCGATCCGATCCACCGGAAAGAAGATCAGATTATCCGTGGGTAAAATCATATGGTGAAAATGCGATTCAGGATCGCACCCATTTACATATCGGTTCCGAAGTATTTATCGACGGATGCTTGCAAGCAAGAAAAGTGAATAGACATGATACATGCGATGAATGTCATGAGAATTACGATTGGGCCGACAGAGCATTAGAGATTGTTCCATTTGAAACAGAGTATGTTGCTAATTACTACACGCAAGAAGAATACGAAGCGAAAATTCAAAAAGAGCGTGAGAAAGCATCAGAGAATGTTTTAACTTCCTTATTTGGTTACGATTCCGACAATGCGGCAAGTTCATTGGATAGTAACAATGTGCCAGATGATGTTTATTCTCAAGAGGATATTGATGCCGGTATTGAATCAGAAGAATAGAATCTTGGAAAGGGTATGAAAGTGGGTATATGGTACAAGTTGTTTTTCAAAATATATTTGAAGATGTCACGATCACTATTTCTATGCCGAAGAAACTGTGTCACGGTGTTCCGTTAAGTGATGAAGAAAAAGGACTCGCTTATCAGATTCTTGGATGTTATACGACAAAAGAGTTTTTGGAAAACTGTACGATACAGCAGGTGAATCTTATGGATCACAAGAAGGGAGTGACGCGTAGATGCGAGGCATAAAATGGTATAACCGGATAGTAGAGATACTTACGTGTGTGATTGCACTTTTGGCAATCAGCATGGTTCTTCCAAAAGCATTCGGTATGAATCCATATATTGTGGAATCTGGTTCCATGGAACCAGTGATCCATACCGGTGCGGTTGCGTACATAGATTTTAAAGATACTTCTATCGAAGTAGGAGATATCGTTACTTATCAATTAGTAAATGGACAGATGGTAACGCACAGAGTCAAAGCAGTTACATCGGAAGGGTACGTTTTCAAAGGTGATGCGAATGATGCAACCGATGCTCATATCGTAACACAGGATCAAATTATTGGTACCTATAAGTTCCAAGTCCCTAATCTGGGATATCTTATTGGTAAGCTTGGAAAAAAAGGAATCGTTCTGATCATCGGATGGGTGATCGCACTAAATTTAATCGGAATAATCTTAGAACACACTTTTGGTAGCAGTTCCTCAAAAGAGGATTGTATATAAAACATAAAAGAAAGGAGAGCATATCCAAACTGCTATGATATGCGAGGAAACAAGTATGAAAAGAAACAAAATGGTCGCTACAGGAGCAATCTGTGGTCTGGTTGCAGCTATGACAATCGGAGGAACAATGGCTTATTTAACTGACTCCGAACAGACATCCAACACATTTACAGTGGGTAAAGTAAAAATCGATCTGGAAGAGCCGAAATGGGACACAACAGACGATAACAACAACAAAGTTCCGGATGTAGCAGAAAAATTAGTTCCAAACCAGGAAGTAGCCAAAAATCCACAGGTCGAGAACACCGGATCTAACAATGCGGTAGTATTTATGAAAGTAACTGTTCCTACTAAATTTGTTACAAAAGTATCCGATGATGGAACTGTAGATCCAGAGGGACGTAAGAGCCAGGAAATCATCTACTTCAAAAACGCTCGTGATGCACAGAGCAAAGAAGAAAACAACTTCGATACAAAATGGCAGGAAATCGTAGCAGAAGAAACCGCTGACACTGGAGCAACAGCTGCAAAAGATGGTGTTCGTACTTATGTATTTGGTTACAAAACAAAAGTAACACCAGGCGAAACAACCTCCACTTTGTTTGATAAGATTCAGATGAAGAATGTAATTGAAGATGAAATTCTGGATAATGTTGCAAACGATATCAAAGTAGAAGCATATGCAATCCAGGCGGAAGAAGTCCTGGACAAAACCGGTGCTGATCTGACTGACGATCTGACAGTAGATAACATGAAGACAATCTATGATATCTTCGTAAAACAGAGCACATCTTACGATGAATCCAAAGCAGCTACCACAGAACATGATTATGCTGGTGATGAAAAAGATGCAAATATCAACAATAGCAAAGATCTGCATGGTAATGACTTATAATTTGTACTAAAGTGACTGATGCTGGAAGCATTAAGATATCTTCAAATGCAAGTCAATGGATAATGGCATAATATGTCATTACAATTTAGCTTTAAAAGGCAGACAATGGACATCATCTGCCTTTTAAAGCAGATAAAGAAAGGAAAAATGGTTATGCCTAATAGAAAACTAGTTACAAAAATGGCTGCCTTCCTCTCTGCTGTAATTGTAGGAATGGGTACGGTTCCGGTATATGCTCGGTCCGAGGTATCCGTGATCAACCATGTGGGAATCGGAAATGTTAATATTGAATTAACAAAATCCAGCCTTAACGATCAGGGTGAAAAGGTGTCCTTTGACGATGAGCAGGTTGTCGTACCCGGTCAGACGGTAGATGAAATTGTAGAAGTCTCCAATCTGGCCAATGATGCATGGATCCGCATGAAAGTTACCTTCGAAGATTCCACAATCGATCAGTTGGATGATTCTCTTCTTGGTATTTCTGATAACTGGATTAAACGAGGTGAGTATTACTACTATACAAAACCCGTTGAACGGGGAGATACAACGGAATTCATGAAAGATGTCAAGATTCCATCCACATGGGATGAATCCTTATCTGACAAAAAGATGGAATTACACTTTACAGCTGATGCTGTACAGGTGAAGAATTTCACTCCGGATTTTGATTCAGATGATCCGTGGTTTGGAACTTTGATTGAAAAGAGCGTTACAGATGAGTATGTGATCCCAAATACTAAAAATGATTTATTTTCAGTATCTTACGAGGGTGGTGCAGAAGGCTTGGTAAAAGTAGGAGACGATTTCTTTTCTAACTGGGGAGATTTGATGCCAGGAGATGTTGTTTCTGATACAGTTACGGTAGCCAATAAATATGCTAAATCCGTATCCATTTATTTTAGAACTGAAACCATTGCACAGGATAAGCTCTTAAAAGAATTGAATCTTCAGATCAAGTGTGATGATACCGTTCTTTACGATGGATCCATGGACGGCGAAGTAAAAAATAAAGTACTACTTGGAACTCTGAAAAACGGAGAAACAAAGAAACTGACATATACTTTAACTGTTCCTTCTTGGCTGAATAATCCATATGCAATGAGCAAAACAGAAACAAAATGGATCTTTACTGCTGTATTACCGGACGATGCGAAAAATACGGGTTCTTATACAGGAACTGGCATTGTAAAAACCGGTGATTCAGGACTTCCGTTTTTAATTGCAGCAGCAGGAGTCATTTTCTCAGCAGGTCTAATTTTTGTTTTGATGAAAGAGAGGAAAAAGAATGAAGAAGTTTAGTAATCGCTGTATTTCACTGATTCTATCTCTTTTAATGCTTTGCACATCTATTCCGATATATACCTTTCCAGTATACGCGAAGGAAACAGAAAATGCAGTTTTAAAAATTCTTGAGGTAGAACATGGAACAGTGACCGTAAATAGAGAGGATGTCACTGGGAAGTCAATCACTGTAGCTGTTGGAGATAGTGTTACTTACCAGGTTTCGGCAGAAAGCGGATATACGATCGACTATGTAACTATATCTTATGAGGATGGAGCTTCGAAAAAAGTTCCTGTTTCAAAAAGTGAATATTCTAATACGGTAATCGTTGATCAGCCTACTAATATTGCTGTTTCAATTGTTGCCGACAAGAATTCAGATTCGAAAGCAACTGAAGATAAAAAGGATGAGGGAACAACGGTGGAAAAAGCAACACCAACACCGGAACCAACACCTACAGAATCCCCTAATGGATCTGAAGCGAAAAAGGAAGCGACAAAAGACACTGCTAAAGAGCAAGCCGTAAAGGAAGATAACACCGAAAACAATGCAGACGTCACAGAAAATGAGGCTGTAAAAGGTGAACAATTTGACGACGAAGCTTTTTACCCGGAAGGTGAAGAAGATGTTCCTGATTCAGACAATGCTGAAATCTGGGGATACCTGGATCCTAATACCTCTGAGATCAGTACATATTCCTTTGATGACTATGGTCCATATGTCATAAAAAATGAACGTTTTGATGATTTTGGCGGTGTTCTTCGAATTGGATTAAAGTACGTTGTAGGTGATAATGAGAATGTGGATTCACGTGGTCAGTGGCGAAACGTATACTGCCTGAATTACTCAAAAGATTGTCCCGATGGAAAAGGGTCATTTTCCTATAAGGGCGGCTGGACGAATAGAAAAGTAGAATATGCTTTCTATTGGGGTTCTGTTTACTATGGTCAATGTTGTCGATGGTCTGCGTATTCTACCGGAAACTGGAAGCTGGACTATTTTGTTACGCAGTGGGCCATTCATATCCTGAATGGTGAAGTTTCCCTGGCAACAGTTAACAATTGGATCAATAATAGTTCTAATACTTCAGGAGCCAAATCCATAACTGTAGATCGTCTTACAAAGATGGTTAATGATGCCAATAATGGAAACATGTATGGCGGCCTTTTTGACAGTGAAGGCTGGATTGACATGACCCATGGTGCTACTTTTTCTCTGAGTGGCAATAATAATCCGGGATGGTATGAGGGTAGCGATGGATATATGTACTCCAACGCTACATACTCTTGCAGTTTTAAAACGTACAGTGCAACCAATGACGGTTTTGATTTCCGTGAACAGATTACCAGCTATGATATAAGTGCTCCTGGCGCTGAAGTTTACAAGTTAGATAAACGAACTTATGCTGATTTCCAAATCCGAATTCCAAAATCTACTTATGCATCCTATCAAACGACTGGAAAAACAATCAATGTTTCCGTAACACTGACGATTCCAAAAAGATGGGGATGCGCGATTTACGATCCGCCAGCAAGTAACTATCAGAAAGTTTGTATGCTGAACTGGTTTGATCAAGAGGGAACATTCACCCAAAACAAAACCCTTACTATTGAACAGGCAGGTGGAAAGATCCAGATCAATAAAAGATCCGCAAACACTTCTGTGACCAACGGAAATGGCGAATATTCCCTGCAGGGAGCAGTGTTTGATATCTACAGCGGAAATACAGTTGTTGATACGCTTACAACAGATGCAAACGGAAATGCGACATCAAAAACGCTGAGTTATGGTTCTTACACGATCAAAGAAAGAACTGCCTCCAAAGGTTATAACAAAGCCGCAGATGTTACCGTAAACCATAAAAATTCCGTCTCATCTGTGACGATCAATGAACCTCCTAAAACCGGGACCATCAATCTCCAGAAAAAAGCGAAAACTGATACATACTCCGGGTTTGAGAGCTATACACTGAAGGGAGCAGAATATACCATTTATAATGCTGCCGGAAAGAGTGTAGGTACGATTGTAACAGATGCAAATGGTAAAGGAAGCAAGTCAGGTCTGCCACTTGGAAAATATACTGTTAAGGAGACAAAAGCTCCGGATGGTTACTATATTTCCACAACGGTAGATGCCGCTAATTTCAACTCTAATACATTAAGTGTTGACATCACTTCCATTGAAGAACCTGGCACCTTCGTTACAGAAGATAAGGTTTTTCTTGAAAAAGTTGATGCGGAAACATTAACAGCAACTGCTCAGGGAGCTGGTTCTTTAAAGAATGCTGAATATACTGTAAAGTATTACGATGTTATTTCTGACCATGATCCAAGCAAGGATGCGAAGACTCCTAAGTATACCTGGGTATTTAAGACAGACGAAAAAGGACAGATCAAACTGGATGATTCCCATTTGGTAAGTGGAACATTACTGAAAGATAGTAGTGGACATGTTATTTTACCAGTTGGAACACTGACCATTCAGGAAAGCAAAGCTCCGGTTGGATATAATCTTAGTTCTACTCTGTATGTCGCAAATACTTACGTAATCAATGGATCAACAGTCATCAAAGGACTTCCTACTGGTGAGAATGCTGCTAAAGAAGTACCGAGTCGAGGAGATGTTCAGTTTGCAAAAATAAACGAACGGAATCGACCAATGGGAAATATACCATTCAAGTTAACAAGTAAGACAACCGGTGAAAGCCATATTATCTATTCGGATGCAGACGGTTTGATCCGTACTGCTGTAAGAGACAACAGCAATCCGAATGTTGACAAGAATGGCGTATGGTTTGGAGAAGGTAAAGCATCCAAGTCAAAGGGAGCATTGCTGTTTGATACCTATCTTGTAGAGGAGCAGCCATGTGAGGAAAATAAAGGCTACATCCTGGATTCCTTTGAAGTAACCATTTCTAAGGATGGAGCAGTTGTCAATGCAGATACTGTGAGAAATCTTCCAGAACTGAAGAAAATCATCGTTACAAAGAAGATCAAAGCCGCTGATATTAATTTTGCGAATGGTAATCCGGTATTCACATTTAAATGTACAGGTACGGATTATGAAGGAGCAAAGCACACCTATTATCAGATGGTAGAGATCACACAAGCAGATGTATCTTCAGCGGAATATGTATCTGTAAGCTGTGAATTTAAAGATCTTAAAATGGGAGACTATGTAGTAACAGAAGAAAAGGCATCCCGTTACAAGATTGGAAAAGTAACAGCGGAAGGTGGCACAGTTTCCGGTGAAAAGGTCACTTTTAACATGACACCTGCAAATGATACCTATACAGCAACTTACGTTAATAAGAAATTCGAATGGCAGTATTTCACTGACAAGACGATGAAAACCAACTCGATTAAAGTGAAAAAATAAAAGGAGGAAAAATCATGAAAAAACGTGGAATTATTGTAATCACAACGATTGCACTCCTTTTGGTCGCTGGAATCACGGGGGTGCTTGCATACTATACAGACGCAGAGCAGCAAGCGAATCGTTTTCAGATTGCAAAGAACAAAGTTGAAATCACAGAAGAATTTCCCAATAACGAGATAGATCCACCGACCCCTTTAAAGAAGGTGGTATCTGTCACCAATAAGGGAAATGAGGCCTATGTTCGAGTGAAAGTTCGCTTCAGCGATGGTGATATTGAAAAGTATAGCACAATCGACTGGAACACTACGGATTGGAAATATGACGACGGATATTACTACTATACAAAAGTTCTTCCGGAAGAAGCTAAGACACCAGATTTATTCACCAAGGTGACTATTTCCGAAGATATACCGGATGATCTATTAAAGGATTTCGATATCTATGTAGAAGCGGAAAGTATCCAGGTTGGTTATTTCAAAACGTACCAGGAAGCATGGACTGCGTTCGATAAAAACAGATAATTTACCTTCAAATAAAAGAGAGAGGACGTCAATTAAAGACGTTCTCTTTTTTTATGCTTTTTTTCTTGTGAGTTGTCCGAGAGGCAAACTTTAATTGTTAATTGAAAAACTGGAGGTCAATCAAAAGGAGGAAGCAAAAATAACAGGACGAAGTCTGGCAGTAAAGGTAATGAAATCATTATCTAAATTGCAGAAGTATCAAATCCTATCAAAGGATCAAACACAAGTGCTTTTGCAACAGATCATAAACGGAAAAGAGATATCCAGCGTAGAGGATGTCATTTACGCACTATATGCATATGATGTCCCTGATGGAAAAGAAGGTATCTTCGAAGCGGTGATCGATGGATTAAGAGCACAAAAAGGAGGAATCAATACATGGGAAAATTAACACTTTCAGACAAATTTTTTGTTGAGGGAAAAGAACTCGAAGATTTCGAAAATATTCTAAAGCAGATTGATGACAGCACCGAGTTTTTACGAATATCTGGTGGTAACATCGGATTCGCATATTATCTTAATGCCTCCTTCATGAAGGAGGCATATAAGGTTTTATTAATCACTCAAAAAGAACTTTTATCTTTCGAACAGGGCTTGCTGAACTTCAAAGTTTCGGAAACAAATATGTACCCAGTACCATCAATTGGGTACATATCCAAACAAAATGTAAATGAACAGTTATGTGAAGAAAGCTTTGACACAGCAGGTTATGTGACGTATTTAAACGGATATGTCACTTACATCTCCGGTGGAGCTCTCAGTAGCTTAATGACAAGGTCTGGAATTTGTGGAGAACAATCTTCAAAAAAATCAATATTCCTCACGCAAGCTATGTGCGAGGCATTGACAAAAACCAACCCAAGAGTGACGGTTGTCACTCGAAAAATGTTGAATGAGGAAGGTAGGTATGACCGAAAGATCTTTGCTTTTCTATCGGAAAAATATATTCCGATTCCACAGCGAACGATCATAAGAGCCATTAAGGCTCTTTTGAAAGATGGGAAATTTGGTTCGAGCGAAATCAACAGATGGTATGTGGACCACGATTTCACGAGTATCCATATCGAATTTCCCGAAGTTGGAGAGGAGTTTTCTGATATTTCCGGATTAAAAGATACGGTTGTACCGGGTATTGTGTTAATGTCATCTGACACAGGAAAAAGCAGCTTTATTATTCGAGGAACGTATCGTTTGAAAGGTTGTAATCGATATGTGATTGTAGACGAGTACGCGCGAAAACATATAGGAACGATAACAAGCGAAGAGATACTGACTGATTGTGATCGCGAGATCATGGTCAACTTTCGTAAATTGCCAGAGGAGTTGGCGCGGAAAATGGGTCAGCTCATTGGTAATGGCCATTTGGTCGAGAAAGCATTAAGGGACTCTCTCATTAAACTTGGAATTAGAAAAATCATAGGAAAAACACGATTCGCCCAGCTGCTTGAGCAGCTGAATGCTGAAATTGATCAGGCCGCTATATACTCAGAATACGACGTAGCGATTCTAATCATGGGACTGGCGGATCGTTTGGAGGGCTTGCCAAAATCCCTTCTCCAGCCTGTCGCAAAGGCAACGGGTAGAGCACCGTTCATAACATTGAGCGGCAATGATGAGGACAACGAAGAGCTGATCCTTATGCCAGAGGAGGAGAGCGAATGAAAAAATCTATGTTCGTTATGAGACGACCAGGAGTACTGGTCGTCTCTGGAACGATAACAGATATCCAGGATAATGTTGTCGTTCTGGAAAACAAATTTTTTTATCCGGTAAGCGGGCAGGAAGAAAAGACGAGATGTTTTTTGGAGAGTAAGTTCGATGTAATTCAGAGAATGCGACTTACTATAGGAACATCTGTCCTGGCATCTACGACAGATGATTTTATGATTGAGATGCTGCTGGAAGGCGGTGAAACACCCACTCGTGATTTCCACTTAAAAGCCTACACCATTCGTTTTAATGGAAGCTTTGATTTCGATCAGCACAATGATCAAAAAGAGCAACATGTGATGGCGGGTACAATCCTTGCTGTTACAAGTGGACAAAAACAAGGTTATACGTGGAATCGTATGACTATTGGCTGGCGTAAAAATGGGAAAGAAGAAAAGAGGAACATTGTTTATTGGAATAATGACAATATTCAATTAGCTGGTCAGGCAGGCAACAGAGTAATTGTTGTCACTGGCGAGAGAAAAGTAACTGGTGGCTATGAATACTACCAGGCTTATGATGTTTTTGAAGTTTAAAAAAATTTTGTATGTTCTGAGTATGAGGCATACTTTAGATGTTAATCGAAAACATGGAGTAAATATTCAAAGGAGGAATCAATAATGTTTTTAGAATTTGTAAACGAGGTAAAGGACAATATCAAACACTTTTTGCCAGGATCTTACAGGAATGCTGAGGTATTCGTTATGGATTATCGGAAATTAAATACTACCTATAAGGGTCTTATGGTGAAAAGGGAAGACGAAACAATCGCACCGATTATCAATATGAATCAGTTCTACAAAGCCTATCAGAATCAGCCGGGAGCAACTATGGAAAGCATATACAGAAGAATTGCAGATGTCATTATGGAGGCATCAATCCAGGTGAATCTCAAATCCATCATGGATTATGACATTGCAAAGGATAATCTGTTTATCCGTGTATCATCGGCAGAGAGAAATAAAGATATGCTTGTGAATGTTCCACATCAGTTAAAGGAAGATCTTGCAATTACTTATCATGTAGACGTCAGCATGGATGAGAAAGGATTGGGTTCCATGCTCATCAATAATGACTTACTCAAACAGTACGGCATTACAGCAGAACAGCTTCACGAAGATGCTATGAAAAGTTCTCCACATATTATGGCACCGGAAGTATTTTCTTTGGGTGCAATGATGGAGGAAATGGTCGAAAAGGATCTGTTCATGATGACGTCGGAAGAAAGAGAAATGCTGCAGGAATCTATTAGAAAATCTGCTCAGATGTCATCCTTTTTTGTAGTGACTAATCAGCAGAGAATCGGAGGTGCCGGCGCTCTCTTCTATCCGAAGATGATGGATAACCTGGGTGAAGTTCTTGGACATGACTACTTTATTCTCCCTTCATCAATTCATGAAATGCTGGTTCTTCCGGATAATGGAAAAATCAGTGCAGATGAATTAAGGATGATGGTCACAGAAGTCAATGCGACTCAGGTATCCCCCGCAGAACGTCTTACCGATGATGTCTATTACTTTGATACAAAAAATCATACCTTCGGAAAAGCTGAAAGAGTTTGATCATTATTATAGTAGGAGGAATCATATATGAACAGTTGTAATTTTACAGGACGGTTAGTACGAGACCCAGAAATCCGTTATTCAACCAGTGAGAAGCCGATATGTGTTGCAAGATTTACTCTTGCAGTACAAAGAACTTTTAAAAATGGTGAACAAACTGCGGATTTTCCACGATTTGTGGCCTTTGGACGCAATGCAGAAACTATAGAAAAATATTGCAAACAAGGGATTAAACTTGAGATTTCATCAAGTTTAAGAACGGGTAGCTATAAAAACCGTGAAGGGCAGACCGTGTACACGACGGAATTTGAAGTAGAACGCTTTGAATTTGCTGAAAGCAAAAAGAAAGAAGCTGAGACAACTCATTCCACACCGGCTACGGGGGCCTCGAATACAGATCCTTCAGGTATGTCCGATGAAGCATTTCTGAATGGATTGTATGACGAATATCCGTTTAATTAATAAATCAAAAGTAAAAAAAGGATACGTTTTATCGTATCCTTTTTTCATTAGCAGTGTATATCGCCATGAATCACCTCTCCATGCGATGCAGTAGCTTCTATGGACGGGATACTCTGCTTAGTATCATAGACAACATAATAGAACAATGATATAATGTAGAAACAAGACGAAAAGAGGTATGGATGTAATGTTGAAGTTCGATGATAAATTTCATTTGACACCTGAACAGAGTTTGTTTTTGGCAAAGAAGAAATGGGACGAAAATGTATATTGTGGGATGAAGATGGAAAATAGGGCTGTTACATTTCCTCAGACTCAAACAGTTTTACATGGTGTAAATGTCCCGAATGTACAGTTGGATGATATTCAGGCTATTTTAAATATGCGTGATGCATGGAAATTCTTGTTAAGTACCATTAATGAGAAAGTAACATTTGAATATTGGTGCACGCTGAATGAATATATTGCAAGAAATGAGGCACTAGAATGGGGAAAACTTCGTACTGGCAGTGTTGGAATTTCTGGAACAGAGTATGAGCCTCCGATTCCAGATAAAAAAAAGACAAAAGAAGATTTAGAAAACATTTTGTTCGCTCCAAATGTTTCAGCCACAGATAAAGCATTAGAGGCATTTGTATGGGGGACAAGAGGACAGTTCTTTTGGGATGGAAATAAGCGCACCAGCTTGCTACTTGCAAATAAGATATTAGTTTCTGCTGGTGCAGGAATTCTGACAATTAAAGATAAATATATGGAACAATTTAATTCACTGTTGTTAGAGTATTATGATACCGGTGCCAGTGAAAAGTTAAAGCATTTCTTGTACGAACATGCATTGCAGGGTATGAATGTGTAATTTGAAAGAAAGGATCCGAAAGGGTCCTTTTTTCAATGAATATAAGGGAAGTCTTCGGACTTCTCTTTTTGTTTTTTCGCCTTTTTACCATACTGTTATAAGAGCCAAAAACAAGAGTATACCTGGAATCGTATGGTTATTGGATGGCGTAAAAATGGAAAAGTGGAACATTATTTATTGAAATAATGGCAATATTCAATTAGCTGATCAGACAGGCAACAGAGTAATTGTAGTCACTGGAGAAAAGAAAATAACTGGCGGCTATGAATACTACCAGGCTTATGATGTCTTCGAAGTGTAAACTTTAAAAAATTCCGTATGTTCTAAGTGTGAGGCATACTTTAAATGCTAATTGAAAACCAGGAGTTAATTTAAGGAGGAATCGAAAATGACACGAATCAGAGCTGGACCGATATTGTTAAATTCTAAGGACTGGTTCAACAGATTAAATAACGAATCTCCATCCTCAAATAACGAGTGAAAATAGGAGATGAAAAATCACAAGAGTTTTAACTGCGGTGACTGTTGGGAAAAAAGTTGCATTCCTGCTGCTATGGATCCCCAAACGGTCGTTTCTTGACATGTCGGACACCGTACAATTGTAGACCGTGGGTTAAGACACAGTAAATGGGAGGAATATAAATGAAGTATGAATTTTTTGAAGTAAAGGATGTCAAAGAATATATCTTAGGCCTTTCAAAAGAGCAGTTGGTTAATGAATATGATTCATTAGATAAATATATTCGAACCAATCCACTCCTGACTGGCATGGACAAGGAGAGACTGCTTACCCTTATCGAAATGAAAAACCATTAACACCAACATCATAGGGTGTCCTTTGACATCCTATGATAGAAATTAGAGGAATGGTAATGAATAATAAGAGTGATTATTTTTTATGGAGGATACTGGAGAAGCATTTAGGACCTCATCCAGGATGCGGAGTTGTACACCATTTGTGCAAGAGAAGGGCGAATCCAACTTACCAGCACTGTCTTCAGATATCCTTGAGTTTATTTCAAACCAAGATGATTTTTATGAAGATGCTGCTTATGCTCATGCGGACGCAGTTTGATTTTTAGAAAAAAATACCTACTACAGAAGGAATTTCTGGAGTGGGTATTTTTTTGTTACGAGTGTAAGTACTTGAGAGAGTATAATGAGTTCTTCTGAAACTTCATATAGGAGAAAGCACCAGAATAAACACAAAAAAGAAGTGAGATAGTAGCAGGAGTGGTGATAAAATATCAAAATAATCCATCAATGGATTTAGAAACGTCATGTAGCCGTTCTTGATTAAGGTGTGTGTATATTTCTGTGGTGGTAGTATGTGAATGTCCCAGAATTTCTTTTAATTCCATTAATCCGGCACCATTGCTGTACATGAAAGTTGCAGCACTGTGTCGTAATTTGTGCGCAGAATAGCCTTTCCCTGCAAGTCCTGCAGTATCTAGCTCTTTTTCTATTATTTTCTCAACAGCACGGCCGGTAAGCCTTTTTTTTGTACGTTTCGACACAAACAGTGCTTTCTCATCACGATCAAGAGTATATCCGGCACGAATATCCAACCATTCATCAATAGCAGTTTTACTGGTCGTGTTGAGATAACCGGTTCGTTCTTTATCACCTTTTCCGACGATAGTAAAGGTGTCGCAGGTACGATCAAATGAGTCAATGTTAAGGCTGCACAATTCGGAAAGTCGTAAACCGGTTGTTAGAAATAGAATAGTGATACAATAATCACGCTCCGGATTTTCTTGCTCTGCAGACGCAAAGAGAAGTTGTTGCGCATCCGCAAGATTCAAGTATTTCGGTTCACGTTTTGGCAGCTTTGGCAACTTTATATAGAGAGCAGGGTTTTCAGGGTATGATTTTTCAGTCACTAAAAAATCGTAAAAAGACCGCAGGGCGGTTAATTTGTCCTTACGAGTTTTGACGGAATTTCCGCGTGCTGCGGTAAAAAATATATAATCAGATATCAATTCCCTTGAAGCATTCCGGATCAATTCCGGATCAATATTTTTAATTTGAATTTCATCATATTTTTCTTCTGGAAGATTATCTGATTTCATAATGAGATACCTGAGGTATCCACGCAGATTCACATAATACATATTGGCCGTTTTTAGCGAACGTCCGCAAACAACTATGAGATACTTTAGGTATCCCTCAAGTTCCTGGCAAATATCGTCGTATTTAGGTAACTTTTTGTCCTCAGGTCGTATATAAGTACTCATATTTCCATTTCTCCCTCCTTTTGTTCGCAAAGCAGTAACTTTACGAACAATTATATTTTAATTGTTCTGCACTCTCTTGTCAAGAACTTAGAGAAATAATCACATCTAGTGTACTGACCTGTCTTTTTACAGAAGGAGAAAAATAAAGGTTTTGAATCGTTTTATATGTCAGTTCAGATGTCTGCAAATCCAAATCACAGTTAAATTCATCCACTTCCTTTGCAAATGCATATTTGTTACTCAGGAGCTGTTTTAAATTGTCCTGTGTATTCCATAAAGCATCCATAATATTCCTTCCATTGCTGTGCTTGATCTGCTAAAATAATATCTTATTTCAATCCTTTTCTATCATGTTTTCAGATGCCTATTCACGCGTGAATAATCACAAATTTTCCTGTTTTCCCATTAATCAATCGTATAGTAACTGTTCTGTCGTTCTATTCAGTGCTTTTTATGTCCAAGGACGGAAAATCTGCTGCCGGATCTGGTTCTACCCTTGCAGAAAAGTATGAAATAAATAATATTAATTGATTAATATTAATTGGTTAATATTAATTTAGTATGCTATAATAAGTACAGATGCACAGAGAAAATGTGAAAGGAAAGGTGATGAAATGGCTAATTTCGCAGTTGCTGCCAGTCCGGAGACGATAGACAAGGCAAATAAAGTGATGTCTACCTACGCAAGAGACGGAGAAAAAAAAGAAGATACCCTCTTAAGGATTCTGAACATTGCGGAGGCAGAATATATAAAGGGAACACATCCGGAGCTAGAAGAAACATTAAGATCCGTGGATGCTACGATCACAACATTGATCAAGCAGATCAACGGCATTGTAGCAGGTCAGGACAACCGACTGGCAGAATTGAAGAAACAATTAGATAGTGCCCTAGATGAAAAGAAGACAGCTTTGGAAACCGCTAAGGCATGGACGGAAGAAACAAGAGAGAAAATGGAAAACGACAGGCATGCTATGGAGGAAGAACGGAAAAAATCTGAAGAAGAACTGTTCCGTGCCTGTCAAGAAAGAGCTCAGGCTATAAGGGAAAGAGACGATGCACGGATTATCGCAAAAGAAAAAGAATCCAATAATAATCTCCTCCTGCGCCAAATGACGTCCATGGAAGAGGAACTAAAAGGATATCATGAACTTAAAGCCCAGTATACCAGTCTTCAGGAAGACCACCGGGATCTAATTGAAAAAAACAAAGAAGATATCCGGAAAATGACGGATTCCTTAAGGGAAGCGGAACAGGCTTTAAAAGAAGCGAAAAAAGCATATGAAAAGCTGTCTGCTGAATTCACCGTGTCTAAGGCAGAAACAAAAGATCTGACGGTGGCGAATACTGCCCTCTCCCATCAGATTGTGAAACTGGAGCAGCAGGCATTAAAAGATGCAGGGGCAGCAGAACTTGCATTGGAAAAGGCTGTAAATAAAAAAGAAAAAGAAATGGATATACAGTTGCGACAGGCTGATAAAGAAAATGCCAGATTAACTGCCATTATCGAACAGCTGAAGCTGCAATATGAAGATCACACAAGGTCTGTCCATGAAGAGCAAAAATAAACGAAAGGATATTTATAAAATGAACTCAAGAAGACACAACCGTTGGTATAGTATTTTACTGTCGCTATTCTTAGTGTTCTCGTTAACCGGATGTAATGAGAACCTGCAAACGGAAACAAATCAAAGCACGGATGAAGCTGTTGTAGTTAGTCAGGAAGCTGAGGTCACAGAAGAACCAAAAGTTGAAGAAGATACAGATGAGCCGGACCAATCGGAAATCGAGTCGCAAGATGGTCAGCTACAGGAATCTTCTGAAAATAATACGGAAGCGCAAGATTCTTCTGTGATCACCACAAGGGAAAATATACCGGACTACGAAGGATATGCGTATATAGCCATTAATGATAACCAACCGTATTTTTCGGATGAAGATAAGCAAAGAACAGATGCATTTGAAGAATATAGTGAGCTGGATACATTGGGAAGATGTGGTGTTGCATATGCGAATATCTGCAAAGAACTGCAGCCGACAGAGCCACGTGGAAAGATCGGAATGGTAAAACCATCTGGCTGGCATACTGTTAAATATAACGGTATCATTGATGGAAATTATCTATATAATAGATGCCATTTGATAGGCTTTCAGTTGGCAGGCGAGAATGCGAACCCCAAAAATCTGATCACAGGTACACGCTATCTGAATGTTGTTGGCATGCTTCCATTTGAGAATGCTGTTGACAACTACGTAGAGGCTACCGGAAATCATGTTTTATATCGTGTAACACCGGTATTCACAAATACGGAACTAGTTGCCCGTGGAGTTTTGATGGAAGCTTATTCTGTAGAAGACCAGGGAGCAGGTATCAAATTTTGTTATTATATCTATAATATCCAACCAGGAATAGGTATTGATTATCAAACCGGTGATTCCTGGGAAGATGCAAGTGTTGTTGCAAAGGAAAACGCAACTTTTTTCGTGAATGAGTCTGGTACACAATATACAGAAGTACAATCACAAGAAACAAAGACGTCCGATGATGAAAAAACAACCTCAACATCGGAAAAGGAGTCTGAAAGTAAGGTATGGATTTCAGCAACAGGTTCCAAATACCATAGTAAGAATAACTGTGGCCGAATGGATCCTTCCAAAGCAACACAAGTTACTGAACAGGATGCAATCGATATGCATCTCGGAAAGTGTTCAAGGTGCTGGTAAAGACAAAGCATGATACATTATTTTCTTGATTAAAGGACGAGTGTGCGGCCAATTATCAGGCATTACCAAGTCTAAAAAGCCTCAATATTGAATGCCGGGAGTATCCCAAAGTTTGTGTAAACCTCCAAACTGATGTAAGATAGAATTACTCAGTTTGGAGGTTTATTTTATGGCAAGAAAAAAGGATTCACCACAAAAAGCAGCACTTAGAGAACTCATGGGAAACTACCTGAAAGAAAACAATGTAAAAGTAAAAGATGGAACAGATGTTAATTCCATTATGCGGGATATGATGTCTATCATTTTGGAAGGTGCCCTTGATCAGGAACTGGATGAAGAACTGGGATATTCCAAGTATGATTATCGAAATAAAGAAACCGATAATTCCAGGAATGGATATTCCCAGAAAACGTTACATACCAGTTACGGAGATATGGAGATTGATATTCCAAGGGATCGAAAAGGTGACTTCGAACCACAGGTTGTAAAGAAGTATCAGAATTCGATTACGCAGGACATGGAAGAAAAGATCATTTCCATGTACGCAAAAGGAATGACTACTGCCGATATAGAAAGCCACATGCGTGAATTATACGATCTTGAGATCTCCGACAGTACTGTCAGCCGGATTACTGATAAGATCCTGCCAATAGTAAAAGAATGGCAGGAAAGGCCATTAGAAAGTGTGTATGCTGTTGTATTTATGGATGCGATCCATTTCCATGCCCGTAATGAGGGGCGGATTGTAAAACGTGCTGTTTACATTGCGATTGGGATCGATATGGAAGGACGTAAGGATGTCCTCGGGATGTATGTGGGTCAAAATGAAAGTGCCAAGTTCTGGCTCTCCATCCTGAATGGTCTGAAAAACCGGGGCGTAGAAGATATATTGATTGCGTGTGTGGATGGACTGACCGGTTTTCCACAGGCAATTGAAGCAGTATTTCCCCAGACCGAGATCCAGCAGTGCATCATCCATCAGATCAGGAACACCACGAAATTTGTTTCTTACAAAGAGATCAAACCACTTATGGCAGATCTGAAGCGTGTATATGCAGCTCCTACAGAAGAAGTTGCATTGGCAGAACTGGACAGCTTTGACGAAAAATGGAGCGGGAAATACCCTAAGATTGCAAAGTCATGGAAAGATAACTGGGCAAATCTTTCAACGTATTTTAAGTATCCGGAAGCTGTCAGACGTCTGATCTATACCACGAACACGATTGAAGGATTTAACCGCCAGCTCCGGAAAGTCACCAAATCCAAGACGGTATTTCCATCCGATGACAGTCTCTTGAAAATGCTGTATCTGGCCATGATAGATATCACCAAGAAATGGACGGGACACCGTCAGGATTGGGGACAGATCCATTCTCAGCTGGAAATTTTCTTCGAAGAAAGATTGGAAAGGTTATAAGCAGAATGCATGCTAGGCAGGGCTGGCACAGCCAGTCCTGCTTGACATGCCTTAAAACTGCATTATAATACAAACAAGGACAGAACCCTGAAAAACAGGTTCTGTCCTCGATAACTAATGACATATCTTATATCAGTTTTTCTGTTTACACAAAACTTGAAACGCTCTCACAATGCCATTAACTTAAGAAAACGGATAATGCCGGATATCTCTATTCCTTTTGATGGGATAAAGATATCCGGCATTTTGGATACTTTTTCACGAAACATCTCCACGCTCCGAACCAGAAAACAGCCACCCTTCGTAGTAAAATATTACCAACGAAAAGTGGCTGTATATTAGTATCTCATAAATTATTCCTCATAATTTCCATGTAATTTTCCGGGAAACCAATCAAATTCATATCAATATCACTGCTGTACTCGTTTATAACTGTTTCCACCGTCTGAATCAAAGATTTCTTACTTTCTTCATCTGGAAGCCTTTTTAGTAAAACCAGTGTATACGCAAATAATGAATTATTTTTTATCTCCGGATGTTTTCTCAAAAAAGATGTTGTAAACTTTGCCGGAGGATTAAAATCCGTATTATACATCCTGGCAGCATGTGCACATTTATTTCGTAATACAGACAGGCAGTGTAAATGATTTTCCAATGTATCCTTACCCACTCCAACCATACCGGCTATTGTATCTTTTTCCGAATAATACATAGAACTATATAACTTAGACATATTAGAAAAAGACATCAATTCTACAATAACCCACAATGGCATTTTACTGGAATACTTTGTTTTGTGATGCTTTACAATCAGACTGTCTTTATAATAATTTTGCTCCCTGCTAAAGGTTTCCATCACTTCTTTGTAACCTTTTTTATTATAAAAATTATTTTCATCGTAATGCTGGTCATAAGGTGCATCTGTACATTTTGCAATTGAAAATCCATAAGCTATCTGTGTCCTATAATATACCTCTGCTTTTTCAATATACCGACGGAATGTGTCACGTAATATTTCATCAACTTTATAAAGATGATACACCGTTTCAAATGTAGTCCCTTCTATGTAATCGCTGCCGGAAGGATCTTTCCTAAATTGTAAAGCATAGCCTGTAAATCGGTAATAATTTACTTTCTTCAAAATATCTTTTGCTTTTTCTCTATCCGAAATAACCATCCTGTGTGCAATTAACTTATCCAACTGTTCATCGAAGGTCAATGGCTTTTTCAAATCCATAAAATCTCTCCTTAACGTAAAAAAGCTGAGCACAAGTCTCAGCCTGGTCCCCAATGTCCAAAAGACTTCGGGCAACTCTGTTACATATAGTATATTCAAAAGTGCAAAAAAATGCAATAGATTTTGTGATTTTTTACGCGTAAATTATAAAAATCTGCAACTCTTGTCCCTTGGCAGTCCATTACTACTAAGGATTTCTCCCCAACTATTTGCCTTTATCATATATCGAGGCAGAAGACCACTTGTCAGTCAATTACCCCGTACCCTTTATGGGTCGGGGTAATTGACTGCAATGCAGACAAATCGGATTTCGTGTTCTCCATTACCGTTTGCATATGCTCATCTAATCAATGACGTACACGGTTTCTCATCAATCGCAGCGTTAATGATGTCCTTGAATTTTCCATTCTCAATATCTTCGTACCAAATCTCAACAAGCTTATAGCCATTACGAATGGCAAATTCTTTCTTATACACATCCTTTTTCAGCTGATATTCAAATCCTTCCTGATCAACATGGAATCTCTCGATAAAAGTCCGGTGTTGTTCGCCCTGCACCTCTATGAGTATCTTTTTATCTGTAATTTCAAAGTCATATGGCATTACATGACCCGTATCTGGATTGATACATTCAAGCGTATGTCTTTGCGTTAAAAATCGAATATCTTGGGACTTCAGGTAGCTGGCGACGACAGCTTCTCCAGAAGATATCAGGGAGGCACAGTTGTGACCAGATCTTTTTAGATAGTTATTCCAATATACAGAAAAATCTTCATTGCACCGTTTGCAGTGGTATGTGATCAGCGGATTTTTTCTTGAACCAGCTATTTTGAACACTTCTTTATCTAGGGGAAAAGCATTTTTTATAAAGAGTGGGATCGTTTCATCGGGTGCGTATTGATCATGTTCCACTGCTAAATGAAGTTTTTCCCTATTCTGGGTCTGAAACTTTTTCTGCTCTTTTCTTTCTTGATAATTACGTTCTTTCCGTGCTTCTTTTTTATATTTTTTCCAATTAGCCGGTGTCAATGCAGTCTTTAGAGTTATTTGGTTTTCGTTTTTTCGACGATCTTCATCCTTGAATGCTTCTCTGATCATGGTTTTACATCTCCCATTGGCAACTTAAAACATGTGTTATTTATGAGGTGACTGGATCTACCTGATATAAAAGTTTCACTGTCTCTTCCTGGATGTTTTTGTTCATCAGATCAAACATCTGAAACCCACGAACACGGTATTCTACTTTGGGATCTTTTTGACCATAGCTGACCATGTGGATTCCTTGACGCAATTGCTCCATTGCATCGATCTGTTCCATCCAGTTCGCATCCACGATCCTCAATAAAATATTGCGTTCCACTTCGCGCATGATATGCTGTCCTGGATACATTTGTTCCAACAGTTTCTCCTTCTGCTCATAAAGGCCAATGGCTTCCTGGAAGAGTTTTTTTTCGAATCCACGTTTCTGGACATCTTTCTTTGACAAGGACGGAACAGGAATGATCGGAAGCAGTATCCGGTTCAATTCAACCACGGAAAGTGCACCATCCTTTTTTGCCTCCTGTATTTTTCTATCGATTACGGTACGGATCATGCCGGTAATCTCTTCATGTACATCCTGCCCTTTCAACACCATGGCCCGCTCTTTGTATATGATTTCCCGCTGGTCATTATTCACTTGATCGTATTCAAGCAACTGTTTTCTGGAGGCAAAATGGTTTTCTTCCACTTTTTTCTGTGCTTTTTCCACTGCCTTAGAGAGCATTTTATGTTCGATAGGCATTCCGTCTTTGATTCCGACCTTTTCAAAAATAGAGATGTACCGTTCCGAACCAAACAGACGCATCAGATCATCTTCCAGAGAGATAAAAAACCTGGATTTTCCAGGATCTCCCTGTCTACCGGCGCGTCCACGGAGCTGATTGTCGATTCGTCGTGATTCGTGACGTTCTGTACCGATCACAAAGAGACCACCTGCCTCTCTTGCCTTTTCATCCAATTTAATATCTGTTCCCCTTCCAGCCATATTGGTAGCAATGGTGATCGCCCCTACATGGCCTGCTTCAGCGACAATCGCAGCTTCCTGTTCCGGGTTTTTCGCATTCAGAACATTGTGCTGTAGTCCGTGCTTGGATAGCAACATAGATAACGTTTCAGAAACATCTATGGTTGTTGTGCCTACCAGCACAGGTTGTCCTTTTTGGTGTGCTCTGGATACCGCCTTGATGATCGCAGCGTATTTTTCAGCTTTTGTCTTATATACTCTGTCCCGAAGATCCCTTCTTAATATGGGACGGTTCGTAGGCACTGTTACAACGTCCATGTAGTAGATATCGCGGAATTCCTGCTCTTCCGTGATCGCAGTACCTGTCATTCCACACTTTTTTTCGTATTTATTAAAAAAATTCTGAAAACTGATAGTAGCTAAAGTACGGTTTTCCGGATGGATGGTAACATTTTCCTTTGCTTCCAGGGCCTGATGGAGTCCGTCAGAGAATCTTCTTCCAGGCATGATACGTCCGGTAAAACTGTCTACAATCCATACCTCATCATCACGTACCACGTAATCTTTATCTTTATGCATCAGATAGTTTGCGCGAAGAGCCATATCCATGCCATGCTGAATGCTGATATTTTCCGGATCGGACAGATTCTTGATGCCAAAGAATTTTTCTGCCTTTTTCGTTCCCTGCTCCGTTAAAAATAAATTATTATCCTTCTCTTCCAGGATAAAGTCACCTGTCTCTTTTGCAGCTTCACCTGCAATGTAGTCAATCTTGGACATTTCTTGTGTTTTTCCGACTTCCAACTGCTTCGCAGCTTTGTCAAAAGCCAGGTATTTTCCGGGAGACATCTGTTTATTTCCAGAAATAATCAGCGGAGTTCTTGCTTCATCAATCAGAACGGAATCCACCTCGTCAATAATACAGAAATGAAGTCCTCTTTGGA
The DNA here is from genome assembly GCF_004123145.1 of Blautia faecicola. NCBI lineage: Bacteria > Bacillati > Bacillota > Clostridia > Lachnospirales > Lachnospiraceae > Blautia > Blautia faecicola. The sequence continues at coordinate 7,528 of NZ_SDKC01000002.1, read as the reverse complement.
CAAGAAGTGTTTTGCGTTTTGCCATATTATCACGCAGGTAATCAAATCCCAGTTCGTTATTTGTTATATAGGTAATATCCTTGGAATATTCTTCTTTTCTCTGTGCTGGATCGGTATCTTGGACAATGCTTCCACAGGTGAGTCCCATAAATTCATAGGCAGGTCGCATCAGTTCACAGTCCCTTTGGGAAAGATAATCATTGACGGTGACAACATGGACTCCTTTTCCTTCCAGAGCATGCAGATAACAGGGAAGCGTACATACAAGGGTTTTTCCCTCTCCAGTGCACATTTCAGCAACTCTTCCCTGGCTCATTATGATGCCGCCCATGAGCTGTACCGGAAAAGGTTCCATACCCAGTACGCGGCGGTCGGCTTCCCGGATCACTGCAAAAGCTTCCGGAAGGAGATCTTCCAGTGTTTCTTTAGTTAACCGCTTTTTAAATTCTTTCGTTTTATCCTGCAACTGTTTATCGGTCAGTTTTAGCATGGCTGGACGCAGTTTTTCTATTTCATTTAATGTTTTTCTGATCCTTCTCAGTTCATGTTCGCTGTGTGTCTTAAAAAGTATCATCTTTTGATTACGCAGATCCCCACTTCAGATATGGAAAGTATTGAGTGACAGGGAAATGCGTTTCTCCTTTCTAATAAAAACATCTCTAGGCGTTTGCGAAACGCCAAACGCCGCATAAATACAGCGTTTTTTTGTTGTTAAAACAAAATATCTCCTCTAGGTTTATGTTAAAATAGAGTTGTCTAGAAACTACTAACCAATCCACCTTAAAGGAGATCACCTCCCTTATTCAGTTTCTTGAGTTTTTGATAAATTGCATACAAATCTGTTTCACTTAATTCTAATAATTTGCTACAATTCCATTTCCACTTTTCAGCAAAACCGCCGCATAAAGAACCATATTTCTTTTCTTCAAATTCATTTATAAGTGCATATGGCGGGCTTGTATTTTTAATAAGATTTATGATATCATCTTTTTCTAATTCAACTAGCATTATTTTTTCCTCCGCAAATTTCAGTTTGTCGAATTACTCATACTTTTCTTTTAACCTTTGTAATTCTGATAATTCTCGCTCCTTTTGCATTTGTTTCTCTGCTTGCAGTAGTTCTTGTTTTTCTTTTTCTATTTTATTTTTGTACCAGTCTTTATGTTGTTCATTACCCTCAAACAAAAAATCTAAGGGAAACGAACCACTTACTGCGTCATATAAATCATAATGACTGTCATAAGCTGTTACATATACTGTATCTTCTCCAAAATGGGTTTTATCTTCTTCAAATGTATCAAATTCTGTATCAATGAAACCGATTTCTTCAACTATATCTGCTACTCTATCCATTATCTTTTCATAATTCTTTAGAGTCTGCAAAACTTGTTCTTTTGTTAAATCAAACATGTAATCACCTCACAAATCCTAAGTTTGTCTTACAGACCCAAATTCCTCATAAGGTCTGCATTTTCCCTGCTTGTTTCGAAATATGTCTTGGACTTCTTTGGCTTCTGTATTTTCAAAACAATCCTTTTTCCACTTTTAACGATTATTTCATTATTTACTTCAAAATAATTCCAACCTAATCCAGCGATCATACCTTTTACAAATCCGATATTCATTGATTGCTCTGAGTTTCCAAATGCCGTGGGCGTGTTAAAATACCAGTAGTTTTCCATCTTCTGAATAGCATTGTAAAGCAATACAAGTTGTTCTTGTCGTTTTGTTCTGGTTAAATCCATATTTCTATCCCACAATTCTGTATCCTCAAAATTGGGAAGATACTCATTTCCAACATCATCAACTTTGCATCTGATTTCAAACATAACACCACCTCACTAAAAACGTGATCTATTTACTTCTATTGTTTGTGTTAAATTTTTCAGTTTGTCAGCTTATTGATATAAAGACCGTACACACAATACAATATTCCATCTTTCTTAAAACCTCTTCGTTTTACACATCCATATGTGTTATCTAAGCTCAAGATAGCAACTGTATTATTTCTTTTCGGAAAATCTACAGTAACAATGGGTTCATTTGCATATAATGTTCTTTCTCCTTTTTGCACATTGAAAGTTCTTACATTACTGTTTCTCATAAAAACATCTGCTTTTTCATATAACTTATCCCAATCAAAATCGTCTATAATCATACTCTTTACCTCCGCTAAATCCTGATTTTTTTGTTTTATATTTTATCCCATTCATTTCTTTTGACAAGGATATTTTTCCAATATACATATTGGAAATGAAACTTTAAAAATTGATTATTATAACCACATATCCTATTGCACAATTCTGTTTGACCATGAATACACCTATCACAAGCGAAACCCGACTTATCAGTTTTTATGATGTTTTCCAATACTTCTAAATCGTTGGTATTTTTCGCAATAGTCTGATTTTCTCCTAGAAAACACCATTCTCTTATATACCATTTAGCAATTTTAATTTTTTCTTCTCTTGTCATTCTTTTTCACATCCAATAAAAATTTCAGTTTAACTAACTAATTTTTCTTTTATAAATATTTTATAAATATGTGCAAACCACAAGGAGACCTATTATAATCACAACACCTACTTTTCATCTTAAGAATCCTGCATCGCAGGATTCTTACCGCATTTTTAGCCGGGATTGCAAACTTGTTTCGCAATTACCTAAAAAGCATCTCTAGTGTCCAGTATTTACTCGGATGAGGCACTTATTTCTGTTCGAAGCATTTCAGGACAAATTTCCCAGAGACAACCGGCTGTAAAATCCCATGGTTTTATCTGAAAATCCCATGGTTTTATCTGGAAGGCTGCATTCCATGAAGACTGAATTCGTTCCTTTTTACGTGTTTCATCTATATTAGAGAAACCATTGATCTCAGCATCAATTGTATCCGGATCACTGGACATGGCAAAGTAATCACCGTACATAATGGAAACCCATGCGGTTGCGTCACTGAGAAGAACTTTCTGTCTTGGAACTGTCAATGGAACATATACCATATCATCATTTTCTCTCCGGAAGAAATCACTCTCTTTATCCGGATGTGTGGATTCACCCATAAAACTTACCCATGCAAGAAATGGAACTGTCGATGGCATGGGAGCGAACTGTCTGGCGTGACGGGTCATGTATTTGCTGACGAACTGATAACCGGCAACCGATGCCTCTGTCTTTCCCCAAGGGGTGTCTTCGATCGAACAGTATACCTTGTTTCCTTCCTTTAATTTTTTATAAGTGGTCTTTTTCATGATGGCCCATATATTCAGAGTGTTTTTTTCTGTCATTTTAATCCTCCAATGCGGTTTTTTGTTCGTACAAACTCTATGAAACTAAGCAGAGTACCCCGTCCATAGGAGTAACGCACCGCATGGGCGGGGGTGATTCATTGTATCACGGATACTCTAACACTTTGCGGGGCACAGTGTGTCTCGTTTCAATCCACGGTCGGTATTTTGCGGAGTCCGACATGCCGGAAAATAACCGACTGTGTTAGAACTTGTGTCAATGGGGATACCGATTTCTCTCCGACCACCACTGACGTTAAGATTCCCATAATTCTTCTCCTACCTTTATCTGAATTTAGAGGAAAGAGATTCCTTACTCAGTTTGGTGAAAAATATAAGTACTAACTGATCTGCACACCAATAGGTGACAGCTTCCAGCCTTTGATTTTTGTGGAAAAAGGGGAGCTTCAAAGCCCCCCTTTTGAAGAATGTATGAGAAAAACAGATAATATCTGTTATTTCTTCTGGTTGTTTTTACGTCTTCTTCTCAACACACCTAATGTACCAAAGGAACCTGCCAGAAGACTCATCATAAGTCCTGCCTGGGACGGATCACCGGTCTTAACAGCGTTGGAGGCTACGTTTGTAATGGTCGATGTAGCAGCAGCAGTACTTGTTGCGTTGACGGAAGATCCAGTAGCAGTTGGAGTGGCGACAGCAGTTGTCTTATCAGCTTTTGCTTTCTCAGTTTCCGCTTTCTTCTCAGCATCTACAAATTTCTGGTAGTTTGCTTTTGCAATCGTAAGATCAGCAATGGTTTCCGCATGTTTGACAGCCTCTTTATCATAAGATGCTTTTGCTTTTGCAGTAACAGCTTTTGCAGCATCCAGTTCTTCCATGGCTTTTGCATAAGCCTGTTTGGTAGTCTCAATCTTTGTCACATAAGCATTGAGGTACTTGTATTCTTCATCCGTGATTTCAGCCTTCATTGCAGACTCCAGTGAAAGAGTATTGGCTCTTTTCAGCCGTTCTAATGCCTTTTCGTGTGCTTTTTTTGTATCTGTAACCGCCTGCGCCTTTTCATCAGCAAGTTCTCTTGCTACTTTCAGTGCGTTTCTAGCCACTACTGTATCAGCCTGTGCAGTCCTTAAAGCATCCTGCGCTGCATTATAAGCATCCAGAGAAGCCTTAGCAGCATCGTATACTGCTTGTGCCTGGTCTGCTTTTTTTGTCTTTTCATTCAGAATTTCAGCAGTTTTTGCCTTCTGTTCTTTCGCAGATTCCAGGGCAGCCTGTGCATCGGCAAGTGCCTGTGCTTTTTTGATAGCTTCCGCCTGTGCATCGGCAAGTGCCTGTTCCTTTTCAGAAAGGATGGCTTTCTTCATTTCAGCATCAGATTTCTTCTCTTCCATATCCTTACGCAGCTGTGCGATCTGTTCGTTCAGCTGGTCAACAATGGCCTGTTTTTCGTCTGCTACCTGAGTCAGAGCATTCAATGTAGCCTGTTCTTTTGCCAGCAGTTTTACAGCTTCATCATATGCATCACCAGCCTTTAATGCCTCAGCGATAGCTTCTTCCAGTTTCTGCGCGGCATCTGCAGGAGTGCTTGTTCCTACGGCTCTTCTTGCTTTTTCAGCCGTGTTGTCCTTCTGGGCATCCTGTAATTTTTTCAGTTCTGCTTTCAAAGAATCCAAGGTTTTTGTCTGAGAATCAAGAGTTGCCTTTGTACTATCAGCTGCAGCGGTTGCAGAAGAAACCGTATTTTCGAGTTTTTCGATGGCATCTTCTGCAAGCTTCTGATTATTTCTTTCAAGAGTCAAGATCTCCTGATTGCTTTCCATGGCATCCTCAGCCTGCTTTTTCTGCTTTGTAAGATCTTTCAGTTCGTTACGAAGGTTTTCTACTTTCTGTACGGCATTCTCATTTGCTTTTACTTTCTGATCATATGCGGCCTGGAGCTTCAGTGTATTCAAAACAGCATTGCTGTAGGCCATACCAGCTGCATCGGAAGAAGCGGCAGCCTGTTCGTAGATCTCCTGTGCTTTTTCGTAAGCATCTTTTAAATCTCCTCCGCTTAAATAACGTAAGATCAGTTCTCGAAGTTCTGCTGTTGTATAATAGGTAACGCCAGCTTCTTCTTTGGTAAGGAAAGTCTGGCTGACACATTCAGCATTGTATCTGCTAAGACCGATACCGGTGATCACATTGTTCGGATTAACGATGGATAAGTAATGCAGACATTGCCAGGCATTATTTTTGTCCTGTTCGTACAGTTTTTTCTCGTCTGTATACCAGGATTCAAAAGCAACATCCGGATTTGTAGTTCCCCATACCAGGTTCTCACTGCATCCCCAGTATCTTAAGTGATCAAAGGTATAGGCAGATCCGTTGGCGTTATACTGAGCGTAGGCCATCAGAGTCAGGGAAACTTTCATCTCATTAAGACCCTCGTTTCTACGGATCTCATTGCATTTGTCGATGAAATCCAGGGATTTCAGCATGTTATCAAGGTTTGTGGCATCCTTTGCATTTCCCATCTGGGTAGATCCTGCTGCCTCACCCTGTGAGAAGATATCTTTTGTGAATCCGAGGCTTTCAAAGAAACCTTTGGAACCGGCTGCAGATACAGTAGCTTTAAAATCATCCAGTTCTTTTTTTGCGGCGTCCAGTTCATTTTTTTTCTGTTGTGTGTTGGCATCCGCTTTATCTTTTTCCGCCTTTGCCTCTTCCTGTGCCTGTTCTGCAGCGTGCAGATCATCTTTTGCCTGGTTCATCTCCTGCTGGGTTTTGTTCTGCTCGATTTCAGCTCCCATTTCTTCGGTAGATTTATCTTTGATAGCAGACTCAATGGAGTCTTTTTCGGTCTTTGCTTTCATGAAAGCTTCATATGCTGCATCCGCTTTTGCCTTTGCAGTATCTCTTTCGGCGATCTTGTCGTTCAATGCAAGGGTAGCTTCCTGCAGGGATCTGTCCGCAGCATCGTATGCCGCCTGTGCTTCATCAACGATCTTCTGCTGTGCATCTACATCTGCCTGTGCTTTATCAACTCTTGCCTGAGCCAATGCTTTCTGGGCAGCATCCAGGGCATCTTTTTTTGAAAGCATATCAGCATTTGCACGATCTACAATAACCTGCTGGTTCTTAACAGCTTCTGCTGCTGCATCCGCTTCCTTTTTAGCGGTGTTGTAAGCAGAATCCTTATTTGCTTCACTGACGGCATCTTCATATTCTTTCTTTGCCGCATCAGCTTTATTCTGGGCATTGTCGGCGTCGGCTTTTGCATTGTCTACATCTGTTTTGGCATTTTCCTCGGCTTTATCGGCATCCGCTTTGTTCTGCTGGGCACCGGTCACACCATTTTGAGCGTTGTCTACTTTATCCTGTGCCTTGTTATCTTCTGTAGCAGCATCGTTCTTTTCAGATTCTGCTTTATCAAATTCGTCTTTTTTATCCTGGACGCTTTCATCCGTCTCGTCAGTTGTGATATTATCAGCATCTTTTTTTGCTTCTTCTTCGGCTTTTTCCTTATCAGCCAGATCCTTTTCAGCGGAAGAAACATTATTATCGGCATTTACTTTATCCTGTGCAGCCTGGTTTTTGTCCTGTTCTGCTTTATTTACAGCATTCTGGGCATCGTTCTTTGCCTGGTCGAAAGCATTCTGGGCATTGTTCTGCGCATTATTTTTATCCTGTTCCGCCTTATTTACAGCATCCTGTTTCTGGTCCTGGTCTGCTTTTGCGGAGTCATACTGGTCTTTGGCAGCATCTGTTTTCTGAGCTGCGTTCTGTTCCGTCTTAACTGCGGAATCCAGCTGGTCTTTGGCTTCTTCTTTTGTCACCGGTTCTTGTGCCTGTGCTACAGCATCTGTTTCTGCTGCCGGTACGACTAATTCTTCTGCATGGACGGTAACATTGGCACCTGCTGCCATGGTTGTTCCCGCAACGACAGTTGCGATTGCTAATTTGGATACATTCTTCAAAATATTGTCCTCCCAATTTAAAAATTCAGTTGGTTTTCTTTTGTTACACAATAAGTATGCCATACAAAACGGGGTTTTGTGATTCATATATAAGCTAAGTGAAAAAAAAAAAAAATTTGAAAGAAATTTGCAAAAAATTCGAAAAATAAAAAAATTAATGAAATCAAGTGTTTCATCAATTAGCTTTTTTAGGGTACGTCCACTACTTTTATCTCCAGCAGGTGCTAAAAGGCACATAAGGTTTTTAGATATCCTGCTAGTTACAAGACATGGACGGAAAAGAATGTATTTATTCCACGCAATTACTATAGCCAAACCGCCCAC
>NZ_SDKC01000001.1:740000-882500 GCF_004123145.1 Blautia faecicola | reverse complement strand
ATCCGGATTTCCCTCTTTGGACACCTTATCAATCTTCGGACCTCCCGGATAACCAAGACCGATCGCGCGCGCTACTTTATCAAAAGCTTCTCCTGCTGCATCGTCTCTTGTTCTTCCGAGGATCTCAAATTCTCCGTAGTCTTTGACGATCACCAGATGGGTGTGTCCGCCGGATACGATCAGACACATAAACGGTGGTTCCAGATCCGGATGTTCGATATAATTGGCGGATACATGTCCCTCGATATGATGCACGCCTACCAGTGGCAGTTTTTTCGCGTAACTGATCGCTTTTGCTTCCGCAACGCCTACCAGCAGTGCGCCGACAAGTCCCGGACCGTAGGTGACTCCGATGGCATCCAGATCATCCAGTGTGACATTTGCCTCAGCCAGTGCTTCCTCTACTACCTGATTGATCTTTTCAATATGTTTTCTGGATGCGATTTCCGGCACTACCCCTCCATACAGGGTATGCAGCGCGATCTGAGAAGAAATTACATTGGATAAAATGGTTCTTCCATTTTTCACTACGGAAGCTGCTGTCTCGTCGCAGGAGCTTTCAATTGCCAGAATCAAAACATCTTTCTCACTCATTTTCTTCCTCCTCAAATAATAAATCCACGGATTTTCCGTCTTTTCCCACATAACTGTTCGGGAAAATCTCTCTTACGCCATCCATATATTCTTCCGGATGTACCAGGGACGGACTGAAATGGGTCAGCCACATTTCTTTTACCTGTGCTTTTTTTGCCAGTTTTGCCGCCTCTTTCATCGTCATATGCTTGTATTCTCTCGCTTTCGCGTCTTTTTCCGGTTCTCCGTACATTCCTTCACAGATCAGCAGATCCGATTCTTTCGCATGTTCTTCCATAGACACCGTCGGACGGCTGTCCGTACAATAGGTGACTTTCAGTCCTTTTCTTGCCGGTCCGAGTACCATATCCGGTGTGTACACTTTTCCATCTGCCTCGATCGTCTCCCCTTTTTGCAGAGGGTTCCAGAATTTGAGCGGAATCTCGTTGGCTTTTGCCTGTTCCACGGAGAATTTTCCGCCGCGATGGATCTCAACCGTATAACCGTAACAGGTCACATTGTGATTTACCCGGAACGCTGTGATCTCATATCCGTTGATGGAAAATGTCTCTTCCTGCCCCTGGATCTCTTTGCAGATGATCGGAAATGGCAGTTCCGGCGCAATTGTCCGAAGGGCATGAACCACCCGTTCGAGTCCTTTCGGACCGATCAGCGTCAGCGGTTCGGTGCGCTCTGCATTTCCCATGGTCAGTAACATTCCCGGAAGTCCGCTGATGTGGTCTGCGTGGTAATGGGTAAAACAGATCACATCGATCGGTTTAAAGCTCCAGCCTTTGGCCTTGACCGCTACCTGCGTTCCCTCTCCACAATCGATCATCAGACTGCTTCCATTATATCTTGCAAGGAAAGAAGTGAGATATCTGCGCGGCAGCGGCATCATCCCACCGGTTCCCAATAAACATACATCTAACATAGAATTTTTAATTCCTCTATCTTTCTTTTCCGGTTGTCTCATGCATCATCAGTACCGCATGTTCCACCGGATCCTCATAATAATTTTTCCGTAAACCGTTTTTCACAAATCCGGCTTTTTCGTACACATGGATCGCTCTCTCATTGCTCTCGCGTACTTCCAGAAACAGACGGGATACTCCCATCTCTTCGGTTTTCCGAATCAGTTCCTGTACCAGAAGTTTGCCGATACCGTGGTTTTGTCTGTCTTTTTTTACGGATACATTGGTAATATCGCCTTCATCCTGCACCATCACGACACCACAGTAGCCAAGGATCTCTTCGTCCTCCTCTGCTACCAGAAACAGGGTATCCTGGCGGATCAGAAAGGTAAAAAATCCTGTCTCTGTCCACGGGCGGGAGAAATTCTCATTTTCAATCTCCATCACCTGTTCCAGATCGTCCAGCTGCATTTCCCGAATCTCTGTCATCTTTTTCCTGCTTCTCTTTCCGCACGCTCCCGCTCTGCCTGAGATACCCGAAGGTATTCCGGCTGATGCTCGACTGCTGTTACTGTTTTGCCTTCCCGGTAATATTTTTCTGCCAGTGCTCCCACGGCTCCTGCCCGCTGTTTGTTCAGGTGTGCCGGTGCAAAGCTGTATGGTACCTGCATATTTTCTTTTAACATTTCCTGATAGACCGTTACGCCATCCCCCAAAAAGGTCACGGCTTCCCCCAGTGTATTCAGTTCCTGGATCAGTTCTTCCACGGCAATTGCTTTCTGGGCGCTTACAGTCACCAGTTCATGATCTTCAAACCGATAGATGCCGGTGTACACCTGTTTTCTTCTCGCATCCATCATCGGGCAGATCACTCCCGTGGTATCATACAGATTGTATGCGAGCGCGTCTACGGTCGGCACCGGGATCAGCGGTTTCTTTAATGCCAGTCCCAGTCCTTTCGCCGTAGCGGAACCGATGCGCAGACCGGTAAAAGATCCCGGACCTGCTGCCACCGCGATGGCGTCTATCGTTTCCAGATCCAGTTCGATCATCTTTGCGATCTCATCGAGCATCGGAAGCAGAGTCTGGGAATGTGTCTTTTTATAATTTACCGTATATTCTGCCAGCAGCTGATCTTCTTCCACAACAGCGACAGATGCTACCAGTCCCGAACTGTCAAGTGCTAATATTTTCATTCGTTTTCCCATCCTTCCAGTCCTGTAATGGTGATCCGACGATAATCGAATCCCCTTTCCAGGTCTTTCTCAATTGTTACATGAATACTGTTTTCCGGAATCAGTTCCTCGATCAGTTCCGCCCACTCGATCATGCACACACCATTTCCAAAGAAATAGTCATCATAACCGATCTCTTCCATCTCTTCGATATCTCCGATACGGTATACGTCGAAATGATAGAACGGAAGCCGTCCCTCTTCGTATACCTGTACGATGGTAAATGTCGGACTGCTGACCGCTTCTGTGATTCCAAGTCCTCTGGCAATTCCCTGGGTAAACACTGTTTTTCCAACGCCAAGGTCGCCGTTCAGGGTATAGATCTGTCCCGCTTTTGCCTGTTCGCCAAGTTTCTGACCCAGTGCAAAGGTTTCCTCGGGACTGTTTGTTTCTATTATCATTGTTTTTCCTCTTTCTTTATTTCAGACGAATTTTCAGCTTCCTCGCATCCACATGTTTCTTCAGAAGTTCCAGCAGTTTCTGGTAATTTTTACCGACTGCTGCCTTCGGCCATACATAGGCATCTGCTTTGTTGATATAGACATACAGGCATAACTGGCTGTCAATCACCTTTTCCACCTGATTCCATTTCAGATGTCCGGTCTGCGCGTTCTGGATCGTCGTGATTCCGGTGCTGTCTACTTTGTAAGTAAATGGTTTTCTATACACCGGTGTTCTTTTAAATCCCTGATCCGCTTTGATCCAGAGTTTTCCCGGCATCAGGAGCAGGAAAAATACAGCAAAAAAGATATAACACACGCTGAACATTCTTCCCACCCGGTTCCAGGTAAGCACACACAGCGGAATCATCGCAAGTCCTGCCAGAAGGCTGAGTTTTCCACGCAGGGCCCGGTAGGTGTGCTGCAGAAAGAAATCAAACAGATACTGTCTGGTCATCTGCACATTAAATTGTACTTTCACTTCTGTTCTCCTTTATTTCTGATCTTTGCATATTATAGAATTATATCATAGGAATCTTATTCCTACAAGAAAGGAGAACTATTCCAGCATGGCAATTGTATGCTGTGTCACGCTGAACGTTGCTTTTCCGTCACTGGAAAATACAATGCCCTGTGATTTCAGATCGGTGTAGATCAGCGTTGTCATCGCCTGTTTTCCGTCATTTGCAAATACTTCAATCGTATATTTATCCATCACGATCCGGAATGTTATCGTATCCTGATCGTTTGCCACCTTCATGCTGCGGCTGCAGATCACATCTCTTACCAGACCGGAATAGGTACGATCCACGGTAAATAATTCCTGGTATCTGTTATAGTACAGTTCGGTATAATTTTCATCGTCGCAGGCAAGCAGAATGGAGAATCCTTCCAGATCCTCTTTTTTTACTTCCACTGTCATATCAAAACTTCTGCCTGTGATTCCGTCCAGTTCGGCAGACTGATTTTCCAGAGTGACTTTTTCATATCTACGCTCACCGGTATAATAATTTTCAATCTCACGTACTGGAAGCTGTACCAGACTGTCATCTTCCACATGCAGTTCTCTCGGGAGTGTCATAAGTCCGGTCCAGTCCATATCTTCCGGGGTCATAAAATTATCCCAGCTCTGGAGCCATGCGACCATAACTCTTCTTCCGTCTGTTGTTTCTACGGTCTGCGGCGCATAAAAATCCATACCGTAATCTACCTGTCTCGCATCGCCTCTGGTGTAAGTCATCGTCTCTTTGTCATAGTCCCCGGTAAAATAGATGGAATTGTTTCCGTTGTGAAATTCCAGTCCTTCCGCTCTCATAAACTGCGGAGATACGATCAGAACCTGACGGCCGTCAAGTGCAAAGAAATCCGGGCACTCCCACATTTTTCCATAACGGTTTTTACACTGGTCGATCATTTTCTCGTAGTTCCAGTGGATCGCATCCTCGGAAGTAAAGAGTGCCAGCTGACCGCTTCCGTCTTCTGCCTTGCTTCCGATCAGTGCGAAAAACTTACCATCTTCTTTCCAGATCTTCGGATCGCGGAAATCGACCGGAGAACTTCCTTCCGGCAGACAGTCTGCGGTGATCACCGGGTTTTCCGCCACTTTTTCATACGTTTCGCCGTCACCGATCGCAATACTCTGTGTCTGGCGTACCATATGGGTTCCGTCTTCGAGGTCTTTTTCCAGCACGCTGGTATACATCAGGATATGTTTTTCTTCATGTTCTACGGCTGTTCCGGAAAAGCATCCCTGCCCGTCGTATTCCATATCCGGTGCCATCGCGCACGGAAGTTCTTCCCATTTGATAAAATCTTTTGTCTTGCAGTGTCCCCAGTGCATCGGGCCCCATTTGTTCTCATATGGATAATACTGATAAAACAGATGGTATTCATCCCCAAATCTGGAAAATCCGTTCGGATCGTTACACCATCCGGTTGTCGGCGTTACATGAAACGCCGGACGCTTGTTCTCATCCCGTTCCTGTTTTTTCTTTGCTTCATATGCGATTGCTTTTGCTAATTTTTCTGATGGTTTCTTCATAAAAGTGACCTCCTTTTGTAATTATTGTGTTTTATTTTAAGCATTATTTTCTGACACATTTCAGATGACAGATGGTTTCTGTGTGTACCGTCTGTGCAAACTGGTCAACGCACACGCAGCGCTCCACGCGGTATCCCTGCTTTAAAAAGATTTCCAGATCTCTTGCAAGACTGGTTGGTTTGCAGGAAATATAGACCAGATTTTCCACCTGATAGTTAATAATCTTTGGTAAAGCTTTCGGATGAATACCGTCCCGCGGTGGATCGAGCACGATAAAGTCCGGTTTTTCCCCGATCTCATCCAGCACTTTTAGTACATCTCCGGCGATAAATTCGCAGTTTTCGATTCCGTTTCTCTCAGCATTTTCCCTTGCCGCCACAACGGCTTCTTCTACGATCTCCACGCCGATCACTTTTTTTGCCACTGCTGCCAGGATCTGTGAGATTGTTCCGGTTCCGCTGTAGAGATCAAAGACCGTCATATCTCTGGTATCCCCGATATAGCTTCTCGCGGTTTCATACAACACTTCCGCACCGAGAGAATTCGGCTGGAAAAAGGAGAATGGCGTGATCTTAAATTTCAGTCCCAGCAGATTCTCATAAAAATAATCCTGTCCATACAGCACTCTCGTCTCATCACTCTGTACCAGATCCGCCAGTGAATCGTTCAGGATATGCAGGATTCCCACGATGGTTCCTTCAAGCGGGAGTGCCAGCAGGCGTTCCACCAGTTCCGAAAGATCCGGATCCAGCTGTGTGGTTGTCACCAAGTTGATCAGAATCTCCCCTGTTGTATTCCCGCGGCGTAACAGCAGATGTCTCAGATAGCCTTCATGGCGCATCTTATGGTAGTAGGTAAATCCCTGTTCTTTACAGTAATCCAGCACACAGGTCAGAATCTTCGTCAGATCTTCATGTACCAGCTTACAGTCGGATGCAGTCAGCACATCATAGGTGCTTCCCTTTTTATGGAGTCCCAGTGTCAGCGGACCGTCTTTTTCGGCATCTCCGAACGAAAATTCCATCTTATTACGGTAACGGAATTCTGTAGGGCTTCCCTTGATTCCCTCAAAAACATAGTCTGGGTTTCCGTTTTCATCCACCTGACCACCGTTTTTGATGGCTGTGTCCAGGAGTCTTCGGATCTGTTCCTGTTTCATCTCCAGCTGATGGCTGTAGTCCATGGTCTGGTACATACATCCGCCACACTGTGGAAAGATGGAACAGACCGGTTTTCTCGTCTCAAGCGGTGACGGCTCCAGCACTTCCAAGAGCCTTGCTTCCACCCTACCGCCTCTTTTTTTATTGATCATAAAGCGGACACGCTGTCCCGGCATCCCGTTTTTTACGATCACCGGTTGACCGTCCACCATGACTCTTCCTTTATTTGGAAAATCTACCTGTTCTATAATACCCTCGTATACTTCACCTTTTTTCATCTACTGTCCTTTCTTGGTGTCTCTTTTTTAATAAAACCTAAGAAAAGCTCCGGGGTCTCCTCCGAAGCTTTCCTGCCGTTTTGTGTATTCACATGTTAATTTTCTTCGTTATCTTCTTCTTCAAAGTAATCGTCAAAATCATCATCGAAATCATCTTCAAAGTCTTCCAGATAATCCGGTGTGAAAAAACGGTACACTGCATATGCAATACCTGCAACTGCTGCAACGGCACCTATAATTGCCAGGACCCACATCACTGTGTTTTTGCATTTTTCTTCTTCTTTTTCCTGCTTCTGCAGCAAAGCCATTAACTCATCAAGTTTATTCATATTGAACACCGTCCTTTCTCTAAAAGCATAGCTTCCAAAAACTGTTATTATTATACCACTATCCCTGTGATTTTACCACAAAAATTTACTCCGTTATTTTTTTTAATTTTGCAAAGGAGGCAAACATTTTTTTTGTTCCCACTTTATCAAAATCTACCGTAACTTCATAATCCTTGCCGCCGTCAACGATCGCCTGTACCGTTCCGGTTCCGAACTTGATGTGGCGCACGGTATCTCCCACGCCGTAAGAAAGTCCCTGTGACTTTTTCACTTCAAACTGTTTCGGGGAAAAGCTGGTCTTCTGGTAGGTCTGGCGCATTCTTGCGTAACTGCTGGATGGTTCCGGCATCTTTGTGATCGTCCGCGCCTTCGGCTCTCTTCCAAGTTCCACCAGTTCCCGCGGAATCTCGCGGATAAAACGGGAAACTTTGTTATACTGAGTTTCTCCACGGATCATACGCTGCTGCGCCGCACTCAATGTCAGTTCTTTCATTGCTCTTGTGATTCCCACGTAACAGAGTCGGCGCTCCTCTTCCATATCCTGTGGGTCATCTCCCACGATCGTCATATAACTCGGGAAAATACCGTCTTCCATACCTGCCAGATACACATTCGGGAATTCTAGACCTTTCGCACTGTGTAAGGTCATCAGAAGCACACGGTTATCGCTGTCCTCCACGGAGTCAATGTCTGCGATCAGCGCCACTTCCTCGAGAAATCCGGACAGGCTCGGATCTTCCGCATCATCCTCATAGGATGCTGCCTTGGAAATCAACTCGTCGATATTCTCGATACGTGCTTTTGCTTCATCTGTATCTTCCGCTTTTAATTCATCGACATAACCGGTCTCTTCGATCAGTTTTTCCAGCAGTTCTTTCACCGACAGATACTCGATCTGGCTGCGGAACTTCTGGATAAATTCCACGAACGGACGAACTTTCGCGCTTCCGCGTCCAAGCGTCGGGATCTCGTCCGCCTGCCGCAGCGCCTGATAGAAACTGATACCGTAAGCATCTGCATAATCCTGCACTTTTCCGAGGGTAGCCGCACCGATCCCACGCTTCGGCACGTTGATGATTCGTTTGACAGCCACATCGTCCTTCGCATTGTCAATCGTCTTCATGTACGCGAGCAGGTCTTTGATCTCTTTTCTCGCATAGAAGTTTACACCGCCCACGATCTTATACGGAATATTCGCGATCAGAAATTTTTCCTCGAACAGACGGGACTGGGCGTTGGTTCGATACAGGATTGCACAGTCTTTATAGTCATAGATTCCTTCCCGGACTTTCTGGCTGATTGCACCGGCAATATATTCTGCTTCCTCGTATCCGTTCTGGAACTGGCGAAAATGAATCGGGGATCCCTCTTCATTTGCCGTCCATAAGGTCTTGTCTTTTCTTCCCTCGTTATTTTTGATGACTTCATTTGCCGCATTCAGAATATTCTGGGTAGAACGGTAGTTCTGTTCCAGTTTGATGACCTTTGCCTGTGGAAATACTTTTTCGTAGCCAAGAATATTTCCGATATTGGCACCACGGAACTTGTAAATGGACTGGTCATCGTCACCGACCACGCAGAGGTTTTGATATTTTTCTGCCAGCAGACTCACAAATTTGAACTGTGCGGTGTTGGTATCCTGGTACTCGTCCACCATGATATAGCGGAACCGCTCCTGATAATAATCGAGCACATCCGGGCAGGACTGAAACAGTTCCACGGTCTTTACGATCAGATCATCAAAGTCCAGAGCGTTGTTCTGACGAAGCTGTTTCTGATACGCTTCGTACACCCGGGCGATCGTCTGCGCGCCGTAGCCGGAAGCGGTGGATGCCTGCAGTTTGTATTCTGCCGGTGATACCAGCTCATCCTTTGCAGAAGAAATGGCTGCCATCAGTGTGCGTTCTTTGAACTGTTTGGTATCGATATTCAACCGCTTGCAGATCTCTTTGATCACCGTTTTCTGATCGTCGGTATCGTAGATCGTAAAGTTGTTGTCGTATCCCAGCCGGTCGATGTATCTTCGCAGCATCCGCACGCAGCTCGAATGGAAGGTGCTCACCCAGATACTTTCCGAACCGAATCCGACGATCTGGTCTACACGTTCCCGCATCTCCTGTGCTGCCTTGTTCGTAAAGGTAATCGCCATGATATTCCATGGATTTACCCCTTTTTCTTCTATTAAATATGCGATCCTGTGTGTCAGGACACGGGTTTTTCCTGATCCGGCACCGGCAAGAATCAGTACCGGTCCTTCGGTATGGAATACCGCTTCCTGCTGCATCGCATTCAAACTATCATATTTACTCATATTTTCCTCTCCATCTTTTCCATGCATCTCCGGAATTTTCCGGAAACGCCTGTCTTCGTACAGGTGTTCTTATCATATCATGCACCTGTTGGCAAGTCAATTGTTAGTGTTCACTCTGTCTGTTGTATACCCTCCAGCTCCAGACACCTTCCCGCGAAGCATTTTCCTGTAAAGAAAAAAAAGATTTACAAATAGTATTAAAAACTATATAATAGGGTGAAAGAGGTGATATGATGACGATTGATACAAACGATCTTTTAAACAGCATTCTTGGAAGCCTCTCCCGTATTGACTATATCAAGCCGGAAGAAGTCCCGAACATTCCTTTATATATGGATCAGGTAACCACCTTTATGGACGCGCAGCTGGCTTCCTCCAAACGTTATCCGGAGGATAAGATTCTTACGAAGACGATGATCAACAATTATGCAAAAAATGATCTGCTTCCTCCGCCGCTGAAGAAGAAATACTCCAAAGAGCATCTGCTGGTACTGGTGTTTATCTATTATTTTAAAAGTATTCTTTCGATTACAGATATACAGGCACTCTTAAAGCCGATTACCGACACGTATTTTCCGGCTTCGGAGGATCTTTCCCTGGAAGATATTTATAATGAAGTCTTCCGTTTACAGAAATCTCAGGTGGATGTTCTGAAAGAAGATATCGCCAACCGCTACCGGTTATCCCGCGAGACATTTCAGGATGCTCCGGAGAAAGATCAGGAGTTTTTAAAAACATTTTCCTTTATCTGTCTTCTGAGTTTTGATGTCTATGTGAAAAAGCAGCTGATCGAATCTCTGATTGATGATCTGAACCCGGATACCAAAGAGAAAAAGAAAAAATAAAAAATGCAGGATTTGATTTTTCTTCAGATCCTGCATTTTTTATATACTTTATTTTATTGTCTGTTTCTATTCTTTCACACCGAGACGAACCAGTGCTCTTTGCAGTTTCGCCTTGACGATTCGATATTCTTTATCGCTGAGACCGCCTTCTGCCAGTTTGGCTTCCGCCCGTTTTCTGGCATCCTCCGCTCTCTGTGCATCGATGTCTTCTTTCCACTCCCAGGTGGTCGCCAGTACACGGCAGGTTCCGTTCATCACAGAGAGCATTCCGCCGATACATGCCGCCGTCTTTCTGCTACCGTCTTCCAGTACAATATGGGCTTCCCCCATACCAAGTGCGGTACAGTAATTGCAGTGTCTTGGCAGGATCGCCAGATCCCCGCTGATCGTCCGACAGACCAAGCGGGAGACTTCCCCTTCATACAACAGACCGTCCGGTGTACCGATTCGCAAAGGAAATGTACTCATCTGTTACCCCTCCTTTACTGTTTCAGTGCTTTTGCTTTTTCAAACACCTCATCGATCGTTCCCGCAAACAGGAAACAGCTCTCCGGAATCTCATCGCATTCCCCGTCAAGGATCATACGGAACCCGCGCAGTGTCTCTTTTAACGGCACATACGTTCCTGGCATACCGGTGAACTGTTCCGCAACCGAGAAGCTCTGTGACAGATAACGCTGCACTTTTCGTGCGCGGTTTACTGCCTTCTTATCTTCTTCTGACAATTCCTCCATACCCATGATGGCGATGATATCCTGCAGTTCTTTGTAGCGTTGCAGTACCTGCTGTACTGCACGTGCAATTTCGTAATGTTCCTTTCCGACAACCTCCGGTGTCAGGATACGGCTGGTGGAATCCAGCGGATCTACCGCCGGATAAATTCCCTGGCTGGCAATCTCTCTGGAAAGAACCGTAGTCGCATCCAAATGCGTAAATGTGGTTGCCGGAGCCGGGTCTGTCAAGTCATCCGCCGGCACATAGACCGCCTGTACGGATGTGATCGATCCTTTTCTTGTCGATGTGATACGCTCCTGCAGCGCACCCATCTCAGTGGCAAGTGTCGGCTGGTAACCTACTGCGGACGGCATACGTCCCAGCAGTGCGGATACTTCCGAACCCGCCTGGGTGAATCGGAAAATATTATCGATAAACAGCAGCACATCCTGATTTTTCACATCACGGAAATACTCTGCCATCGTAAGACCGGATAATCCCACACGCATACGTGCTCCCGGCGGCTCATTCATCTGTCCGTATACCAGTGCTGTCTTATCGATAACACCGCTCTCTTTCATCTCGTTATAAAGGTCATTTCCCTCTCTTGTCCGCTCTCCTACTCCGGTAAATACCGAAAGTCCTCCGTGAGCAGTCGCTACATTATGGATCAGCTCCATGATCAGAACCGTCTTTCCTACGCCGGCACCGCCAAACAGACCGATCTTTCCGCCTTTCGCATACGGACAGATCAGGTCTACGACTTTGATTCCTGTCTCAAGAATCTCCGTTGCCGGAACCTGTTCTTCGTAAGCCGGTGCCTCTCTGTGGATCGGCCACTGTTCCTCTGTCGTTACCGATCCCTGGTCATCTACCGTCTCTCCAAGCAGATTAAATACTCTTCCAAGACAGGCTTCTCCAACCGGAACCGTGATCGGCTTTCCTGTGTCCACCGCATCGGTCCCACGTACCAAACCATCCGTAGATTTCATGGCGATACAGCGAACCGTATGATCCCCGGTCTGCTGTGCCACTTCCACGATCAGTTTTTCTCCATGATTGTCTATTTCTATGGCATTCAAGAGCGCAGGCAGTTCCCCTTCCGGAAAGCGAATATCCAGAACAGGCCCGGTTACCTGTATCACCTTTCCAATATGTTTTTCGCTCATTTACCAATCTCCTTACTTTTATTTTTCTGTCAGCTTCCTGTACCGTTCATCCGGCTACAGGCACTCTGCACCGCCAACGATCTCCGTGATCTCCTGCGTGATGCTTGCCTGACGCTCCCGGTTATAATACAGGTTCAGTTCATCGATCATGTCCTGTGCGTTGCCGGTCGCTTTCTCCATGGCATTTCTTCGCGCCGCCAGTTCACTTGCCACGCTCTCACAGACTCCGCCGTAGATCAGACCGCCAAGATATTCCGGAACGATCGCATTAAACACTTCCACGCCATCCGGTTCATACAGAATCAGGTTACGGATCTTCTCTTTTTCCCCGGCTTCCTCTTTTGCAATATCTACCAGTGGAAGCACCGGAACAGATTCCGGATTCTGCGTCAGGATGGAGAAAAATCTGGTATAGCAAAGTTCCACATGACCGAATGTCCCCTGTCGGAATTCTTTACACAGGATCGACGCAATCTCAAAACAATCTGCCACAGAAATATCCGCAATCTCTGCGAACGCATCAGTGATGCACTCCAGATTTCTGGATTTTACATATTCTACTGCCTTTTTCCCAATGGGAAGGACACTGATGGTTTTCCCCTTCGCGTCCTCTTCAAAGCAGCGCAGCAGGTTGGCATTATATCCTCCTGCCAGTCCCCGGTCGCCCGCGATCAGGACATAACAGCATGTTTCCTGAACCGCCTCTTTCGCATAGATGGAATAGAATTCTGTATTTCCTTTTGCTATTTCCTGTAATGTACGGTACAGTTCCTGAAAATAAGGTCGGCAGGTATCTGCCCGCTCCTTGGCTTTTCGCAGCTTGGAGGAAGCCACAAGTTCCATAGCCTTGGTAATCTGCATGGTGCTTTCCACACTCTTGATCCGCAGCTTTACCGCTTTCATATTTGCAGCCATAGGTTCCTCCTTCTTTCTTTATTTATTTTTGAATCCTCGTATCCAAAAAGCTTTCTGTATAAACTTCCAGAGCACTCTTCAGCTTCTCTTCTGTCTCTTTTTCCAGTTTTCCGGTCTGCTGGATCGCCTGCATCACTTCCGCTCCGCGGGCATCGGTATCCAGCCAGGTATATAACCCTTCTTCATACAGTCCCACATCTTCTGTCGCCACTTTTGACAGGATGCCTTTGGTTACCGCATAAAGAATCGCCACCTGCTTTTCTACCGGAACCGGCGCGTTCTGCTTCTGTTTCAGAACTTCCACGATTCGCGCTCCCTGTTCCAGACGCATCTTGGTATCTGCATCCAGATCCGAACCAAACTGTGCAAAACTTGCCAGTTCTCTGTACTGGGAATAGATCAGTTTCAGTGTACCGGCAACCTTTTTCATCGCCTTGATCTGTGCATTTCCTCCGACTCGGGAAACAGAAATACCCGGATTGACCGCCGGCATGACACCGGAATGGAACAGTTCGGATTCCAAGAAAATCTGACCGTCAGTAATAGAGATTACATTGGTCGGAATATACGCTGAGATATCTCCCGCCTGTGTCTCGATGATCGGAAGTGCGGTCAGTGATCCACCTCCGTGCGCATCGTCCAGTTTTGCCGCACGTTCCAGAAGTCTTGAGTGAAGATAGAAGACATCACCCGGATATGCTTCACGTCCCGGCGGACGACGGATCAGCAGAGACAGTGCACGGTATGCTACTGCATGCTTGCTCAGATCATCGTAGATAATCAGTACATCTTTTCCCTGATGCATAAAATATTCACCCATCGCACAGCCGGTGTACGGCACGATATATTGCAGCGGACTCGCTTCCGATGCTGTCGCCGCCACCACGATGGTATAATCCATAGCCCCGTTTTTCTCCAGATTTTCCACCAGAGAGGCTACGGTAGAACGTTTCTGTCCGATCGCCACATAGATACAGATGACATCTTTTCCTTTCTGATTCAGGATCGTATCGGTAGCTATGGTTGTTTTTCCGGTCTGACGGTCACCGATGATCAACTCTCTCTGTCCTCTTCCGATCGGAACCATCGAGTCGATCGCCTTGATGCCGGTCTGTAACGGCTGACAGACACCCTGCCGTTCACAGATGCCCGGAGCCGGACTTTCGATCGGCCGGTACTCCGATGCACTGATCGGTCCCGCCGCATCGATGGGCTGTCCCAGTGCATTGACAACTCTGCCAATCAGAGCCTCACCTACCGGAACAGACACTACTTTTCCGGTTCGTTTTACCATCTGTTCCTCACTGATGGCTTCTCCCGAACCAAATAAAACAACAGATACACTGTTTTCTTCCAGGTTCTGTGCCATACCAAAGCTTCCGTCCTCAAACTCGAGCAGTTCTCCTGCCATACAGTTTGCAAGACCGCTGACTCTGGCAATTCCGTCACCTACCATCAGAACGGTACCTGTTTCATCCTGCCGGATCGCATTTTCATAATACTTGATCTGGCTACGGATGACTTTGGATATTTCTTCTGGTTTCAGTTGCATGTTTTCCTCCTACACTGCTGCGTGATGAATCCGGTCAGAAATCTCCGAGATCCGGTTCTTCACCGTTCCATCCAGCAGTTTTCCATCCAGTTCTACCCGGATACCTGCCAGCAGGGATGGATCGGTTTTCTGAATCAGAATGATCTCTTTTCCGCTGATCGCTTCCAGCTTTTCTTTCAGCCGTGCCTGCTGTTCCTCCGACAACGGACAGACGCTGGTCACAACTGCCTCCGTAATATGATGATCTTCATAATATCTTTGCTTGAAAACTTCCAGACAACCGGAATATTCTCCGAGAAGATTCTTCTCACACATCAGTTTCATAAAATTCACCAAATATCGTTGTGCCTGACCGCCAAATGCCGCCTCGATCATCCCGGTTCTTTCTGTCTGGGGAATCGAAGGTTCTGACAGCAGTCGTTCATACTCCGGGTTCTCCCGCAAAAGCGTCCGGATCTGCTCCATCTGTCCGAGAATCTCACTGGTCAGATTTTCCTCAGCTGCAAGGTCGTACAGGCTGCCCCCATAGATTCTGGCGGTTTCTGTCATGATACTTCACCTACATTCGATATAAATTCATCTATCAGCTTCTCATGGTCTTTTTCATTAATTTCACGCTCAATGACTTTTCCGGCGATCTCTACGGCCATATCACCGATCTCGCCTTTCACCTCATTGACTGCCTTTTTCTTCTCCTGGGCAATCTCTTTTTCTGCCTTTTTCTTCATTGCAGATGACTGTTCCTGCGCTTCTTTCAGGATCTTTTCACTCTGGATCGCAGCAGTCTTTCTTGCTCCATCCAGAATCTCATTTGCCTTCTGTCTTGCATCCTGCATATTCTGTTCATATTCCGCACGGATCGCTTCCGCCTTCGCTTTTGCTTCCTCTGCCTGCGTGATTTCCGCATCGGCAGCCGCACGCCGTTTTTTCAGTATCTCATGTACCGGTTTGAACAGGAATCGCTTGATCAGATACATCTGAATAAAAAGATTGCAGATCTGTGCAATAAATGTCCAGGGGATAATTCCTACCAGTTCCTGAACCTGCATAATGTTATTCCTCCTAGTTTTCTTTTCGTTCTTATCCCAGGAATTTCATAAACATGCCAGGTGCCACAAAGATCAGAAGCAGACCGGTTACAAAACCATAGATACCCGTGGTCTCTGCGATTGCGCATCCAAGCAGCATGGTACTTGTAACATCGCCTTTACATTCCGGCTGCCGTCCGATTGCTTCCAGTGCTTTTGCCACTGCATTTCCTTCACCGATACCAGGACCGATACCTGCGATCAGAGAACATCCTGCGCCGATTGCACATCCTGCCAGTGCGATACCTTTTGCCAAAATCTGAAAATCCATATTGTTTCCTCCTATACAATCCATTGAAAATTTCGCTACACATACGTTTCTTCCGGTTTTCCCTGCACGCTCTGTTTATTCCTCTGCTGCGTTTGCAATGTACATCACCGTCAGCATACAGAAAATAAATGCCTGCATCACCCCGGAAAACCAGTCAAAATAGACAGATAACACTGCGGGGATTCCCACGTCCAGAATCGGGATCTGTGACAGTACATTTCCCACGGTTCCCGGAATCAGTCCCAGCAGTTTTGCACTCGCTAAAGCCAGCGCCCCGTAAATCAGTGCATTGATTACAACTCCTGATAAAATATTTCCGAAATGACGGCACGCCATACTGATCGGCGTTGCCAGTTCAGACAGAACATTGAATGGTGTCATAACCGGAATCGGTGTGGTAAATCCTTTCAGATACCCTCCCACACCGTTTGTTTTTATCTTCTGCGCCGTGATCATCGTAAATACCACGGCAGCCCAGGCAGCTTCCGTAGAAAGATCTGCGGTCGGGCTGCGAAGTCCGATCAGACTGATCAGATTGGATACTACGCTGGTTGCAAACAATGCTGAGACGAACGGAATCAGATATCGGAACTTTTCACCCATATTTCCCAGTACAAACTTATCCGCGGTTTCCACGATCCACTCGGCTACCGCCTGTTTTTTTGAAATATCCCGTACCTTCAGTCCTCTCGTCAGCCAGAAACAGACTCCCGTGATCAGCGCCATGACGATCCAGCTGACGATCAGTGTCTCGCTGATCTGTAATTTTCCAAGAAGCGGCACATCGATCGGGGTTGTAAAAAAGACCTTTGCACCGGAGATATCAACCTCCATTCCTGTCTCTCACCTCCTTATTTTTTCCTTTCGCTGCTCCCACCAGTTTGATCGCTGTTCCGGGGATCAGAAGCGGGAGGATGCCAGCTACAAACTGAAAACAGGGGAGAACAATCGCAAGAATCACCCACAGCATTTGCATCATATTCCTCTGAGAATAGCTCGCCTGAATCCATCGCTTTGCCGCTGCCTCCTCTGTCTCGGCTGCTGCCTTCTGCACTGCCATCCCCATCAGAAAAAAGTTTAAAACCGCAACCGCACCGCCGAAAAGTCCGCCAAGAATCACGGTATAATCAAACGGAACCTTCTTGGGTAACACCAGATGCAGTATCAGAAACACACACCACATCGCTGCTACTCCCACTGCGGTATACACCATAACGTGTTCTGTCTCTTTTCTTACTGCTGGCTGGATCCTTTCTTTTATCTTGCCCATATTGTCCTGTTTCCTTTCCTAAAGATGTCTGTTGAAAGATACTTTTGATTTTCTTTTTTCTTTTTCTGTCCGTTCCTGCCGGTTGACCACCGAACGGTAAACCTTCCATGCTGTCATGCCGGATCCTCCGAGACCAAAGAAAAAACCGACCAGATAGATCCATCCGCCAACTGACCAGCGATTACTGATCCACCAGCACAACCCCAGACAAAGCAAAAGAGGTGTCACAAGAGACAGACTGAACTGTGTCAGCATCGTAAGTTTTCCAATAATGTCTGTCCACTTTTTCATTTTTCCTTCCTTTCTGTGCATTTTTTACAATAGTTATCTTTCTTTCTTCAAAACTTCTTGTTCATATAGTACCATAACTTTTGCATTTCAGCAAACAATTTTGTGAATTGTTATTTTCTTCTCACTTTTTTCATTTTTTATTAATGAAAATTTTTCTCGTTTTACGGAATAATAGCAATTTCACATGAAAATCCGCATTTTTCCGTAAAATTTGCGGATTTTGCCTGTTATTCGTTTAACAGAAAAAAGGCAAAAAAAGATCCTGTGGCTTTTCTTTTCCCGCCACAGGATCTTTTCTTTTGTACTTTATCTTCGTTTCTTTTATGATCCTTATTCTTCTTTCTCTCCGATCCGGTTAAAGACCATCTCGTATCCGTCATTTCCGTATGTCAGAGAACGGTTCACACGGCTGATCGTTGCTGTGGAAGCTCCGGTCTTCTCGGAAATCTCCAGATACGTTTTTTTCTGGCGCAGCATCCGTGCCACTTCAAATCTCTGAGAAAGTGATAACAGCTCGTTGATCGTACATACATCTTCAAAGAATGTATAACACTCTTCTTTATTTTCCAGACATAAAACAGCTTCAAACAAGTGATCTACTGCCTCTGTATGTATTTTTTTACTCATGATTTTCTCCTTTACTACCCCATATTTTCATTGCATTTATAAAGCTCCCGCCTTTTCTTCTGCCCTGGAACTTAATATGATACAATTTTAACACAATACAGCAAAAAAGCAAGGGGTTTTTCCTGTCGGGTGTTTTGGCTTGCAAACCGCCCCCGGCAATGATATGATTAAGGAAATTGGGAAAAGGACGGGACAACAATGAGAAAATGGCTGGAAAAACCTTACCACTCTCTCGATTACATGCTTCAGAAGCGTTTCGGAGAGAAAGTATATAAGATCACATTAAACGGCGGCATGTCCTGTCCGAACAGAGACGGTACACTGGGAAGCCGCGGCTGTATCTTCTGCAGTGCCGGAGGTTCCGGGGACTTCGCTGCGGATCCTTCGCAGTCGGTTTCCGCGCAGATCGAGTCTCAGATGGCACTGATCCAGAAAAAACGCCCGGTGCAGAAGTTCATTGCTTATTTTCAGGCATACACGAACACCTATGCACCCATCTCTTATCTGCGGCCGCTCTTTCTGGAAGCGATCCGGCATCCCGGCGTGGTAGCCCTCAGTATCGGTACCCGTCCGGACTGTCTGGGCGATGATGTGCTTGCACTGCTCTCGGAGCTGAACACCATCAAGCCGGTATGGGTGGAGCTGGGACTTCAGACGATCCACGCCGATACCGCAGCCTATATCCGCAGAGGTTATCCCCTCTCTACTTTTGAAACCGCCGTACAGAAACTGCATGCGCGCCATCTCGAGATCATCGTCCACACGATCCTCGGGCTTCCGGGCGAATCTCCGGAACGGATGCTTGCAACGATCGACTATCTGAACCACCAGCCGGTTCAGGGAATCAAATTGCAGCTGCTTCACGTACTCAAAGGCACGGATCTTGCCGATGATTATCTTGCCGGAAAGTTTCAGACGCTCTCCCGGGAAGAATATCTCGATCTTCTGATCTCTTGTCTGGAGCATCTTTCCCCGGATCTTGTCATCCACCGTGTGACCGGTGACGGACCGAAAGATCTTCTGATCGCCCCTCTCTGGAGCAGCGCCAAACGTTCTGTACTCAACGACCTGCATCACCTGATGAAAGTCCGAAACACCTGGCAGGGTCGACTTTATAAGGAGGATCCGTATGATTGAAAACACCTCTACACTCTATAAAATGATTATCCTGTATATGCTGGAAAAGGTAACTTTTCCGCTTTCCAACAGTCAGATTACAAACTTTTTGCTGGATCACGAATACACCACGTATTTTCATATTCAGCAGACCATCCACGATCTGATGGACACGCATCTGATTCTGGAACGCAAACAGGGAAACAGTATCTGCTATGAGATTACCACGGAAGGGCAGAAAACCCTTTCTTATTTTGAAAAGAACATGTCGGATTCGATCCGGCTCGAAGTAGACAGCTATATCCGGGAAAAGGGATATGAAATGCGGAATGAGAATTCAATTACCGCTGAATATTACCGCACACCGGAGCAGGAATACACGGTTCAACTTGGCGTACTCGAAAAAAATACTCCGCTGATCCAGTTAAAGATCACCGTTCCCACCGAGGAAATGGCGAAAACACTCTGTCATAACTGGCCGAAAAAAAGCCAGGAAATCTATGCCTCAGTAATGACATCGCTTTCCTGACCTTTTATATCTTATCTTTTATTCTTCTCTTGTCCGTAAGCGCCGGAGTCTCTCTCCGGCCTGTTTTTCATAACCGATATCGGTCGGATGATAAAAGACTTCATCTTTGATCTCATCCGGCAGGTATTGCTGTTTCACATAATGTTCCGGATAATCATGCGCATACAGATAACCGACACCGTGTCCCAGTTTTGAGGACCCTTTATAATGGGCATCCTGCAGGTGTGCCGGAACACTGGTCTTTTTCTTTTTCACGGAAGCCATCGCCGCGAAGATCGCCTCACAGGCAGTATTGCTTTTTGGCGCAGTTGCCACATACGTCACTGCCTCCGACAAAATAATCTGTGCCTCCGGCATCCCGATCCGCTCGATCGCCTGTGCTGCCGCAGTGGCAACCACAAGTGCCTGCGGATCCGCCATTCCCACGTCCTCTGCCGCACAGATCATGATTCTTCGTGAGATAAATTTGATATCTTCCCCCGCATACAGCATCTTCGCCAGATAATAAACCGCAGCATCCGGATCTGATCCCCGCATACTTTTGATGAACGCTGAAATCGTATCGTAATGCTGATCTCCTGTCTTATCGTAGCGAACTACCCGCTTCTGAATACATTCCTGCGCCGTCTCAAGATCCACATGGATCTTTCCGTCCGCACTTCTCTCCGTGGTGAGAATACCAAGTTCAATCGCATTTAACGCCGCTCTCGCATCCCCGCCGGCAAGATCCGCCAGAAAATCCAGGGCTTCCTCACTGACTTCTGCATGATAACTTCCGAGTCCCTTGACCGGATCTGTCACCGCCCGGTCCAGAAGTTTTCGGATATCCTTTTTTTCCAGAGATTTCAGTTCAAAAATAATAGACCGCGATAAGAGCGCACCGTTCACCTCAAAATATGGATTCTCCGTCGTCGCTCCGATTAGAACCAATGTGCCGTCTTCTACAAATGGCAACAGATAATCCTGCTGTCCCTTGTTAAACCGGTGAATCTCGTCTACAAACAGGATCGTCTTTTTCCCGTACATGCCGAGATGCTGCTGTGCTTCTTTTACCACTTCCTCCATATCTTTTTTTCCGGCTGTCGTGGCATTTAACTGGGTAAATCTTGCACTTGTCGTGTTGGCGATCACTTTTGCAAGCGTCGTTTTTCCTGTTCCCGGAGGTCCGTAAAAAATAACCGATCCCAGTTTGTCTGCCTTGATCGCGCGGTACAATAATTTGTCCTTGCCGATGATATGTTCCTGTCCAACCACTTCCTCGAGTGTCGTCGGCCGCATCCTCGATGCCAGCGGCGACTCATTTTCCAGTGTGGTTTCTTTCATATAATCAAATAAGTCCATCTTCTGTCCTTCCCTGTCTTTTTCTTTTATCATACCAAACTTTTGTTCCTCTGTCATCTATTCCAGGATCATTTCCTCCACATTGACAAATACAAACCCCTGGTTTTGAAGCTGATCCACCAGCGCAAATGCTGCATCAACCGAACTCTGATACCCGTCATGCATCAGGATCATATCTCCCTCCTCCACCTGACCGGACAGGCAGCACAGCACCCGTTCTTTATTCTGTAATTTCCAATCCAGAGAATCCACGTTCCAGAACACCGGGATCATATCCACCACATTTTCCAGTTCCTGACTCCATGCCCCGTAGGGTGGACGAATATAAAGCGGATCTTCTCCCGTCCACTCACGGATCAGCTGATTCGTCTTCTCAATTTCCCCCTTTGCCGCTTCTTTGCTCAGTTTGTTTAACTGTACATGATGATAGGAATGATTTCCGATCAGATGCCCGTCTTTTACCAGCTGTTCTACCATTTCGCGACGCTCTTCCATATTTTCCCCCAGAAGAAAAAATGTCGCCTGCACACCGCGCTCTTTCAATCCCCTGGATAATTCCATCGTATACTCACTTGGTCCGTCATCAAATGTCAGGGCGACTTTCCGTGCCTCCTGCTGTTCCGGCACTACACTCTCCTGACCGGTCACTGTTTCCATCGCTCTTCCCTGCCACGCAATCAGCAGACACAGTATCCCGGTCACTGCCAGCCCGTTTTTCTTCCAGAAATCCCTTCTCATCTTCCCGCTCCGGTCTTTGTCGTTATGTTACTTTATGTAAAAGAGGACAAAAAAAGACCGCCGCAACTTCTGCGACAGCCTTATCTTTTGTTTTTAATTAAGCGATTTTGCTTTTAGCCAGCTCTGCCAGTGTAGCAAATCCTTCTGCATCGTTGATTGCCATGTCAGCCAGAACTTTTCTGTTCAGTTCAACACCAGCCAGTTTCAGACCATACATGAATTTGCTGTAGGACAGTCCGTTCATTCTTGCTGCTGCATTGATACGAGCGATCCACAGCTGTCTGAACTGACGTTTTTTCTGTTTTCTGCCAGCGTATGCGCTAGTCAGTGCACGCATTACAGACTGTTTTGCAACTCTGTACTGTTTGGATCTTGCTCCTCTGTAACCTTTAGCCAGTTTCAGAACTCTATTGTGTTTTTCCTTTGCGTTTAATCCGCCTTTAATTCTTGCCATCTCTTATATTCCTCCTTCAAACTCAATCTTATAAATACGGTAAGATTTTCTTCATGTTCTTAACGTTGCTCTGATCCAGCACGGTAGCTTTTCTCAGGTTTCTTTTTCTCTTCTGAGTTTTCTTTGTTAAGATATGGCTCTTATAAGCTTTATTTCTTACGATTTTACCTGTACCTGTAGTTTTGAAACGTTTAGCAGCTGCTCTGCTTGTTTTGATTTTTGGCATTTTATAGTCCTCCTTAGATTTACTCTGTTATTTTAACGTTTTTCAGTTAAAAACATAGTCATGCTTCTGCCTTCCACTTTTGGTGCTTTCTCTACCACTGCAATGTCAGCCAGTTTTTCTGCGAAATCATCCAGAATGTATTTGCTGTTGTGCATGTGTGCCATCTCTCTTCCGCGGAAACGCAAGGTAACTTTTACCTTGTCGCCTTTGGAAATGAATTTTCTTGCAGCACCTACTTTAGTGTTCAGATCGTTTGTATCGATATTGGGAGACAGACGAACTTCTTTAACATCAATCGTACGCTGTTTTTTCTTTGCTTCTTTTTCTTTTCTGGCCATCTCATATCGATATTTTCCGTAATCGATAATCTTGCAAACCGGTGGCTTAGCCGTCGGTGCAATCTTCACCAGATCCAGTCCTGCTTCCTGAGCACGTTTGTATGCATCTCTGGAAGACATGATTCCCAACTGTTCCCCATTTTCGCCAATCAGACGAACTTCTCTGTCTCTGATCTGCTCATTAATCATTAAATCGCTAATAGTAGTGCACCTCCATTATTCTTAGATAACCTTTCCATATGATTCGCATTCACTGCCCTGCAGCATAGCCGGATAAAAAAAGCAGATAGACCGACTATCCGCAAATTTACCCTAAGATTACTCTTTCTACTTAAGTATTAACCATAGTCACTTTTGTGCTAAGGTGAGAGCGGATACTCTTCTTTGTTTTCATACTTGTATAGGTTAGCATAGTTTTTTCTGTCTGTCAAGATTTTTTTATTTTTATTTTCTTTCTTATTGTATAGAATCTTCCGCCACTTCTGTCATTTTTCTTAAGCTTCCCTGTATTTTTATCCCCCGCCTTGTATCTGAACGGAAATCTGCTATAATGACCATAATAAAACCTGTATCTTTCGATACTTACAGAGAGGGGAATAATTATGAAGAAAAAATGGATGGTTTCTACAGCTTTGCTGTGTTCCGCTGCACTGCTTGTCAGCGGCTGCGGGGGAAAGAAAGCCGACGGGTTTGATGCTGCTGGCTATACCACAGCCTATCTTGATGGCATGATCAAAGGAGATACGGATTCACTGGCTTCGTTGTCCGGAACTTCCGCAGAGGATCTGACTGCCGCTTTCGATACCGGAATCGATGAACTGGTAACTTCTTTCTTTGGCAGTGATGACAATACACCGGGAAGTACACAGATTTCCGCACAGCTTCGCCAGGATTATACCACCTTCTGGAAAAATGCTTTTGCAGACACCAAATACGATATAAAGGAAGCAGAAGAAAAGGACAGCAGTTATCAGGTAACGGTGGAAACTCAGCAGATGCAGCTTTACACCGCCATGGAACCTGTCTATAACGAAAAACTTGCCGATTATCTGAAAGATAACAGCGTGGACAGCGATCAGTACATCGAGGATGTCTATACTCTGATGCTGGAGGCTTATCAGTCGGCACTCGATACGGTTACCTACAGCGATCCGCAGGAAGTTACCGTAACCCTTCAGAAAGATGATTCCGACCTGTGGAGCATCTCTTCCGATGATATGACCACATTAAAAAATGCACTGATCGACCTTTCCACCCTGACTCCGTCTGCTGATGGAACGGATGAAACACCTGCTCAGGCAAGTGCGGAAGAGATTGCAAACAGCCAGTCCGAAGGTGCACCGAACCTGGAATATCCGGAAGATCTCGGCAGCACACCCGCTTACAAAGTCGGTGATACGATTCCGCTGCAAAGTGACGGCAAGGATGTGGGTACTTTCTGTATCGACAAAGTGGAAGTTACGGATGAACGAAACGAATACAATCCAACCAACCCGGACAAAGTGATCGTGATTACTTATACTTATAAGAATACCGCTTTTGACAATCCGCTTTTATACGATCAGATGAGTTTCCGTATTCTGGATGGTGACACGGTATGCCTTCCGTATTATCCATCCGATCTGATCTCCCCGGAACTGGTGAATGCCGGTGACGATGCCGTTACCGCAACCCTTGCCTACGGCGTGAGCGCATCCTGCAATGAGGTTACGATCTATGTAGAAGGAACACAGATCCCGACTCCGTTCCAGGTTTCCGCTTCGATCTCCTGATCGCTTATCTGAATGATCCTGAAAACCCCGGTTTTTGCATCGCCTGCAAAAGCCGGGGTTTTTTGTGATCACCTATCCTGCTTTATTCACACCGGAAGGTTCCACAACAGGTTTCCTCACAGATGCATGCCTGACTTCCGTCGATCTGTACATGATCTGCCTGACATACCTCCTGTCTGTTATAGGTACAGTCGTGGGCGGAACATCCGACCTGGACGGAACTGCATCCGCATCCACATGTATAGGCATTGGACATTCCTGTCTTCTCTACAAAACTGGAACACCAGGTTTCATTTTCTGTCACTGCGTGATCTCCTTTTACCTGGATGTCTCCTTTGGAACAGAGATTTTCCTTATTGTACATACATTTGACTGCGGAACACTGTAATGCTGGCATTTGCACATACCTCCTTTTTCTTCTTATATAAATGAAATAAACTAAAAAGCATGTCCGAACGTATTCTTGTCCGGGCATGCTCTAGTATGTGCATATGCTCTTTTTTTATACTTTTAAATTTTAAGCAAGTGCTTTTTCCAGTTTTTCGATCATTTCATCGATATCTGCCTCTGTGATCACAAGCGGCGGTACCATACGCAGTACGTTCGTTCCCGCAGAGATCACCAGCAGACCGTTCTCGATAGCTTTCGTAACGATTTCTCCTACCGGTTTTCCTTCCAGTACCAGTCCCTGCATCAGACCTTTTCCACGTCTTGTGGTGATGAAATCATATTTTTCCACCAGCTGATTCAGTTTTTCCTCCATATATGGTGCCACTTTGTTGACATGTTCCACGATTTTTTCCGATTCGAACAGGTCAAATACTTTGCTGACTGCCGCACATGCCAGTGGGTTTCCGCCGTATGTGGTTCCGTGGTCTCCAGGTACCAAGGATGCATTGGCTGTCTTTTCATTCAGGACAAATGCTCCTACCGGGACACCGCAGCCCAGTGCTTTCGCGCAGGTCATAACATCCGGCTGTACGCCGTAAGCCTGGCAGGCAAACATGCTTCCGGTACGTCCCATACCGCACTGGATCTCATCGAGGATCAGCAGAATATCGTGTTCATCACACAGTTTCCGCACGCCCTGAAGGAATTCCGGTTCTGCCGGATAGATGCCGCCCTCGCCCTGCACGGTTTCCATGATGATCGCGCAGGTCTTGTCGGTAATCTGTGCTTTTACGCTCTCGAGATCATTGAAATCTGCAAATTTGATTCCGCCGATCAGCGGTTTGAACGGATCCTGATAGTGGGTATTACCGGTTACGGATAAGGCACCCAGACTTCTTCCATGAAAGGAATGGTTCATCGCAATGATCTCATGATCGTTGGAACCGTCTTTCAGGTAAGCGTATTTTCTTGCTACTTTGATCGCACCTTCGATGGCTTCGGTTCCGCTGTTTGTGAAAAATACTTTGGAAAGTCCGGTTGCTTTTACCAGTTTCTCTGCGGCTTCCATCATCGGTACATTGTAATACAGGTTGGAGGTATGGATCACTTTATCAATCTGATCCTTCAGCGCCTGATTGTATGCCTGATTATTGTATCCCAGGGCAAATACTGCGATTCCTGCTGCAAAGTCCAGATATTCTTTTCCGTCCACATCATACAGATGGACACCGTTTCCTTTGTCCAGTACGATCTGGAAACGGTTATAGGTATGCAGAATGACTTCTTCTGCCCGGTCGATATATTCTTTACTGTATGTCATAATCTTTGATCTCATCCTTTCTCAGAATTGCGGTTCCAATTCCTTTATTTGTAAAGATTTCCAGCAGCAGACAATGCGGGATTCTTCCGTCCAGAATATGTACTCTGGAAACACCTTCTTCGATCGCATCGATGCAGTTCTGTAACTTCGGGATCATGCCGCCACCTACGTTACCGTTGTCGATCAGTTCTTTTGCTTCTTTTACAAATAATTTGGACAGTAGGGTGGACGGATCATTCGGATCCAGATATACGCCTTCGATATCGGTCAGGAATGCCAATTTTTCTGCATGGACTGCCTTCGCGATCGCACATGCCGCATCGTCTGCATTGATATTGTAAGTATCAAAGTTTTTATCCAGACCAATCGGACAGATAATTGGAAGGAAATCCTTTTCCAGCAGATCTTCGATGATCTTCGGATTCACGGAAGTTACATTTCCCACATATCCGATATCTTCCCCGTTGGAATATTTCTTTTCTACATTTAACAGGGCACCGTCTTTTCCGCTGATCCCCACTGCCTTTACACCGAGAGATTCTACCAGTGTTACCAGTTCTTTGTTGACTTTTCCAAGAACCATCTCTGCGACTTCCATCGTATCTTTATCGGTTACACGAAGACCGTTGACAAATCTTGGTTCCATACCGACTTTTCCTACCCAGCGGCTGATCTCTTTTCCACCGCCGTGTACGATGATCGGCTTAAATCCTACCAGTTTCAGAAGTACCACATCCTGGATGACCTGACGTTTCAGATTTTCATCCACCATGGCGCTTCCGCCGTATTTTACTACAATAATTTTCCGGTTAAACCGCTGAATATAAGGCAGTGCTTCGATTAACACCTGTGCTTTTTCCAGATATTCTGTTTTTACCATTTTCTTTTGTTCTCCTCTTTTTGCTTCTTCTATATCTTTTTATGAACGATAGTCCGCGTTGATCTTTACATAATCATAGGTCAGATCGCAGCCCCATGCGGTAGCTGTCGCCTCTCCCATCTTCACATCTGCAATCGCTGTTACTTCTTTTTCGGAAAGAATCTTTGTCGCTTCCTCTTCACTGTAATCGGTCGCTACGCCATCTTTGATGATCTGCAGTTTTCCTGCTTTGCTTTCAAAATACAGATCTACCTTTTCCGGATCAAACTGTGCGCCGGAGTATCCCATCGCACACAGAATCCGTCCCCAGTTCGCATCATGACCGAAGATGGCTGCCTTGGTCAGATTGGAAGTGATGATGGATTTACTTAAAGTTACCGCCTGTTCTTTGCTCTCGGCGCCAACCACTTTAACTTCAAATAATGCGGTTGCTCCCTCTCCGTCTCCGGCGATCTTCTTCGCCAGACAGGTATTGACATAGAGCAGCGCATCCAGGAAGGTCTGGTAGTCTTCCTTTTCTTCTGTGATCTCGGCATTGCCTGCGGCCCCGTTTGCCAGAAGCAACACGGTGTCATTTGTGGAGGTATCTCCGTCTACGGAAACCATATTATAGGTATCTTTTACTACGGTGCTCAGTGCTTTCTGCAGCAGTTCTTTGGAAATTGCCACATCGGTGGTCAGGAAGCCAAGCATCGTACACATATTCGGATGGATCATACCGGATCCCTTGCACATACCGCCAAGGGTTACGGTCTTTCCGCCGATCTCCATGGTCACTGCCACTTCTTTCGATACGGTGTCGGTGGTCATGATCGACTGTGCTGCCAGTTTTCCTGCCTCTCTTGTATGGGATAACAGCGGTACCAGATTCTTTACGCCTGCGCCAAGAAGATCCATCGGAAGCTGTTTTCCGATGACACCGGTGGATGCCACCAGTACGGAATCTTCCGGAATCTGTAAAACTTCTGCAGCAATCTTTGCTGTTTCTTTGCAGTATCCATATCCTTCTTCACCGGTACATGCATTTGCCACACCGCTGTTACATACGATCGCCTGTGCTGTCGGTGCTTCGTATACAATATGCTGATCCCATTTTACCGGGGCTGCCTTTACCACGTTGGTCGTGAAAGTTCCTGCTGCCACACACGGTTTCTCGCTGTATACCAGCGCCATATCTTTTGTATTTCCTTTTTTAATTCCGGCTGCCAGTCCTGCTGCCTGAAATCCTTCTGCTGCGGTAACACCGCCGTCAATGATCTTCATATGTCAATTCTCCTTTAACTCTTCGTTATGATCGACCGGATATTTACGGGAACATCGGAACCAGTTCAAGTCCTTCGCTCTCTTTCAGACCAAACATCAGGTTCATGTTCTGAACCGCCTGTCCTGCTGCTCCTTTTACCAGGTTATCAATGGCTCCCATCATGATGATCCGGTTGGTTCTCGGATCGATCTTGAAGTTTACGTCCACATAGTTGCTGCCTTCTACCCATTTGGTCTGCGGGCAGACATCTTTTTCAAGTACACGGACAAATTTCTCATCTGCATAATATTTATCGTAAATTGCTTTTACTTCTTCATAAGTCACATCTTTTTTCAGGCTTGCATAGGCAGTTGCCAGGATACCGCGGTTCATTGGCACCAGATGCGGGGTGAAGTTGATCGTGATCTTCTCGCCGCATGCATAACCCAGCTGTTCTTCAATCTCCGGAGTATGACGGTGAGTTGCCACGCCGTAGGCTTTCATATTTTCATTGACTTCGCAGAACAGGTTGTCCACTTTCGCACCTCGTCCTGCACCGGAGGTACCGGATTTTGCATCTACGATGATCGTATTCGGATCGATGATGCCTTCTTTTACCAGCGGATAGCAGGTCAGGATACTGCAGGTTGTGTAGCATCCCGGATTGGCTACCAGGCGGGCTTTCTTTACATCCTCACGGTTGATCTCACACAGTCCGTAAACGGCTTCTTCGATAAACTGGGGAGATTTGTGCTCCAGTTTGTACCATTCTTCATATACTTTTACATCTTTGATACGGAAATCCGCACTCAGATCGATGATCTTTACTTTGGAAAGAATCTCTTCGTTTACCAGCGATGCGCACAGTCCCTGAGGAGTTGCTGTGAAAATCACATCCACCTGATCTGCCAGAGCTTCCATATTATCATCCATGCAGGTTGCATCTACCAGCTGGAAGAAGTTCTGGTAAATGGATGCATATTTCTTATCAATATAGCTTCGTGATCCATACCATTTAATCTCTACATCTTTATGTCCCAGAAGGATACGCACCAGTTCGGATCCTGCATATCCGGTTGCTCCAATAATACCAACTTTAATCATTTTCTCAATCTCCTCTTTCTTCATGATGTAGGGTCAAAAAGTATTTTGCCCCCTCTGATACCGGATTGTTCCGTACTTCGTACTCCCACAATCCTCAAAAACATTCGTAATCCGCTCATTTTTCTTCGAAAAATGGCTACTTACTCATGTTTTTGGCGGGTCCCAAGGTCAGAACTCTTCCTGCAAGCAAGCTTGCGTCAGATTTCTAACCTTTTGACCCTGGTATCATTTCATATGTTAATTTATTCTACTCTCTTCCACTGTCAAAGTAAAGTGTCTTGGACGAGATCTTTCATTTTTTCTCCTTACAGTTGCATAATTATACAGCATCAGTGAATATTATGCAAGTTTTTTATTTTTTTTCCATTTCTCTCTTGCTTTTTCCTTTTATATGATGTATATTATGCCTTGTGAAATTCATCTGAATTTGATTTCGTTCTGTTTTTCTATGCAGATGGATGCATAAAAATACATTGTATACCGATAAACAGGACCGTACAATAACATATACCTGTAAGGAGGATATTATAATGAAAGAAAAAGTAATCTTAGCGTATTCCGGTGGAGTAGACACGACTGCACTGATCCCGTGGCTGAAAGAAACTTTCGACTATGACGTTATCTGTTGCTGTGTAAACTGCGGTCAGGGAGCAGAACTGGATGGTCTGGATA
Organism: Blautia faecicola; assembly: GCF_004123145.1. NCBI lineage: Bacteria > Bacillati > Bacillota > Clostridia > Lachnospirales > Lachnospiraceae > Blautia > Blautia faecicola. Next base: position 852,353 of record NZ_SDKC01000001.1, on the reverse strand, counting down.
AAAGAGCTGCCATGTCCGGCGCTTCCAAATTATATATTGAAGATATCGTAGATGAATTCTGCGACGAATACATCGTACCTTGTGTACAGGCCGGTGCCGTATACGAACACAAATATCTGCTGGGTACTTCCATGGCACGTCCGGCAATCGCAAAACGTCTGGTAGAGATCGCCAGAAAAGAAGGCGCTACTGCGATCTGCCACGGTGCTACCGGTAAAGGAAATGACCAGATCCGTTTTGAACTGGGTATCAAAGCTCTGGCTCCGGATCTGAAGATCATCGCTCCATGGCGTATGACAGATGTATGGACCATGCAGTCCCGTGAAGATGAGCTGGAATACATCAAACAGCATGGTATCGACCTTCCGTTCGATGCAAAACACAGCTACAGCCGTGACCGTAACCTGTGGCACATCAGCCACGAAGGACTGGAACTGGAAGATCCTTCCAACGAACCAAACTACAAAGATCTGCTGGTTCTCGGTGTTTCTCCGGAAGATGCTCCGGATCAGCCGGAATATGTAACCATGACTTTTGAAGCCGGTGTTCCGAAAACTCTGAACGGAAAAGCAATGAAAGTTTCCGAGATCATCACCGAACTGAACGCCCTGGGCGGAAAACATGGTATCGGTATCATCGATATCGTAGAAAACCGTGTTGTTGGTATGAAATCCCGTGGTGTATACGAAACTCCTGGCGGAACCATTCTGATGGAAGCTCACGATCAGCTGGAAGAACTGATCCTGGATCGTGAAACCATGGAAACCAAGAAAAAACTGGGCAGCCAGTTTGCACAGGTAGTATACGAAGGAAAATGGTTCACACCACTGCGTGAAGCTATCCAGGCTTTCGTAGAGTCCACACAGAAATATGTAACTGGCGAAGTAAAATTCAAACTGTACAAAGGCAACATCATCAAAGCCGGTACCACTTCTCCATACAGCCTGTACAACGAGTCTCTGGCATCCTTCACAACCGGTGATATGTACGATCACCACGATGCTGACGGATTCATCACTCTGTTCGGACTGCCGCTGAAAGTTCGTGCGCTGATGATGCAGGAAGTAAAAAATAATAATAAATAATGTGAAACAGTTATCCCCGGCAGGACGGTTTCTGCCGGGGATTTTTTATACCTGTACTTTTCAGAGTTTTCCTGTTACCGCAGCACTTGTCAGTGTGGCATATAAGTGCAGATTTTCAATCATTACTAACAAAAAGCGGAAGCGCAGTTCCTCATCTCTGATTCCCTGCGCTCCCGCTTTTTTCTGTTGCTGTAAATTTTGTTTCTTATTTATCTCTTACTCATTTTCTTCCACATATTTCTGAATATTGGAAGCATTTACATATTTCTTTGTCTCGTCGCCTTCGATGACTACCAGCGTCGGTGCCTGCATGATACCGTATCTGGATACCAGTTCCGGGTTTTTCTCAGCATCGATCAGCTGATACTCTTCTTCCGCCTCCGCAAGCATCTTTTTCGCAATCTTGCAGTTTGGACAGGTACTTGTAGTAAACAGATATTTGACCGTGTCCGGATGCTGGATCTTCACATCGTCTTTTGTCATCGTAACCATGGTTCTGGTAGCATGTTTTCCACCCACTGCCGGCTGTTCTTCTTTTTTCTCTGCTTCCACCGGTTTTGCTGCCGGTGCACCAGAATGAAGGATATCGTACACGGTTCTGTTTTTATATTCCTGTGCTTTTCCGTCGTTCCAGTTCTGTACCGGACGATAATATCCGGTGATTCGGCTGTAAACCTCCGCTTTCTTGCCACAGGTCGGGCAGGTGAAATGCTCCCCTGCAATATATCCGTGCTCTTTACATACGGAATATGTCGGTGACAGGGTATAGTAAGGCAGACGGTAATTTTCTGCGATCTTTCTTACCAGTGTCGCTGCCGCCTTCCAGTCCGGAAGTTTCTCTCCCAGGAATGCATGGAAGACTGTACCGGATGTGTACAGTGTCTGTAACTCATCCTGCACATCCAGGGCATCGAAGATATCCGAAGTATAATCTACCGGCAGGTGCGAGCTGTTCGTGTAATACGGAGTATCTCCTTCATGACCAGCGGTAATGATATCCGGATAATGTTTCTTGTCATGTTTTGCCAGGCGATACGCGGTGGATTCTGCCGGTGTTGCCTCCAGGTTATACAGTTCTCCGTATTCTTCCTGATAATCGGACAGCCGCTCTCTCATATGGTTCAGGACGTCTTTTGTAAACTTCTGTGTCTTCTCGTCAGCCATATCCGCGCGAAGCCATCTTGCATTCAGACCAGCCTCATTCATTCCCACCAGACCGATGGTGGAGAAATGATTGTCAAAGCTTCCCAGATAGCGCTTGGTATACGGGTACAGACCCTCATCCAGCAGTTTTCCGATCACTTCTCTCTTGATGTGCAGGGAACGCGCGGAAATGTCCATCAGACGGTCCAGACGCTGATAAAATTCGTCCTCATCCTGAGACAGATAAGCGATCCGCGGCATATTGATCGTTACCACGCCTACAGAACCGGTGCTTTCGCCGGAACCGAAGTATCCTCCGGTCTTTTTACGCAGTTCTCTCAGATCCAGACGCAGACGGCAGCACATACTTCTTACATCGCTCGGCTGCATATCGCTGTTGATATAGTTGGAAAAATACGGGGTTCCGTATTTGGATGTCATCTCAAAGAGCAGACGGTTGTTTTCGGTATCAGACCAGTCGAATTCTTTTGTGATGGAGTAGGTCGGGATCGGATACTGGAATCCTCTGCCGTTGGCATCGCCCTCGATCATCGCCTCGATAAATGCCTTGTTGACCATGTCCATCTCTTTTTTACAGTCTTTGTATTTAAAGTCCATCTCTTTTCCGCCAACGATCGCCGGAAGTTCTGCCAGGTCATCCGGAACGGTCCAGTCCAGTGTGATGTTGGAGAACGGAGCCTGGGTTCCCCAGCGGCTCGGTGTATTGACGCCGTAGATAAAAGCTTCGATACATTTTTTCACTTCCGGATAGGTCAGATGGTCTGCTTTTACAAACGGAGCCAGGTAGGTGTCGAAAGAAGAAAATGCCTGCGCACCTGCCCATTCGTTCTGCATGATGCCAAGGAAATTGACCATCTGGTTGCACAGAACGCTCAGATGTTTTGCCGGAGCAGAAGTGATCTTGCCTTCTATTCCCCCTAATCCCTCTTTAATCAGCTGTTTTAACGACCAGCCGGCACAGTATCCGGTCAGCATGGAAAGGTCGTGAATATGGATATCTGCGTTTCTGTGTGCGTCTGCGATCTCTTTGTCATAGATCTCGGACAGCCAGTAGTTTGCTGTTACCGCTCCGGAGTTGCTTAAGATCAGACCACCGACGGAATACGTCACTGTAGAGTTCTCTTTGACACGCCAGTCTTCCACTTTCACATAGCTGTTTACGATTTCTTTATAGTCCAGAATCGTGGATTTCATATTTCTTACTTTTTCTCTCTGTTTGCGGTAGAGAATATAAGCTTTTGCCACTTCTGAATAACCGCACTGGATCAGAACATTTTCCACACTGTCCTGGATATCTTCCACAGACACCTGGTCTTTTTTTATCTTATTCTGGAAATCCGCAGTTACCCGCAGTCCGAGCATCTCCATCATATCCGGCGTATACTGTTTTTCCTGCGCCTGGAACGCTTTCTCGATCGCCTGTGTAATTTTACTCAGCTGAAACGCTGCGACTTCCCCATCACGTTTTATAACATTAAACATTCTTCCATCCTCTTTTCCTGTTGCTTTTGCAAGATACACGGATGTGTGTCTTCCTGCTTCTGACGCTTTCCGAAACTTTGTTTGGCGGATGTGTCGACTACTATAGTAGCAAACCGTTCTTTCTCTGTCAATACAAAAAACTACCATATATTGTGTCGTATTTTCTACTTGCACAATATATGGTAGTAATGTTATGTAACCTTGAAAAGAGAGAAAACCGCCTTTCTATAGGGCTTTTCCCTCTTCTTTCTTCTTTTCTCAGATCTGACTGTAAACCTCCATCGGCACATATGCCTTCAGAGAAATTCCTTCCGCCAGAAATTCTTCCTGTACCACCTGTCCGTGTCTTCGGATCCGGGCAATAATCCCAGCCTGATCGTACGGAATCAGACGCTCGATATAGATCTGTCCTTCGCGCAGAACCTCCGCGAGAAGTTCCTTTAACTCCTCGAGTCCCTGTCCGTTCTTTGCCGAGATCTGGAGCACATGATCCGCCTGAAAATCTCTGAGCTGTTCCTTATCCGTACACAGATCCTGTTTGTTAAACAGTGTGATCACTTTCTTATCCGACACGCCAAGCTGTCGCAGGGTATCGTAGACCACCTGCATATGCTCATCCATCTGCGGGTTGGACGCATCCACCACATGGAGGATCATGTCCGCGTATTTTGCTTCCTCCAACGTACTTTTAAACGCCTCGATCAGATGATGCGGCAGTTTCCGGATAAATCCTACGGTATCCGTCAGAAGAATCTGCTGTTTTCCCGGAAGATCCAGTGCCCTTGTGGTTGGATCCAGCGTGGCAAACAACTGATTTTCCTCAAGAACCCCTGCCTGTGTCATCGTATTGAGCAACGTGGATTTGCCTGCGTTGGTGTATCCTACGATCGCCGCCACCTTCACTTGGCTCTTATCCCGCTGGCTGCGGATCAGTTCGCGGTGCTTCTGCACCTGTTCGAGCTGTTCTTTTAACTGACCGATCCGGCTGTGGATCAGTCGACGGTCCATCTCCAGCTTTTTCTCTCCGGGTCCACGTGTACCGATCCCACCGCCCAGACGGGACAGGGAGGCTCGCATACCGACCAGCCGTGCCGCCCGGTATTTTAACTGGGCAAGTTCCACCTGGATCTTTCCTTCGCTGGTTTTTGCCCTCTGTGCAAAGATATCCAAAATGACCATCGTTCTGTCCATCACTTTGCATTCCAGCTCCTGTTCCAGGTTGTTTAACTGGGCAGGGGAAAGCTCATCGTCGCAGATCACGCCGGTAGCATCCAGGTCATACAGCAGTTCCTTTAACTCCTCCAGCTTTCCTTTTCCAAGGTACGTTGCCGGATGAATCGTCTCTCTGCTTTGCATGATCGTTCCCACAGTGACCGCTCCTGCTGTCTCTGCCAGTTCTCTCAGTTCATATAAAGATTGTACGGTATCATCAGACTCATGCGTCTGCACGCCTGCCAGAATCACCCGTTCCAGCTGTTCCCCCATCTCATACATGTCTTTTTCCTCCTATCTGGTAGAAAGAAACTCGTTCTCCCGGAGTGCCGCCTCGTCTTCCGGATACTGTTCCAGATATGTTTTCATCTTCTCTTTCGCCGTGGCAAAATCACGCTTGTATTCATACGCCACGATCTCGTTATACAAAAGCCCCTGCTCATCCTCTTTGGAGTTCTCTTTCAGCCCCCGTGCAATATTTTCCAGCGCACTGTCATACGCACCGTCATAGATATCACACATCGCGAGTCCGTTATAGGCTTTCGCACCCTGTTCGCTTTTTTGCAGATATTCCTGATACATGGATCTGGCACTTGCCGGATCTTCCATCTCCAGATATACCCGTCCCAGAAGCAGCATGGCATCCTCGTATCCCTGTTCCATCGAAGTTTTCAGCTCATCTCTGGCTGCCTCATAATTTTTTTCATATTCGTAGATTCTTCCTCTGTGGTAGTAGTCTTCCCCGTCCTGCGGCTCTAATTCCAGCGCCATCTTCAGATAGGCGTCACCGTCCACTGCCTTGTTATTATCCACATAGATCTGATAAATATTGATGTACAGATTGTAATCCTCACAGCCTTTTAACGCTCTCTGAAAGTCTTTCCCGGCATTTTCGTAATCATCCATGGAAATAATATATGCCTTTCCTCTCAAAAAGAACGCCTGCGCGTCTTCTCCGGCTTTCAGGATCTCACTGTAGACTTCAATCGCCTTGTCCACCTCGCCATAATCCATCCGCGCCTGGGCAAGATAAAACTGTACATCTTTCTTAAATTCTTTGTCCGGATCATCCATATTGTTCAGACTTCTTGAAAAAGCGGCTATCGCCTCCGGGTAAGCCCCTTCCGAATAGTACGCAATTCCTTCTGCCCGGTAACTTTCCGCCAGCCGGCTGTCCAGATCGATCACCTGCTGAAATTCTTGTTCCGCAGTGCTGTAATCTTTCTTTTCCAAGGCTGCCCATCCGCTCTCATAATGCTGCGCCGCACTGTTGTTTCCACAGCCACACAGCATCATCAGCGCACATCCAATCGCCAGTACCTCTTTTCTCATGACAAAATCAGTCCCTCTTTATCCATCACATCGATCACCCGCTGTACCATCTCACGGCAGATCGCGTCTTTTCTGGCTTCTACCATGACACGGATCACCGGCTCCGTACCGCTCTCTCTTACGAGGATTCTTCCGTCCTCTCCCAGCTCTTCTTCCACCGATGCGATTGCTTTTTTCACTTCTTCGTTGTTTCTTGCAGCTGCTTTGTTGGCAACCCGGACATTTTCCAGAAGCTGCGGATAGATCGACACCTCGGATGCCAGGATATTTAACGGCAGTTTTTTCTCGATGATCACTTCCATCAGCATCAGGGAGGTCAGGATACCGTCTCCCGTCGTTGCATGTTTGCTGAAAATGATATGACCGGACTGTTCGCCGCCGAGGCTGTGTCCGTTCGCCATCATATTCTCACAGACGTATTTGTCACCCACTGCTGTTTTTTCGTACCGGATCCCCTCCCGGTCACAGGCTTTATACAGACCGAGATTGGACATGATCGTCGTAACGATTGTGTTGTTTTCCAGTTTTCCGGTCTCTTTCATGTATTTTCCGCAAATATACAGGATCAGGTCACCGTCCACTACATTGCCCAGATGATCCACAGCGATACAGCGGTCCGCATCTCCGTCGTAGGCAAATCCCACATCCAGATGTTTTTCTTTGACAAACTGCTGCAGCACCTCGATATGGGTGGAACCGCAGTTCGTATTAATGTTCGTTCCGTCCGGTTCGTTGTTGATCACATAAGTTTTGGCTCCCAGTGCGTCAAATACGCTCTTTGCCACAGAGGAAGCGCTTCCGTTGGCACAGTCCAGTCCGACTCTGTAATTCTTGAACGATCGGATCGGAATGGAGATCAGATAACCGATGTAGCGGTTTCTTCCCGCGGAGAAGTCCACGGTCCGTCCGATGTTTTCTTTCGTTGCAAACGGGATCTTCGGAACATCATCGTCAATATAGGCTTCGATCATCGTTTCCACTTCCGCGTCCATCTTCTGTCCGTTACCGCCGATAATCTTGATGCCGTTATCGTAGAACGGATTATGGCTGGCGGAGATCATGATTCCGCAGTCAAAATTTTCTGTCCGCACCACATAGGAAACACTCGGTGTGGTAGTTACATGAAGCAGATAAACATCCGCACCGGAAGCGGTCAGTCCTGCTACCAGAGAATACTCAAACATGTAACTGCTTCTTCTTGTATCTTTTCCGATCACAATCTGTGCTTTGTGATCTTTTCCATAGTACCATCCGAGAAATCTTCCCACTTTGTAGGCGTGTTCCACGGTCAGATCCACATTTGCCTCTCCTCGAAAACCATCTGTACCAAAATATTTTCCCATGATGTTTCCTCCGATCTTTTTAATAATATATCATGTTGTGATACCGGATTGTTCCGTACTTCGTACTCTCACAATCCTCAAAAACCTTCGTAATCCGCTCATTTTCCTTCGAAAAATGGCTACTTACTCATGTTTTTGACCCTGGTATCACTGGTTCATTTTTGCCAGTTTTGCGGTCTGGTCTGCGGCGATCAGGCTGTCGATGATCTCATCGAGATCTCCGTTTAAGATCGCATCCAGCCGATGCAGGGTCAGTTTGATTCTGTGATCAGTCACACGTCCCTGCGGGAAGTTGTAAGTACGGATCTTTTCGGAACGGTCTCCGGTACCTACCTGGCTTCTTCTCGCTTCTGCCTCTTCGTCATGACGTTTCTGCAGTTCCATATCATACAGACGGGAACGCAGGACACGCAGTGCTTTATCTCTGTTTTTCAGCTGTGACTTTTCATCCTGACAGGAAATGACGATACCGGTCGGGATATGGGTCAGACGTACGGCAGAATCGGTCGTATTGACACACTGTCCACCGTTACCGGACGCACGGAACACATCAAATTTACAGTCATTCAGATCCAGCTGGAAGTCGATCTCTTCCGCCTCCGGCATGATCGCTACGGTAATGGTGGAAGTATGGATACGTCCGCCGGATTCGGTCTCCGGTACACGCTGTACACGGTGTACACCACTCTCATACTTCAGACGGGAATACGCACCCGCTCCGTTGATCATAAAGGTAACTTCCTTGAAACCGCCGATTCCGTTTTCGTTCAGGGACATCAGTTCGGTTTTCCATCTGCGGGACTCTGCGTATTTTACATACATCCGGTAGATCTCCGCTGCAAATAAGGCTGCCTCGTCACCACCGGCACCGGCACGGATCTCAACGATAACGTTTTTGCTGTCATTCGGGTCTTTCGGCAGTAATAGGATCTTTAACTCTGTCTCGAGTTCTTCGATTCTGCTTTTTGCATCGGAAAGTTCCTCTTTGAGCATCTCACGCATCTCTTCGTCAGATTCTTCGTCCAACATCATCAGGCTCTCTTCTACCGTCTGCTGACATGCTTTATACTCTTTGTATGCATCCACGATAGGCTGCAGTTCACTCTGTTCCTTCATCAGTTTCTGAAAACGCGCCGGATCATTTGCCACACCCGGCTCATTTAATTCACTTAAAATCTCTTCCAGACGAACCAGCAGATCTTCTAATTTATCAAACATTCCTTTTCCTCCTGGTATATTCTTCTATTTTTTCTGTCCGACGGCTACCCGGTCAAGTCCTGCCAGATCTTTGATGATCTGCACCTGTCCGTAGCCGGCTTCTGTCATCATTTCTTTCAGCGCCGCTCCCTGATCGTACCCAATCTCGAAACAGAGCCATCCGCCCTGCGCCAGATATCCATCCGCCTGCGACACGATCTTCCGGTAAAAATACAATCCGTCTTCCATTCCGTCAAGCGCCAGCACCGGCTCATGATCCCGTACCTCTGGCATCAGATCCGCCAGTTCTCCGGTCGCAATATACGGCGGGTTCGACACGATCACATCATAAGTACCCGTAACATGCGTAAACAGATCGCTCTCCCGAAATTGCGCCGGAAGCTCCATCCGGTTTCCGTTTGCAATTGCAACCTGCAGCGCATCTTTGGAAATATCCACACCCATTGCCATGGCAATCCTGTCTTTACACTCTGCCAACAGACTCAGCAGGATACAGCCACTGCCGGTACACACATCCAACAGCCGGCATCCCGGCATAATATGTTTCTTCGCCTCTTCCACCAGCACTTCCGTATCAAATCTCGGAATCAGTACACTGGAATTGACCAGAAATTCATAGCCCATAAACCATGCTTTTCCGGTCAGATACTGTACCGGAATCCGCTTTGCACGCTCTCGGATCATATCCTCATATCTTTTCTGTGTATTCGGGTCTATTTTATCATCTCCGTGAAGAAAATAATAGCTTTTTTCAATCCCGAACACTTCTTCCATCAGCATCCACGCATCCTGTCCGCTGTCCGGGACTTCAGCGTTTGCAAGTGTTCCGCTTCCCCATGAAAGCAGCTGTCTCAATGTACTCATGATTGTTCTCCGTACTGTTCCGGAAAGTTCTCTTTCAGATAACTTCTCCAGTCAAATACCGCTTCCACCGCTGCGATGGCAACCTCCGCCATCTCCGGTTCCGGCTCTCTCGTTGTCAGATGCTGCAGCATCAGCCCCGGTTTACTCAACAGCGCCACGATCTTATTGTCACTTTTTCCTGCCAGACGGATAATCTCATACGATACTCCGGCAATGACCGGCATCAGAAGCAGACGGATCACCACCCGCAGTACCGGGGAAGACACCCGGATAAACAGGAAGAAAATAATACTGACGATCATGACAAACAGCAAAAAACTCGTTCCGCAGCGTTTGTGCTCTCTGGAGCTTTTCATCACATTCTCCACATTCAGTTCCAGTCCGTGTTCCACACAGTTGATACACTTATGTTCCGCTCCGTGGTACATAAATACCCGCTGGATATCTTTCATTCTGGAAATCAGCACCAGATATCCGAGAAACAGGATCATACGCACGCATGCTTCCACAACGGCAATCAGTCCCTCCGATGTTGTCACATGTCGCAGAAAGTTTGCCAGAAAATAAGGCAGCATGATAAACAGAGCGATGGAAAATACCACGGAAAATGTCATCGTTCCGTACATCAGCCATTTTTCTTCTTTTTCTTTCTGTTCTTCTGTCTTTTCTTTTTTGGGTTTTCCGGTATCTTCCTCTTCTTCGTCCTCGATAAAGCTTGCCGAGTACATCAGACACTGGATCCCCACAATCAAAGATTCAAAAAAAGAAGCCACACCCCGGAAAACAGGCAGTTTCCAAATGCTACTGTCTTTTGCCCAGCTCTTGTATGGCTCCACCTTCACCTCGATCTCACCGTCCGGCTTTCTGACACCAATGGAATACTGATCTCCACTGCGCATCATGATACCTTCCATGACGGCCTGACCACCTATATTTGAAGATTTCATCGTTTCTCCCTTACATTCCTATAGAGAAAAACAGGTTGAGATTTGTAAAAACCTCAACCCGCTTGTCTTTTCTTATTGTCTTATGCGTTAATACCGTATTTTTTGTTGAACTTGTCAATACGTCCACGAGCTGCAGCAGCTTTCTGCTGACCAGTGTAGAATGGATGACATTTGGAGCAGATTTCTACATGGATATCTTTCTTTGTAGAACCTGTTACGAATGTGTTACCGCAGTTACATGTTACTGTTGCCTGATAATAATCTGGATGGATTCCTTCTCTCATTTCTTTCACCTCTTCCAATTTTCTTATATATATTTTACTATTTTCTCAAATTTAAACAGCTTGTAAATTATAGCATGTACTCCAAAAAAAAGCAAGTGCTTTTAGATAAATTTCTGATTCTTTACCTGATTTACCAGTTCCTGGTTGTTTCGGGTCTTTGTAAACATGTTCAGAATGTTTTCTACCGCCTCATCTGCCTTCATACCGTTCAGGGCTTTTCGCATGATATAGACGGCTTCCTGCTCGTCCTGGCTCAGCAGCAGATCCTCTCTTCTGGTTCCTGATTTTGCGATATCGATAGCCGGGAATACTCTCTTTTCCTGCAGTTTTCGATCCAGTACCAGCTCCATGTTACCGGTACCCTTGAACTCTTCGTATACCACATCATCCATCTTACTTCCGGTATCCACAAGTGCTGTGGCAAGGATGGTCAGGCTTCCACCCTCTCTCATATTTCTCGCAGCACCGAAGAAGCGTTTCGGCATATGCAGAGCCGCCGGATCCAGACCACCGGAAAGTGTTCTTCCACTCGGCGGAACGGTCAGGTTGTATGCCCTTGCCAGTCGTGTGATACTGTCAATAAAGATCGTGACATCTTTTTTATGTTCTACCAGGCGCTTCGCTCTCTCAATTGTCATCTCGGATACCCGTTTGTGGTGTTCCGGCTGTTCATCGAATGTAGAATAAATAACTTCTACATTGTCTCCGCGGATCGCCTCCCGGATATCGGTTACTTCCTCCGGACGTTCATCGATCAGCAGAATGATCAGATGCATATCCGGGCTGTTTCGAAGAATGGACTGCGCTGCCTCTTTTAACAGTGTCGTTTTACCGGCTTTCGGTGGAGATACGATCATACCTCTCTGCCCTTTTCCGATCGGGCTGATCAGATCTACAATCCGCATCGCCATGCTTCCGCCCGGGCGTTCCAGACGCAGGCGGGAATCCGGGAAAATCGGCGTCATATCTTCAAAATTATACCGTTTGGTGTTCTCATTCGGTGACATGCCGTTGATAGAAGTCACATACAGCAGTGCACCGAACTTTTCATTTTCTTTTTTTACTCTTGTACTTCCCCGTACAATATCTCCTGTCTTCAGATTGAAGCGGCGAATCTGAGAAGGGGATACATACACATCATTTTCACCCGGCATGTAATTATCGCTGCGGATAAATCCATAACCGTCCGCGAGCACTTCCAGAATCCCATTTGCCTCGATGCCACTGTCCAACTGTCCAAATTCTGCTTTTTTATCTTCAATCTGTTTTTCCTGCTCTTTGGCGTCCTCATCCAGCATCCGCTGTACAAGTTCCTCTTTCCTCAGAGCAGAGATTCCTTTCAGTCCTCTTGCTTTGGCTACTTCCCGAAGCTGTCCGGCTGATAATGATTCGTATTTTTCTCTCATTTCATGATTCCTTTCTGTATGTCCGATCTGACACCCGAGATGGTTCTAGCCTACCATCGTGTCTGCGGTTTGTCAACTTATGCCTCTGCTTTCCTCAGGAAAATTTTTCCAGAATATGTCGCAGACGCTCCTTTTCTTCCTCCGGCAAAAATGCTGTCCGGATACTGTTTTCCATCAGTTTTCTGCAAAATGTCTTCTCATCTTCCACCGGTTTTTGGGACGCTTCCATCAGTTCCAGTGCCATCTTCAGTTCTCTGGTCTCGCTGGTCTGACTGACGGTACGATTATCGGTATTAACCGTTACCAGAAGCCCCTGTTCCCAAAAGAGCGCCAGTGGATATTCTTCTCCCTCCTGCACCGCTTTCGTCTGAAAATTGCTGCAAGGGCACATCTCGATCCCCACGTCTCTTTCCGCTGCCAGTTTCATCAGTTCCGGATCTTCTTTCATCGCGATCCCGTGTCCGATCCTTTTTGCGCCCATCTCGATCGAAGTTCTCACATTTTCCGTGCTGTGGCATTCACCTGCATGGATCGTAAACGGGATACCCAGTGCTCTCGCCTCCGCAAACAGGTCTGTAAACTGTGATGCCGGATAGGATGCCTCATCCCCTGCAAGGTCCACCGCACACACCCCGCGATCCAGATACTCTGTGGCAGTCCGGAACACTTCCAGATTCTGTTCCATCGTATGATGGCGCATTGCACAGCAGATCACCCGCCAGGAGATCTTACAGATCGCTTCTGCCTCCCGCAGCCCCTCAAGAACCGCCTCGATGACCTGCGAACAGCCAAATCCTTCATGAACGGAAAGCTGCGGGGCAAAACGCACTTCCACATACATCACATTTTCTTTTTTCAGATCCAGCAGAAACGACTTTGCCGCCTCCCGCAGCCCCTCTGCCGTCTGCATCCCGAGCAGCGGAAGATCAAATTTCTCCAGATAGGTCTTCAGACTGTCACAGTCTGCTGCCGCCTGCAGATCCTCCCATGAAATCTCCTGCTTGCCCGTCAGGTTTCGTACCGTTTCCAGATTCAGTGAACCATCCAGATGGCAATGGAGATCAACTTTCGGCAGATCTGCCAGCCATTTTCTTTCTTTCATACGCTAATGGCCTCCTTTTTCAGTTCTTCTATAATTTTTATCCTCTGGGAAATCAATCAGAATCTAAGATATGATATCAATACTTTCTATATAATGCGGTTAGTGGGACTCGAACCCACACGGTTGCCCACTGGCACCTAAAACCAGCGCGTCTGCCAATTCCGCCATAACCGCCTGTATCCTACAACGAAAAAAGGACAAGCACTAGGCTTGTCCGATGAGACATCGGGGATTCGAACCCCGGACAACTTGATTAAAAGTCAAGTGCTCTACCAACTGAGCTAATATCCCATAACCTGGGCTAGGCAGATTCGAACTGCCGAATGCAGGAGTCAAAGTCCTGTGCCTTACCGCTTGGCGATAGCCCAACGTACGCCTTACGGCAGGGTGGATACAGGGATTCGAACCCTGGGCCTCCAGAGCCACAATCTGGCGCGCTAACCAACTGCGCTATACCCACCATACCTTTCCTCTTTAGAGAAAAGAAACGTGCTTGGAGGGATTCGAACCCCCGACCCACGGCTTAGAAGGCCGTTGCTCTATCCAACTGAGCTACAAACACGTACTCATCAGATATTGTCTGATGGAAGCGGGTGATGGGAATCGAACCCACGTATCCAGCTTGGAAGGCTGGTGTTCTACCATTGAACTACACCCGCAAAGGAAATATTTAGTTGTTAAGTCGGGGTGACAGGATTCGAACCTGCGACCTCCTGGTCCCAAACCAGGCGCTCTAGCCAAGCTGAGCCACACCCCGTTTCGTTCCTCGTGTTGAGCTCTCTCGCTCAGCACAAGGAGTATTATAGTGTATAGTTCTCTAAAAGTCAACACCTTTTTTCAAATTTTTTTAATTTTTTTTATTTTCCCGATTTTTCCTTATTTTTCAGGCTTTTTCGAGGTATCGGTGTTCGTAATGTGCCTTGCCCTGCTCATCAATTTCCATCACAAGATAGCTCGGCTTACGTCCGGGCTGGCGGGGATAGGAAAGACTGCCCGGGTTTAAAACCGTCAGATCTTCCATCTCTTCCAGATACGGATAGTGGGTGTGTCCGAACATAACCACCTGTACCTGTCTGCTTCTCGCTTCTTCCTCCAGCACACAGGTACTCATCGAGACACCGTACAGATGTCCGTGCGTCACCAGGATCCGATAATTGCCCAGCGTAAACTCTTCTTCTTTTGGCAGATCGCTGAAAAAGTCATTATTTCCTCTCACGAAGTAACAGGGACATTCCACAGCCTCCGGGATATACTCTTCGGAACCTTCCAGATCCCCGCAGTGGATCAGTGCATCGATCGGCAATTCCCGCTGCAGGGCACACATCAGATTCTCATCGTGTCCGTGCGTGTCGCTGACTACCAAAATCTTCATTCTGCGCTCACACTCTCTTTCAGGATCTCTCGCATCTTTTCCAGTGCTTTTCCGCGGTGGCTGACCGCATTTTTCTGTTCTTCGGGAAGTTCTGCTGTCGTACAGCCGAATTCCGGCACATAAAAGATCGGATCATAGCCAAATCCGTTCTCTCCGCGTTCCTCATATCCGATCCGGCCTTCGATCACTCCCTCGGTGGTTTTCACGGTTCCATCCGGAAATGCGGCTGCGATCGCACAGACAAAGCGGGCGGTTCTTTTTTCATCCGGCACCCCTGCCAGGCGCTCGATCAGGCTGGCATTTTTGATCCGGTAAGAGGTGTCCTCTCCCATATATCTTGCGGAATAGATTCCCGGCTCTTTGTTCAGATAGTCAATTTCCAGACCGGAATCGTCGGCAAGGACCAGTTCTCCGGTCAGTTCCATGATCGCTTTTGCCTTGATGATCGCATTTTCTTCAAATGTTTTTCCATCCTCGACAATATCTGCTTCGATCCCTGCTTCTTTCATCGACAGGATCTCCACCGGAAGATCGGCAAGGATCTCCCGGATCTCCCGCATTTTATTCTGATTGCCCGTGGCAAATATCAAACGTTTCATCGTGTCTCTCCCTCTCTGCGTTTCGGCGGTTTCGGACCAAGGAACTGATAATAATAGGTCCGGATCATGCCATTATAGATTTTCCGGTTCTTATCTGCCTTTCTTCCAATATAGCGCTCCGCATCCTGATAACTGGTGATCAGATACATCGACCAGGCATCCAGTTTTTCATACACTTCACCGATCTGGCGGTACAGCCCCGGAAGCATTTCTTTTTCTTCGAGACGCTCGCCGTATGGCGGATTGGTGATGATAAATCCGTATTTTTTCGGATGACGCAGCTTCGCCACTTCTCTCTGCTGGAAATGGATCAGATGATCCACACCCGCCGCTGTCGCATTTTCTCTCGCATTTTTTACTACTTCCGGATCAATATCGTATCCCTGCAGATCCAGACTTTCTTCCATATGTACCAGATCCTGCGCCTCCTCCAGTGCGTTATACCAGTGTTTGCGCGGAATCAGGTTTATCCAGTCCTCTGCAAGGAACGAACGGTTCATACCCGGAGCGATATTGCATGCCATCATGGCAGCTTCGATCGGGAACGTTCCGCTTCCGCAGAAAGGATCCACCAGAATCCGGTCTTTCTTCCACGGCGTCAGCATGATCAGTGCTGCTGCCAGTGTCTCGGAGATCGGTGCTTTGGACTGTAATTTTCGGTATCCTCTCTTATGTAGGGATACCCCTGTCGTGTCGATGCCCACAGTCACAATATCTTTCATCAGAGATACACGCACCGGATAGCTGACTCCGTCTTCCTCAAACCGCTCTCTGTGATACTTCTGTTTCATCCGTTCCACCATGGCTTTTTTCATGATGGACTGAATATCGGAAGGACTGAACAGTTTACTCTTGATCGAAGAGGCTTTCTTTACCCAGAACTTTCCGTTTTCCGGAATGTATTCCTCCCATGGGAGGGCTTTTGTGCCCTCAAACAGTTCATCGTAGGTACACGCCTTGAATTCTCCTACTTTTAACAGGATTCTTTCTGCGGTTCGAAGGAACATATTGGCATAAGCCACCGCTTCCTCGTCTCCCCAGAAACTTACCTTTCCGTCTTCCACCTTGCTGATCTCATAACCAAGATCCAGGATTTCTCTTTTTAACACCGCTTCCAGTCCGAAATGGCACGGGGCAATCAGTTCAAATTGTCTCATAAATCGTATTCCTTTATTATTTCTTCCTCAAATGTCTTGATGGTAAATCTGCTGTTTTCCAGGATCGCATACGTTGGCGGATTGCCTTCTTTTGGGATAGATACAGAACCCGGGTTCAGGATTGTGATATCTCCCACTTTCTCTGCGCGGAGCACATGGGTATGTCCATGCATGAAAATGTCTCCCGGTTTCAGTGGCGGCAGGTTGTTTTCGTTGTAGATATGTCCATGGCTCATATAGAAGGTCTTTCCGTCGATCTCCATAAATCCGTAATCTGCCAGCACCGGGAATTCCAGTACCATCTGGTCTACTTCCGCGTCGCAGTTTCCTCTTACATTATAGATGCGGTTCTTTTCTTTGTTCAGCATCTGAATCACTTCTTTGGGCGCGTATTCTTTCGGAAGATCGTTTCGCGGACCGTGATACAGAAGATCTCCAAGCAGGATCAGACGGTCTGCCTTCTCTTTTTCCAGAGCTTCCATCATTTTTCTGCAATAGTAAGCAGATCCGTGGATATCTGAAGCAATCATATATTTCATTGGCTTTTCTCCTTTGTCAGAGGGCGGAATTGCCACCCTCTGTTTCTTTTGCATTGCATATCAATAGGTTTACATTATTTTTTATTCTACTATGATTGTCCGAAAAACTCAAGATTTCTTCCTTTATATTCTGTAATTCCGCCCGCCACGGAAACGGCGCGGTAGCCCTGGCGAATCATCTCCCGGGCTGCTGCCATGCTGGTGGCTCCCCGTTCACAGTACACCACAATCTCTTTTCCCCGCGGCAGTTTCCAGATCTGTCCCGGCTCATACGGAATATTCACGGCATGTCGGATATGGGATCTTCGGTATTCTTCCCCGGAACGCACGTCGACGATCCAGATTCCCGGATAGCGGTCTACATACTGATCCAGCTTTCGTGGAGAGATCAGAGGTATATCCACAAGAAAACTCCTTTTTTCTTATCTTATGCACTCCTTCGCCCCGCCGCACATCCGCAGCCTGCTTTTATGTATCAGTCTGTTCCGGTGGCAAATCCCGGAACAGACCATTGTGTTTACTGTCTGTTTTTATCGCTGTAACGGTTGGTACTGTTTCTGTCATAGCTGTCAGAGCCATAACGGTTTTCTTTTTTCTGTGTTTTGACATCCTCGTTTGTCTCGTCTGTCATGCCGTATTTGTTGGTTTCTTTGTTCTCTTCGCTGTACTTGTTATAGTTTTTAGACATGTGTATTTCCTCCTGCTCATCCTTGTTTTGTAAATGTTCCGATGAACCATCGGTTTCATTTACAGGGTTAGTATGTCAAAAATAGAGGACTTTATTCATTTCTTTGTTGCATTTTCAAATGATCTGTATTATAATCAAACCTGTAAAAAGAATTTACCCTTCAAAAATTTTTTTTACAATTAATAACCCCTTATTAATTATTTATACTCCCCTCGAAAGGCCAGTAGCTCCCCTACTGGTCTTTCTCTTTGTCTGAAACCATGTATTTCTGGGATACGTCCCCACTTTTCCGTTTTTTAATTTTTCGGTATTTTCTTTGTTTTCTGTATTTACTATCCACTTTTTTATGATTTTCTGACGGGTTTTTCCACCTTTTGCGTCCGTTCCTCCACATTTTTCCTTTTCTATAGCAAAAAAGCAGAAGATGCGTTTTCTTCACACCTCTTCTGCTTTTTTCTTATTTTTGTTTAAAATACGCCACAACCAGCAAGATCACCATCGCCGGAATCAGTACCGGAAGCAAGTGGATAAGTACCGTACCTGCCGCCCACAGGATCATTGCCACGATGACAACGAAAATAATAGCAGCCAGCAGACAGCCTCCTCTGGTCTTTATCTCCATTCGATGCAGTTCTTTCTGTACATCGTCGGCCTCCTGTCCGCCTTGTTCATCATAAATGTTTGTCTCCGGACGGCTGTACCCTTCCTGGGTCTCCTGTACATCCATCAGTGTCTTTGCGATCAGAAGCGGATCGCCGAGTTCTGCCAGTACCTCTTCCTCTGATCTACCGTTTCGCATCTGTTCCTGAATATAGTTCTCATAGTAATGAACCTGTGCTGTCACTTCCTGCACGGACATCGTCTGAGACAGCCGTGCCCGCAGTTTTTCCAAAAATTCTTCTTTTCTCATGGTAATCCCCTTTTTCTGTCGCTGATCGGGTTACTGATTTAACGCTGCACTGAACTCTTCTATTTTCTGGAGTACCCGTTCTTTTTCGCTTCCCTCCAGAACCATCGGCTGATAATTGTTGTAGCCGGATTCCGAAGAAAGAGAGCACGGGATAATATTAGTCACATCGTCTTCCACCAGCTCCCCGTTTTCTACGGTAAAGGTCTGCTGGAAGATCATCGTATCTTTGTCTGACGGGTTCTTATTTCCACCGAAGCAGAAGTTTCCAAGGCTGTATACAATATTTTTTCCCTGATATTTTTCGATTCCCTGAAGCACATGCGGGTGATGTCCGACTACCAGATCAGCGCCCTGATCGACCGCCAGATGCGCCAGTGTTTTCTGGATATCGTCCGGAATGTTTGATTTTTCGGTTCCCCAGTGGAAACTTACGATAATGACCTGTGCGCCCTGATCTTTTACTTCCTGTATCGTATCGATCACCTGCTGCTGTCTGCCAAGACCATCTTTCAGTTCATAGATTCCGATCAGCCCCACTTTGATGCCTTTCACATCCATGACAGCTGTCCGGTCATAGCCAAATGTCGTGATGCCGGCAGCTTCCAGATACTGGATCGTATCCTCATAGCTCTGATCTCCGTAATCGTGACTGTGGTTATTGGCAAGGTTTGTGGCTTCCACGCCGCCCCGGGTAAGAATCTCCGTATAGGACGGATCACCCTTGAAAGCAAAGGTTTTCTGCTGCCGGTCGTTGGAAGTTGTCAGAGTTCCCTCCATATTTGCCACGGTGAGATCATCTGCGGTAAAAATGTCCTTTACATTCCGGAAAAAGTATCCCGGATCGTTTTTCATCTGGTAAAATGCATCAAAGCTGGTACTCTGATCAAAATTCACATCGGTTCCGAGTGTACAGTCACCAACCATGCTTACCGTAATGGATACCGGCTCCGCTGTCGGTTCCGGTGTCGTTGTCTCCTCTTGGGAATCCTTCGAAGTATCGTCTGTGTTGTCTGTACTGCTGTCATCTTTCTTTGGTTCTGTTGTTTCTTCCTGTTGTTCCTGACTTGCTGTTTTTTCACTGTTCTGTGCCTGTCGGTTGTTCATCACTTTGGTCAGTGCAGCCGCTCCTACCAGCAGTCCGAGGAAAATTGCCACGGTGATCAGTGTAATCTGCATGTATACAATTTTCTGCCGGTAACTCATACGGCGTCTTCGTTTTCGCCGTCTTCGTGCATTTCTTCTCTGTTGTTCTTTATTCATCTTTTATCTCCAGCTTTCTGTCTGTATCTTCTGATTTTCTGATAGTTGCTCCTTTTTCATATTTATTATCCATGATACCTGCTTTTTTCTAAAACTTCAAGTATTCTGTCCTCTTTTTCCTGCCAGTTTCATCAGCTTTACATTTCCCGGCTGCGTGTTTATAATATTCGTATGATTTGCTAGAGCATGTCTGAAAAAGGCTTTTCGTGAGCTGCGAGTCCCAGTTTGTGGGAGATTTTATCCGAATAAGGGCGGCGTAGCGGGCTACGTCAACCGAATGAGGGTAAAATATACCGCAAAGTGGAGCTCGCAGATTGCGGAAATGATTTTTCAGACACGCTCTAGAGAAAGGTTGAGGTATTTATTTTATGAAGAAATCAAATCCATATCAGATTACCGAATGGTGTCGTTCGCTGATCCGGCCGCAGGTAAAACCGGGGGATCTCTGTATCGATGCGACAATGGGAAATGGGCATGATACGCTGTTTTTAAGTCAACTTGCCGGTCCTTCCGGGCGGGTGCTGGCTTTTGATATTCAGCAGGCGGCACTGGATGCTACCCGCAAGTTGCTGGAGAGGCAGGACGGGGTGGCTCCGGTTTCGCTGTTTTTGGACAGCCATGCCAATATGGGTGATTACGCCAGACCGGGGACGGTTTCGTGTATTGTTTTTAACCTGGGATATCTTCCTTCGGGGGATCATTCGATTGCTACGCATAAGGAATCGACGATTGCGGCACTGGAGCAGGGGCTGGAGCTTTTGAAAACGGGAGGATGTATCAGTCTTTGTATTTACAGTGGAGGGGATAGTGGATTTGAGGAACGAAATGGGGTGCTTGAGTATCTGAAAGGGCTGGATTCGCGGAGGTTTTTGGTAGTGCTTTCCTGTTATTATAATCGGCCGAATCATCCGCCGATTCCGGTGGTGATTTATAAATTGTAGGGATGCCGAAAATTGTTGGTAAGGGGGACGCCGAAAAACGAGTCCGGGGTGAGCGGATCAAACGTGGAGACGTGGGCAGGGCAACTTTAAGCTAAGTCCTAAGAAGAACTATATGCCAGTTCGCGGAGAGCCGCTCACTGTCAAGTTCTTCTAAGGACTGGATCTTAAAGCTTTCCCTAACCGCCCACAAAGTGTTCCCCCTTACTGATCCGCTCACCCAGGACTCGTTTTTCGGCTGGTTACTGGTTGTGAAACGTTGTGTTAGTTTGTTGATGGTATGCTATCGGACTTTGTTTAATACTACCCATCTTTCAGCACCACATGATTTATTTTTCACATTTTTTATCCATACTCATTTTTAATATTGATTTACCAATATATATTTATTACACATCACCGTTGCATTTTAACTGTATTTGTCAATTTTTTCCACACTTTCATTTTTTCAGCTTCAAAAGTTAAGAATCTACAGTTATGTCTCAGGTTTCGCGGTCGAGTGGGAATTCTATGGTGATTTTGGTTCCCTGACCGGGTTGGCTTTCGGTTCGGATCTGGGCGTGGTGGAGGGCGGCGCCGTGTTTTACGATGGACAGGCCCAGGCCGGTGCCGCCGGTCTGGCGGGAGTGGCTTTTGTCTACGCGGTAGAAGCGCTCGTAGATCCGTTCCTGTTCATCTTTGGCGATTCCGATTCCGGTGTCTTCCACTTGCCAGTAGATTTTATCGGCGGTTTTCCACATGCGTACCCAGAGTTTTCCGTGTTCTACGTTGTATTTGATTCCGTTATCCATCAGGTTGTACAGCATTTCGTACAGGATCTGGCGGACGCCGGTGATTTCCTGGGTGATTCCTTCGATTTTCATCGTGATGTCTTTTTTCTGGGCGGAGTGAAGAAGCGTATCACCGATATCTTCTGTCAGTTCATAGAGATCTACCGTCTCTTCCTGCATCTGGCTGGTTCCCTCTTCCAGTTTGGACAGCTGAATGATATCCTGTACCAGTGCGGTCAGCCGGTTGGCTTCCTGATGAATACGGGATGCAAATTCCGGGATGTCTGCCTGCTGTACCATGCCATTTTCAATCAGTTCCGCATAGCCCGAAATCGACATCAGCGGGGTTTTTAATTCATGCGATACATTGGCGGAGAATTCTCTTCGCATCTGCTCTGCCGCATTTTTTTCTGTGATATCCCACACCATGATAACTGCACCGTAAGTCTTTCCTGATACTTTTACCGGATTGGCAAGAAGCTGATAAAAACGTCCGTGTGTCTCCAGCACTGTCTCGATATGTTCGCCTGCCAGTGCGCCGTCCAGCGCTTTTTTCAGTTCTTTGTTCCGGCTGACACGGCTGATCGGTTTTCGGATACAGTCGCTCGCCTGTACCTGAAACAGTTCCTGTGCCGCCTTATTAATAGAAAGTACCTCTGTCTGGCTTGCTACCACCAGACCATCTTTCATATTCTCCGTGATCGCCAGATATTCCTCATGACGCTCTTTTAATTCCTGGATCTGTCCTGCGATCTGGCGGTTCTGTTCGTGAACACGCACCAGAAGCGGACGCAGTTCCTCATATTCCACATGCCGAAGCGGATGTTCCAGATCCATCTTATTAATCGGCTCCACCAATTTTTTTGTCTGGTTCTGGATCACGAAAAAGGCGATACCGATGATTCCCAGCACCAGAACTGCCACCAGTACAATTCCGGACTGTAAGTATCCCAGAACGGAATCGATGCTTCTTGACACCCGGAGGATTTTACCATCCTCCAGCCGGACTGCATAATAAAAGGTCTGTTTGGCCAGTGTTTCCGAATACCGGAGCATCTCACCGGAGCCGTCTTTTTCTGCCTCCCGTACCTCCGGGCGATCGTTGTGATTTCCCATCGTGGAGGCATCTTCCAGAGAATCGTATAACACCGTACCATCCGTATTTAACAGGGTGATTCTGTTATCCGACTTCATACTGCTGATTTTCTCATTCAGGTATGCACCATCCGTCTCCTCGATTGCCACTTTGATATATTCCGCTTCTTCCCGCACACTTTCATGCATATATCCGTTAAATTTGCTGTACATCGTCAGACTGACGACTAAAAAGGTAAGCAGGATGGAGACCGTCAAAAGGACTCCAACCTGCTTTAAAATTTTCTGTCTCATGATTCATCTCCCATGCGGTAACCTACGCCGCGGACCGTCTCGATACATGTTCCTGCTTCTCCAAGTTTCTGTCGGAGGGTTCGCACATGGACATCCACCGTTCTGGTCTCACCGTCAAAATCGTATCCCCAGATTCTGGTCAATAACTGATCACGCGTCAGAACAATTCCTCTGTTTTCCACCAGATATTTCAGCAGTTCGAACTCTTTCAATGTCAGTTCTACCTTCTGCCCGTGCACCAGCACTTCATGGCGCTGGATCCGGATCTGGATCGGACCGTGTACCAATGTTTCTTCCGTCCGGGTTCCCCCTCTTCGAAGTACTGCCTTCACACGCGAGATAAATTCCATCATGCCGAATGGCTTGGTGATATAATCGTCCGCACCGAGATCCAGACCTTTTACCTTATCAAACTCCGCACCTTTTGCGGTCACCATGATCACGGGAACCTCCCGTACTTCCGGCATCTGCCGGATCTTAGCCAGGATTGTATATCCGTCATCCCCCGGAAGCATGATGTCCAGCAGGATCAGATCCGGGATCAGGTTGCCCAATTCTTCAAACAGCTGCTCACCATTTTCCAGTCCCTTTGCCTCAAATCCTGTGGAATGCAGGGTATATACCAGCAGTTCCCGAATATTTCTCTCATCCTCAACGCAGTAAATCATAAGTCTCTCCTATCTTTATGGCAGCAAATATTTTCCTTCTGCCTCTAATACCAGTCCACGGAAAATCTCGCTGTCCTCATTTTTTACACTGTTCAGGTATCCATGGGTATCGTAAGTATCATCCCTTACCTGTGTCACACAGACTGCAATGTTGGAACAGTGATCTGCCACACGCTCGAGACTGGTCGTGATATCCGAAAGGATGAATCCCAGTTCGATCGTACATTTTCCATTCCGCAGTCTGCGGATATGGCGTTTCTTCACTTCCTGATTCAGGTCATCCACGACCGCTTCGAGCGGTTCTACTTTCTGCGCCAGCTTCTCGTCCTGGTCACGGAACACCGCATACGCTTTTTCCACAATATCCTGCACCGCTCTGCAGAAAACTTTTAACTCTTCTTCCGCTTTCGGCGAGAAGGTCAGCTTCTTGTTGTGCATCTCCTGCGCTGCCTCCATGATGTTGATGGCATGGTCGGAAATCCGTTCAAAATCTCCGATACAGTGCAGCACGATCGATAACGTGTGGCTGTCATGAACACTCAGGTTCTGCCTGGAAAGTTTTACCAGATACGTTCCCAGCTCATCCTCATACTGATCTACCAGTGTCTCCAGTTCGCTCACCTTTTTCGCGCCATCCTCCGTGTAATTCCACAGAAGATCCATCGCTGTAAATAGGGTACGTTTGGATTCCTCCGCCATCTTATTTGCCACATGAACGCTCTGCTCCATCGCAAATGCCGGTTTTTCCAGAAAACGGGCATCCAGAAGCTGTAATTCTTTTTTCTCTTCTTCCTCTTCCAGAGATTTTGCATCGTCCCGGATTGTCAGGCAGGCAAGTTTCTCCAGTCCTTTACTGAACGGAAGTAATAACAGCGTAGCAAATACATTAAACAGACTGTGTACCACAGCAATTCCCGCTGCGTTTGCCGCCGTACCGAGGAAAGAAAATCCAACGACTGCATTGACCGAATAAAAGATCACCATGAACACAACCGTTCCGATAATATTGAAATACAGATGTACCATAGCGGCACGTTTTGCATTTTTGCTTGCTCCGATACTCGATAACAGGGCGGTCACACAGGTACCGATATTCTGTCCCATGATGATCGGGATCGCTACCCCGTAGCTTACCGCTCCGGTCACACAGAGCGCCTGCAGGATACCGACAGAAGCAGAAGAACTCTGAATGATCGCTGTCAGCACTGCTCCGGCGATCATACCGAGGATCGGGTTGGAAAATGCTGTCAGGATACCGGTAAATTCCGGTACATTTGCCAGCGGTTTTACCGCATCACTCATGGTTTCCATACCGAACATCAGCACGGCAAACCCAACCATGATTGTTCCGATATCTTTTTTCTTCTCATCTTTGAGAAAGATCAGAAAAACCACACCGATCACTGCAAGGATCGGGGAAAAGGAACTTGGTTTACATAATTTTACAAAGATATTGTCTCCCTGCAACCCGGATAAACTGAGGATCCAGGAAGTTACGGTTGTACCGATATTGGCACCCATGATAATTCCCACTGCCTGGTTCAGCTTCATAATACCCGAATTGACAAATCCGACAACCATAACGGTCGTCGCTGATGACGACTGAATCACCGCCGTCACACCGGCTCCGAGCAGTACCGCCTTGATCGGACTGGATGTCAGATTTTCCAGAATCCGCTCCAGCTTTCCGCCGGATACCTTCGCCAGCCCGTCTCCCATCACCTGCATACCGTACAGAAACAGGGCCAGTCCTCCTACCATCGTTAATACACTGAATATGTCCATTGTTGTCCTCCCAATGTTTTTTCTCTTTCGACGGCATCATTATATTAAATCCCTGTTAAATCTGTTCACGGTCTTTTGTTAAATCTGTGTAAAGTGAGCAGGAATTCACTTTACAGTTCAAATATTTAATTTCTTTTCCATATATTTTTTCACATCATGATACACTTTTTCTTTTTCCCGTTCGTTCAGGATCTCATGACGCATGGACGGATACAGTTTGCCTTTCGTGTCCATATATCCTATCCGCCGCATCGTCTGCACTGCCTGAGCAAATTTTCTTGCTCCTCCGATACACGGATCTTCATAGCCTCCGATAAATAATACCGGAAGCTTCGGGTTGGAAAGTTTCCATCCAGTCTCCCGATACGTCTCATCCATCAGCTGAAACAGTGCCTTGTCCGCATCCACAGTAAAGGTAAATCCGCAAAATTCCGAGGCTTCATAATCACGCACGACCTGTTCATCGGAACAGCACCAGGCAAAACGGCTTCCCTCACCGGCGAACTTCGCCGAATAGCTTCCCAGGGAAAGCAGTTCCAGAAAACGGCTGACATGATGTGCCCCGCTGATCTTTTCCTGGGCAGCTGCCAGCGCCAGTCCGACTTTTGCTCCCGGATTCTTCGACGGAGAACCACAGACTACCAGCATGTCCAGAAGATCATCGTACTTTTTTGTAAAACAGCGAACCACCATAGAACCCATGCTGTGTCCCAGTAAAATAAGCGGTACTCCCTGCCATTCTTCTTTTAACATTCTGGTGATTTCAGCGGTATCTTCAATCAGCGCGTCCATACCGCCGCCATACATATAACCCAGATCTTTTTTCGTCCGCACACTTTTTCCGTGTCCGCGGCAGTCATGGATCGCTGTCACATATCCGGCTTGTGCAAAATATTCCATAAATGGCAGATACCGCTCTTTATATTCTGCCATACCGTGATGAATCTGTAGAATCCCCTTTGGCGTTTTGTCCGGAACCAGCACCAGCAGATCCAGTTTCAGTCCGTCAACCGGAGATTTGATCTTCTTTGAAATCTTTGTGTATTCCATATCATTCCTCCTGACTTATTTTTTATATACGAAAAAGGACCTTGTCATTACTGACAAAGTCCTTCATTCAGAGCACGAGACGGGATTCGAACCCGCGACCCTCGCCTTGGCAAGGCGATACTCCACCACTGAGCCACTCGTGCATATCCTTGTTCCTTGGAACAAAGATATCATACTATAAATCTCAGCACCTGTCAACTAAATTGTTGCAATTTTTTATATTTTTTCTTCAACTGAGATAAATCATGCTATTTTTCCATCTTACGGACGTAAAATCGCACTCAACACATACTGATTGTTCTGAAAGTTTTTCTGACTCAGCTCGTCCAGACGGATCAGATCCACATCCAGCCACATCTCTTCTGCTGCCGTCATCATATTGGCAAACATGATACCAAAGTTTACCTCATCCCATTTTCCCAGTTTATCACTCGGATGCTTCTTTGAGAAAATATGGATCCGGCTGTCAAATACTACAAAGCGCCACGGCTGGCTGTTCATACTCGACGGTGCCATCCGTGCGGCGTCTAACAGCTGCTTCATCCACTGTCTCGGTGTCTCTTTGTATACACACAGTTCATCGAGACTCAGCCGCTTCGCCTCTACCTGTTTCCGATAACAGCTTCCCTTCGGTTTTCCGAATGCCATCACCACCATCATCCGTTTTTTATCACGGTACTGGTATTTTTTCTTGATGATCGGATTGCCGATAAAACAGCTTCCGATTCCTCTGGTATACATATATAAAGAAAGCTGCTCCATCAGATACCCGGCGTTCATCATCGCACGGTCTTTTTCCTCAGAATACAGCACCAGATAGTACGGCGCCTTGATTCCCAGGAGGCTCAGCATCTTATAATCATTCTGTCGATTGTCAAAAATCGCCAGTTCCGTCTCTACTCCACCAAACAGTCCGTTGATCTCATCAAATTGTTTCAGAATATCTTCCAAAACTTTCGGACTGATCCCTTCATTTGTATAACTCCGGACGGATTTCCGGACAAAAATTGCTTCAAATAAGTTCATGTTATCACCTTTAATTTTTTCGTAACACTATTGTAACATGTTTTTTCTGTTTTGCAACCGCTTCCGGTACTTTTTTATATCTTTTTCTTCCCTTATTTTTATGACGCAAGCGCCTCGATCTGCTGCTGCACATCCGTCTTAAACTGCTCCCAGGCGTCCTCATGTTCCACAAAATATTTCGGACAGATCTTACCTGTCACATCATAGTGACGGATCACATCCTGACCGGTCAGTCCAAACCGGTTGCACAGCCATGCCGTCAGCTGCACCATCGACTGATACGTTGCCGTGTTGAAAGCACCGGTATCATCCGGATGACAGCACTCGATAGATATCGTATCGGCATTCCGGTTATTGGAA
Organism: Blautia faecicola; assembly: GCF_004123145.1. Taxonomy (NCBI): domain Bacteria; kingdom Bacillati; phylum Bacillota; class Clostridia; order Lachnospirales; family Lachnospiraceae; genus Blautia; species Blautia faecicola. Next base: position 824,403 of record NZ_SDKC01000001.1, on the reverse strand, counting down.
GCATATGCAATTTCCGTGGTTGGTATACATTGCACGACTTCACCGTCCAGACCTACAATAAAATGGCTGCTGGCTTTTGTGGTATGGGCATCTTTGAGTCCCTCAAAATAATCCCGGTTTGCCATGGCGCTGCTTCCCGGATTCGCAGTGTAGTGAATGACAATGCTGTTCACCTGCTCCAGCGCTATTCCCGGACGGGAATATTCGTTGCCATCCAGAAGTTCCACATCGATTTCCGGTGCACCGGTCCAGTCAATCTGTCCCGTCTCCTGCACCGCATCCTGTCCTGTCTGTGAAAAAAATAATTTCTTACATAAAAATATCAGACCGATAATACATAAAAAAGCAATACACAGTACAATCATCGATCGCCGGATCAATTGCTGTCTCCTCTGTTGTCTCGTCATCCGTCTCCTACGGACTGTCCTGCTCCCCTGTCGGTTTCTTCCCCCGGTTCTTCTCCCACTCATACTCTTCTCCTGTATATCCAAAAAGGCAGTCCCACCCCTGAGACCGCCTCTTTTATCTATTCATCAATACTGTAGTTTGGTGCTTCTTTGGTAATATGAATATCATGCGGATGAGATTCTTTTAAAGATGCTGCGGAAATCTTTACGAATTTTCCGGTTTCTTTTAATGTCTCAATATCTTTTGCTCCGCAATACCCCATACCGGAACGAAGTCCTCCGATTAACTGGAATACTGTGTCTTCCAGATGACCTTTGTAAGCAACACGGCCTTCCACACCTTCCGGAACCAGTTTCTTCGCACCGGTCTGGAAATAACGGTCTTTACTTCCGTTTTCCATTGCTGCGATAGATCCCATACCACGGTATACTTTGTATTTTCTTCCCTGATACAGTTCGAAGCTTCCCGGGCTTTCATCACATCCGGCAAACATGCTGCCCATCATACACACGTTAGCTCCGGCTGCGATTGCTTTTGTCATATCTCCGGAATACTTGATACCGCCATCTGCGATGATCGGCACACCGTATTCTTTTGCTGCGTTGTAGCAATCCATAACTGCTGTGACCTGTGGAACACCGATTCCGGCAACCACACGGGTCGTACAGATAGATCCAGGTCCGATACCTACTTTTACCGCATCGGCTCCGGCCTCGATCAGGTCTCTGGTTGCTGCACCTGTTGCAACGTTACCTGCGATCACCTGCAGATCCGGATATTTATCTTTGATCATACGCAGTGTTTTGAAAATATTTGCGGAATGTCCGTGTGCAGAGTCGATAACAATGACATCAACTTTTGCTTTTACCAGAGCATCCACACGTTCCATCACGTTTGCTGTAATTCCAACAGCTGCACCACAAAGCAGACGACCGTTTTTGTCTTTTGCAGACTGCGGATATTTGATCTGTTTTTCAATATCTTTGATGGTGATCAGACCTTTCAGGTTGAAGTCATCATCTACGATCGGCAGTTTTTCTTTTCTTGCCTGTGCAAGGATCTTTTTGGCTTCATCCAGTGTGATACCTTCTTTTGCTGTGATCAGTCCTTCGGATGTCATACAGTCTTTGATCTTCTTGGTGAAATCCTCTTCGAATTTCAGGTCACGGTTTGTGATGATACCAACCAGTTTTCTGCCTTCTGTAATCGGCACACCGGAGATTCTGAATTTTGCCATCAGATTGTTGGCATCTTCCAGTGTGTGTTCCGGTGAAAGGAAAAATGGGTCTGTGATGACTCCGTTCTCTGAACGTTTTACCTTGTCCACCTCATCAGCCTGAGCCTCGATAGACATGTTTTTATGGATAATACCGATACCTCCCTGTCTCGCCATGGCGATCGCCATACGATGTTCGGTAACTGTGTCCATTCCCGCACTCATCATCGGGATGTTCAGTTTAACTTTTTTTGTTAAATGTGTAGATAAATCTACCATGTTGGGAGTTACTTCTGAATACTGAGGAACCAGTAACACATCGTCAAAAGTAATTCCATCACCAATAATTGTACCCATTTCTTTCTCCTTTCGTATGCTTTACTCATTGTTGACAATTAGTTTAACAAAAAACATGCACCCTGTCAATCTTAATCAAAGAACACTTTTCTCGGAGCTTTCAGTCGGAAGTCCTTGACCATATGCTCAGATGGCTCAAAAAGCACTTTCAGCATCCCTTCTTTTTCCGGCATGATCATCGCATATACCAGTTTTTCTCTCTCCGGGTTGCAGGATGAATAATCACAGACTTTTAATTTCTGATTGTTATTATAGTAATCAAATCTGTGAGACGCTGCCGGAGCGATCAGTTCTGCTTTTGTGATATCGTAAGATGCCATACGTTTTCTCTTTGCTTTGTTCAGGATACGGTCCACATCCAGTTCTCCGTTGACATACTGGTATTCCCATTCTGTCTGAAATCTCGGGAAAATAAAGATATCTGCCACGCAAATCGCGATAGAAACCGCAATAATGATCAGGTTCCAGGTGAGAAGCGACAGTACAACACCGATCGCAGTCACTGCCATCAGTGCATACCGCAGTGCCTGATCCGTTCCCGTTCTTCTTCTTTTTACCAGTTCTTCCAAATACAAATCACTCATTGTTGTCCTCCTTCGTTTTCATCAGGCGTGTTTCCATCACCCATAATATATGTAATAAATGATTTGGCTTCCTCCAGATGATCCGAATAGATCAACACTCCCAGGCAGGCATCTTCATCCACCTGCATGCCATGGGCTTTGAGTACCTCACTGTCACCAACCTTCAGTCCGTATTCTGTCAGCTGGTCTTTGTATGCCTCCTGCTGTTCATCTGTCAGCAGTTCCGACATCGGATAAAATCCACCCTGATCCACATATTCCTGAAATTTGTATTCCGGAGCGATCAGCACATCCACCTGCTGGGCGCCGATGATCGTGGAGAGTTTCATGACCATGTTATAATCCTCCTGGTCTTTGACCAGATACATGGAATTATCCACGGTATATTCATGATACTTATCCGTATCTCCGGTATACGTTTTAAAATCCTGTGCAAGCGCCTCTCCGTCCCCTGACGAACCGTTGATAATTGCTGCATAAAAGACCGTGTCAAACTGACTCCGGTAAATCAGCTGTCCGACAAATACAATCACCAGGATAATGGCAAGCGCTATCGCCATATGCAGTTTATAGTATGCCCAGATGTATTCCACTTTCTGTGGGAATGTCATCTGTTTTAATTTCTTTTTCTCAAGTTCCCTTTTTTCTTTTGGGGTCATATCACTTTCGTATCGTTTCTGTTCCATCCCGGTTCCTTTCTGTGACGCCTTACTTTTGTTTTTCCCCCATGTCCGACCCGTTTTCTGCGCGATAGCAGTCAGGTCTGCTTTTCATTTTAACACAAACAGGAGCCGCCGTCTATCGCGTCAGCTCCTGCTTTTCTTAAATCTTTATGAAATTCGTGTTCTGTAACTGGAAATTACATCATTCCCATTCCCGGGTTACCTGCCGGTGCTGCCGGTGTCTCTTCCGGGATAATGGATACTACAGATTCTGTTGTCAGCAGAGTAGATGCAACACTGGTAGCATTCTGCAGTGCACTTCTTGTTACTTTTGCCGGATCCAGGATACCTGCTTTTACCATATCTACATATTCTTCTTTGTATGCATCAAATCCGACACCAACTTCGGATTCTTTTACTTTGTTGATGATTACAGATCCTTCCAGACCTGCATTGGCAGCGATATGGAACAGAGGAGCTTCCAGGGCTTTCATGATGATCTGAGCACCTGTCTTTTCATCTCCTTCCAGAGTATCAACCAGTTCCTGCAGAACTTTTGTTGTATGAATATAAGCAGAACCACCACCTGCGATGATACCTTCTTCTACAGCTGCTTTGGTAGCTGCCAGAGCATCTTCCATACGCAGTTTTGCTTCCTTCATCTCTGTCTCGGTAGCTGCACCAACACGTACAACCGCTACGCCGCCTGCCAGTTTTGCCAGTCTCTCCTGCAGTTTTTCACGGTCAAATTCAGATGTCGTCTCTTCAATCTGTCCTTTGATCTGATTTACTCTTGCTTTGATGGCTTCTTTGTCGCCTTCACCGTCAACGATAACTGTGCTTTCTTTCTGAACTTTTACAGATTTTGCACGGCCAAGCTGTTCCAGAGTAGCTTCTTTCAGATCCAGACCCAGTTCATCAGAGATTACCTGTCCGCCTGTCAGGATAGCAATATCCTGCAGCATTTCTTTTCTTCTGTCACCATAGCCAGGTGCTTTTACAGCTGCTACAGAGAAGGTTCCTCTCAGTTTGTTTACGATCAGGGTTGTCAGAGCTTCGCCTTCGATATCCTCTGCGATGATCAGCAGTTTGGAACCGGACTGTACGATCTGCTCTAACAGCGGCAGGATTTCCTGAATGTTGGAGATCTTTTTGTCTGTGATCAGGATGTATGGATTATCCAGAGTTGCTTCCATCTTATCCATATCCGTTGCCATATATGCGGAAATATATCCACGATCGAACTGCATACCTTCTACCAGATCCAGTTCTGTTTTCATGGTCTTGGATTCTTCGATTGTGATAACACCGTCTTTGGAAACTTTTTCCATAGCGTCTGCTACCAGTTTACCAACCTCTTCGTCTCCGGAAGATACAGCCGCAACTCTTGCGATCTGTTCTTTTCCTTCTACCGGTTTGCTCATAGCTGCGATAGCTTCTACTGCTTTATCGGTTGCTTTCTTCATACCTTTTCTCAGAACGATCGGGTTAGCACCTGCTGCCAGGTTTTTCATACCTGCATTTACCATAGCCTGTGCCAGTACGGTAGCTGTTGTAGTACCATCACCTGCTACATCGTTGGTCTTGGATGCTACTTCACGGATCAGCTGAGCGCCCATGTTTTCAAATCCGTCTTCCAGTTCGATTTCTTTTGCGATCGTAACACCGTCGTTTGTGATCAGCGGAGCGCCGTATGGTTTTGCCAGTACAACGTTTCTTCCTTTCGGTCCTAATGTAACTCTTACGGTATCAGCCAGCTGGTTTACACCTCTCTCTAAGGCTGCTCTGGCTTCTGCTCCAAATTTAATCTCTTTTGCCATGATTTTTTCCTCCTGATTCTATCTCTGTTTTTCTTTCTGAAAATCGATTATTTTACAACGGCAAGAATGTCATTCTGTTTTACGATGATATATTCTTCTCCGTCCAGTTTTACTTCTGTTCCTGCATATTTGGAGTAGATAACCTGATCTCCAACTGCTACTTCCATCTTTACTTCTTTTCCATCAACCATTCCGCCAGGTCCTACAGCTACAACCTCTGCCTGCTGTGGTTTTTCCTGTGCCTGTCCCGGTAATACGATACCGGATTTTGTGGTTTCTTCTGCTACTAACTGTTTTAATACAACTCTGTCTCCTAATGGTACTAATTTCATATCTATTTGCCTCCTTTAAGCGTATAACCTGTTTTATTAGCACTCGTTTGTCTTGAGTGCTACCGATGGTCTTATATTAGTAATTTTGCCCTGTTTTCGCAACTTCACTTTTCGCTTGTATTTCTAATATATTCTCGTATTTTTAAATCTATGCTCTTTTTTTCTCTTATTTTCTCACTTTTCTATATTTTTTTCCAGTTTGTCGGCGGTTCCCGGTTATTTATTTGCAACGAAAAAAAGAAGCCCGGGGAATATTCCTCAGCTTCTTTCTTCTGTCTTTTCTTTTTTCAACGATTCTGGTATCAGTCGTCTTTTTCTGTTGCTTTCAGGTTCTTTCTCGCTTTCAGTTCTTCGAGTTCATCAAAGATCACATCGTTGAGTACTTTGATGTAGGTTCCTTTCATGCCGCTGGATCTGGACTCGATCACACCGGCACTCTCGAATTTTCTCAGCGCATTGACGATCACGGAACGGGTAATTCCCACACGATCAGCGATTTTACTTGCCACAAGAATTCCCTCGTCTCCGTCGAGTTCATCAAAAATATGAATAATCGCTTCCAGCTCTGAGAAAGACAGGGTACTGAAAGCTGCTTTTACCACATGGACTTTTCTGGCTTCTTCTGCATTTTCCTCATTGACGGAACGCATCATCTCCAGTCCCACTACGGTTGTTCCGTATTCACTGACGATAATATCTTCAATATCATACTGGCGTTCCTTCCGATACATGAATACTGTTCCCAGCCGTTCTCCTGCAATATCGATCGGGTTAATGATCGCGCAGTACTGCTGGATATCATCCCGCTCAAATCCCAGAGTCTGAAGATTCACATTTTCCTTGGTGGACAAGACACTTAAAAAACGGTCATTTAACAGTGGATCCACATGACTTCCGACTTTATCCTCAATCAATTCTGTGATTTCCTCTACTCCCGGACATAAACTGACACCAAGAACTTTTCCTTTCTTACTGATCACAAGAATATTTGAATCCAATGTTTCCATCATTACTTTACAGATATCATTGAACACTACTTTTGTAGAATTATTATTGTGCAGTAATTTATTGATTTTTCTGGTTTTGTCCAATAACTGTACGCTCATCTTCTACTCCTTTCTGGATTTTTTGTCATTTTTATAATTTAATCATATTATACCATGATATTCTCTAAATAACAATAATATTTTCTGAATATTTCAATTTTTTCATTTATTGTGACTGTTTTATCTGCCTAATCAAAATCATAAAAAAAGATACAGACCCTTTTCAGGAATCTGTATCTTTGGATTTCGTTTTATTTTTCTTTTACTTCCACATACCCGCACTGCTCGTCCGCACAGGCTTTTTTGTTTCCCTTTTCTACCATGTAACCGCCACATTTCGGACATTTTTCATTGATCGGTTTTGCCCAGGACATGAAATCACATTCCGGATTATCCTCGCAGCCGTAATACTTACGGCCTTTCTTGGTCTTGCGAAGAACCACTTCTTTTCCACACTTTGGACATTTGACACCGATCTTTTCCAGATACGGTTTTGTATTTCGACACTCCGGGAAGCCCGGGCATGCCAGGAATCTTCCGTGCGGACCGTATTTGATCACCATGTTTCTTCCGCAGTTTTCGCAGATCACATCGGTGACTTCATCTTCCAGTTTTACTTCTTCGAGATTCTTCTCCGCTTCTTTTACGGATTCATCGAGATCCGGATAGAAGTTTCGGACTACCACTTTCCAGTCTACAGTTCCGTCACCCACTTTATCCAGCAGATCTTCCATCGTAGCGGTAAAGTTGACATCCACGATACTCGGGAAGGCCTCTTTCATCATCTGATTGACAACTTCTCCCAGTTCGGTCATATACAGGTTCTTATTTTCTTTCGCCACATATCTTCTTGCAATGATCGTGGTGATCGTCGGCGCATAGGTACTTGGACGACCGATGCCCAGTTCCTCCATGGTCTTTACCAGGGAAGCTTCCGTATAATGTGCCGGCGGCTGGGTAAAATGCTGCTGCTCGTCAAATTCCTGGAAATCCAGAACGGTATCTTTATCAATGCTTCGCACCAATGTATTGTTCTGTGCCTTCTCCTCGTCTGCCTGGACATACACCGACATGAAACCGTCAAACTTAATCTTCGATGCGGCAACGGTAAACAGATATTCCCCGCCGGAGATTTTCACGGATGTTGTCTCATATACGGCAGGCTGCATCCGGCTTGCCACAAAGCGTTTCCAGATCAGCTGATAGAGACGGAACTGATCTCTGGAAAGGGATTCTTTTACAATCGCCGGCATGCGGGAGACATCGGTCGGACGGATCGCCTCGTGTGCATCCTGTACGTTCTTGTTTTCTTTCTGTTTGCTCTCCTGAACTGCCACATAATTTTCCCCGTAATGTTCCCCGATAAAGCTTCTTGCCATGGCATCGGCTTCTTCCGAGATACGGGTAGAATCGGTACGCAGGTAAGAAATCAGTGCAACGGTTCCCTGTCCTTTGATATCCACACCTTCATATAACTGCTGTGCCAGACGCATCGTCTTCTGCGTGGAAAAATTCAGTGCCTTGGAAGCCTCCTGCTGCAGGGTACTGGTGGTAAACGGAAGCGGCGCTTTCTTGCTTCTCTCTCCTTTTTTCACCTCGCTGACCTGATAGGATACACCTTCCAGTTCTTTCATGATCTTTTCCACTTCTTCTTTGGAAGAAATCGTCATCTTCTCTTTTTCTTTTCCGTAGAACTTTGCAACCAGCGGTTTCTTTTCCCCCGGGATCTTAAACACAGCATCCAGAGACCAGTATTCTTCCGGAATAAATGCATTGATTTCTTCTTCCCGGTCTGCAATGATACGCAATGCCACCGACTGCACACGACCGGCACTCAGTCCGCGTTTGATCTTTTTCCACAGTACCGGGCTGATCCGGTAACCTACCATACGATCCAGGATACGTCTTGTCTGCTGCTCATCTACCAGATTCATATCAATGTCTCTGGCATGTTTGATGGATTCTTTTACCGCACTTTTGGTGATCTCGTTAAACGTGATCCTGCGCATCTTTTTTTCATCCAGCTTCAACGCTGTTGCCAGATGCCAGGAAATCGCTTCTCCCTCGCGGTCCGGGTCAGTTGCGAGATATACTTTGTCGGCTTTCTTCGCTTCTTTTCTCAGACTCGCCAGCAGTTCTCCTTTTCCACGGATTGTAATATATTTCGGTTCATAATCATTCTCTATGTCGATGCCCATCTGACTTTTCGGCAAATCACGGACATGTCCATTGGAAGCTGCCACTTCGTAATTGCTTCCGAGGAACTTTTTTACCGTCTTTACCTTCGCAGGTGACTCCACAATCACTAAATATTTAGCCAATGTTTTCCTCCTGATTCTTTATTGCCATGTCTTTACGCCCACCTCTTTTCTGTGCGGATATAATAATTCTGCCAGACTTCGCGGGCCAGATCTTTTGCTGTCAGGTAATACAGACTCTTTAACAGACTGCCGGATGACAAACCTGTCTCGTCCTGTAACTGTGACACGGCTTTTGGGTTCAAATCGAGACAACTATACACCAAATCATCTTCCCTTGCAAGCACTATTTTTTTCTCCTCTGTGAAATTCTCCTGTATTTTCCCCTTATTTTTCGTCCATTTCATCTCTTCCAGAATGATTTCCGGCTTCCATGCGGGGATCGCTCCCTGGTAGATCAGGCGGTTACATCCCTCGCTTAAAAGGTCGCCGGCACGCCCCGGAAGAGCGAAAACCGTCCGCCCCTGCTCGAGTGCTGCATCGGCAGTGATCAGGGAACCGCTTTTTTCTTTTGCCTCAACCACAAGCACCGCCTGGGACAGTCCGCTGATGATCCGGTTTCGCAGTGGAAAATGATACGCAAGCGGCGGTGTTCCCGGAGAAAATTCCGATAATATCCCTCCCTGCTGCTGCATGGTATGATACAGGTTTCTGCTTGATGTCGGATAACAGAAATCCACCCCGCACCCCATCACGCCATACGTTTTTCCACCCGCTGCCAGTGCTCCTGCATGGGCCGCCGCATCTACCCCTCTTGCCAGTCCGCTGATCACCTGAACCCCTGCTTTTGTCAGAACTCTTGCGTATTCATACGCCATATTTTTCCCATAGGAACTGCAGTTTCTCGCACCAACGATGGCGATTGCCGGACGCGTCGGATCCGGTAATTCTCCCAGCACATATATCCGCGCCGGAGCATCCGGAAGCTGTAATAATGTTTTTGGGTATCCTTCTTCTGTTTTCTTATATATTTTTATGTTCTCACTCATAATTTATCCCCCTGTTTCCAAGAATGTTTGTCAAAACTCCGATAACCGATCGCTTCCGCGATCTCCTCTTCTTCGATTCTTTCTTTTCCGTCGAGATCCGCCGCCGTCCTTGCCACACGGAGGATCCGGTTGCATGCCCTTCCGCTCAGATGTAACGATTCAAAGGCTCCCTGTAACATTTTTTCTGCTCCTTCACTGGTTTTACAGTAGACTGCGATCTCCCCCGGCGGAATCTGGCTGTTATAACAGATCCCGGATCCGGCAAAGCGTTCTCTTTGGATCTGCTGCGCCCGCTCCACCTGTCTTCTCATATGTTCTGTACTCCATAGATTGCTCTCGCCTGCCGGTGTCTCCCCGCGGAATTCCCCATATGTTGCCGCACTGGTGGTCACGCAGATATCCATCCGGTCAAGAAATGCCTGACTGATCCGCTGCTGGTATCGTCTGATCTCATGTTCCCCGCAGTCACAGCGGTTTCTGTCCGGATAGTAGCCGCAGGGACACGGATTCATTGCGCCCACCAGAAGAAATTCTGCCGGGAAGGTATACCGTCCGCCTATCCGCGCGATATGGATCTCCCCATCTTCGAGTGGCTGCCGGAGAATCTCCAGGGTATCCCGCTTCATCTCTGCCAGTTCATCCAGAAACAGTACCCCTCTGTGCGCCAGCGTGATCTCCCCGGGCATCGGGATCTTTCCTCCGCCCGCAAGCGCCTGGGCAGAGATCGTATGGTGAGGTGACCGGAACGGGCGGACAGAGACCCACGGCATCTCCTCGGACAGTAACCCTGCCACACTATAAATAGAAGTAATTTCCATCGCCTCCTCATGCGTCAGTGCCGGAAGCAGTCCCGGGATCCGTTTTGCCACCATCGTCTTCCCGGATCCCGGAGGTCCCATCAGCAAAATATTATGAAATCCTGCCGCCGCAAGCAGTGCTCCTCGCTTTGCCGCAAGCTGCCCTTTGATCTCTTTAAAATCAGCGGTTTCTCCCCGGTTATTCACCAGCTGCATCTGCGCTGCCTTCATCTGTTCCCATCCCCGATCTCTGGCAGTTCTCAGAAATTCTTTCAGGTTTTTCACTCCCACACTTCGGATCCCCGGGATCATCTGCGCCTCTTTTCGGTTCTCCCATGGAACGATACACCCCTGGCATCCGGATTTTCTCGCTTCTTCCACCATCGCAAGCACGCCCCGTACTTTTTTGATCTGTCCGTCCAGTCCCACTTCGCCGATCAACATGACCTGTTCCAGACCGCCTTTCGGAAGGTGTCCCAGTGATTCCAGGATCGCAGCGGTGATCGGAAGGTCGAACCCGGTTCCGGTCTTTGGCACATCTGCCGGGGACAGATTGATCGTGATCCGCCTTGGCGGAACAGGAATTTCCAGATTATGCAGTGCCGTCCGCACGCGATCCTGTGCCTCCCGCACCTGGCTGTTCACCGTCCCCACCATGGAAAATCCCGGAAGCCCCGGACTTACATCCACCTCCACCTGCACCGGGATCGCTTTGATTCCCTGCATCGTTGCCGATAAGATACTTGTATACATACAATGACCACTCCTCTCTGATGTACATTGATTTTTGGCATTTTCATTATGTTTTGGGAAAATATATTCTGATGTGTTCTGCTTCTGTATTTTGGGAAAAGCACAATTTCTTCTGACAGGGCATAGATTAGAAAGAAAGCCCTTTGAGGTGTATAAGTGAAGACCTTTCTGAAACCCCTCACCACGGAAGAAGAAACTTTCTATCTCCGTAAATGCCGACAGGGTGATAAGGCGGCGCGGGATGTGTTGATTGAACGCAATCTGCGGCTTGTTGCGCATATTGTAAAAAAATACCAGGGGGTTGATGAAGATCTGGATGATTTGATCTCCATAGGAACGATCGGTCTGATCAAGGCCGTGTCCACCTATGATATGACAAAAGGCAGCAGACTGGCTACTTACGCTGCCCGCTGTATTGATAATGAATTGTTGATGATGCTTCGCAGCCGGAAAAAATTTTCCAGAGAAGTTTCTCTGTACGAACCGATCGGTACGGACAAAGAAGGAAACGAGATTCATCTTCTGGATATTGTGGAAGGAAAAGAACAGGATATCACCGACCAGTGTATCCAAAAAGAACGGATTCTGAAATTACATGTTTTTTTAAGGGAAGTTCTTTCACCATTGGAATATGAAGTGATCAAATACCGCTACGGGCTTTTTGGTGAAAAAGAATTGACACAGCGGGTGCTGGGGAAACGGCTGGGAATCAGCCGCTCCTATGTCTCCCGCATTGAAAAAAATGCTGTATTAAAGCTCCGTGACCGGTTCTTTTCTGCGTAAAATATCATATCGATCCAGTTTGATTCCCAGATCAATGTAAAGAATCTGTTTCGGATGCGGTGCGCTCTCCATCTGGTTGCCTTCCTCGTCCTGAATACTCTTTACGGTCACTTCGATGTTATCGCCATTCGGCTTCATAACCTCGATCTGTTCTCCGACAGAAAACTTGTTTCTCTGAGAGATGCAGTATTTTCCTTCTTCGTTTGCCTCTCCCACGATACCCAGATAAGTATATTCTTTGATATATGTGTTGTTATCATAAATCTGTGCTTCCTGGGTTGGTTTTCCGTAAAAGAATCCGGTGGTAAACTGCCGGTAAGTACAGTTTGAAATCTGTTCCTGATACCATGGCATATTTTTCTGATACAGTGCCGGATCTTTCAGATAGTCGTCGATGGCTTTCCGATAGGTCCGGGCAACTGTTGCCACGTACAGGGCAGTCTTCATACGCCCCTCGATCTTAAAGCTGTCGATTCCGGCATCGATCAGATCCGGGATATGCTCGATCATGCACAGATCCTTGGAATTGAAAATAAAGGTTCCTCTCTCATTTTCATAGACCGGAAAATACTCTCCCGGACGACTTTCTTCCATAATAGAGTACTTCCATCGACACGGATGAGTGCATGCTCCCTGATTGGAATCTCTTCCGGTCAGATAATTGCTCAACAGGCATCTTCCAGAATAGGAGATACACATCGCTCCGTGGATAAATGTCTCAATCTCCATATCATCCGGAATCCGGTTTCGGATCTCGCGGATCTCTTCGAGAGACAACTCCCTTGCCGTTACCACACGTTTGGCTCCCATCTGATACCAGAACTGATACGTTCCATAGTTGGTATTGTTCGCCTGGGTACTGATGTGGCGTTCGATCTCAGGACATACTTCTTTTGCAATCTGATATACACCCGGATCCGAAATGATCAGCGCATCCGGTCCGATCTTTTTCAGCTCTTCAAAATATTCCCGAACGCCTTCGAGATCCTGATTATGTGCCAGAATGTTGGCTGTGACATACACTTTGACACCATGTTCATGGGCAAACCGAATGCCTTCTACCATGTCTGCTTTTGAAAAATTTTTCGCTTTGGCGCGCAGACCGAAGGCCTCGCCTCCGATATAAACTGCATCCGCACCAAATATAACCGCAACCTGTAATACTTCCAGGCTGCTGGCCGGAACAAGTAATTCCGGAATTCTCATGTTTCTTTCTCCTATCGTTTCGTGCTGACCGCAACCCCATCCCCTAACGGAAGCAGGGAAGTTACCAGCTCGTCATTGTGTTTTAATTCATACAGATACTCGCGCATCCGTTTGTAGATCGTCCGGTTCCTTCGCTCCACTGCGAACCGGGATTCGATCAGATCGCCTTCCTGCAGGATATTATCCGACACCAGAAGTCCGCCGCTCTTTAACAGGCGCAAAACTTCCGGCAAAAAGTGAAGGTACTGTCCCTTCGCCGCATCCATAAAGATAAAGTCAAACGGCTCGGTAAGTGTCGGCAGGATCTTTGCCGCATCTCCCTCCAGAAGTTCGATCTGTCCCTCCTTGCCCGCTTTCTTAAAGTTTTCCCGGGCAATCGGGATCCTCTTTTCATAATTTTCTATGGTTATGATCTGACAGGGTTCCGGATTATACTCACACATTAAAAGTGCAGAAAATCCAACCGCGGTTCCCACTTCCAGGATCCGCTTCGGTCTGGCAGCCGCCATCAGAAACTTTAAGAAACTCTGCATCTCTCTTCTTACGATGGGAACTGCATCTTCCCTTGCTTCTTTTTCCAGCTGTTCGAGAAACTCCGTATGCCCTTCATCCAGAGAATTGATAAATGTCACCATACGTTCATCTACGATCATGACGCACTCTCCTCCCCAGCCTCCGTATCCTCCGCATCGGAAGTACTGCTTTCTTTCTCCTGCGATGGCTGTCCTTCTGTATTTTTCCCTGACAGGATGGCAAGCATCTGATCGACCGTCTCATGCGTATTCAGAAGATACGTTCCCGGTTTGATCTTGCCACGGTAATCGGAGAGTTTTTCCTGTGCCCAGAAGATGACCGGTCGTTCGATCAGTCCTTTCTCCTGCAACGTCACACCCACATCATAGACGGAATCCTCCTCATGAACGATCACGGTCACATCCTGACCTTCCGCCTGTGTATCTGCCTCCGGTTCCTGATAAAAGATCAGATATCCAAAGCTGTATGCCGTTTTTCCCACAAAGATCAGGATACAGATCAGTAAAACATAAAGCAGGATCCGGATTGCTCCTTTCGCCCCGCTGACAGCAGCCTGATACGTTGCATCTTTTTTCTTTTTCTTACTACCCATCTATACTCCTTGCTTCTCCTTCCCGCATCTGCTGCAGGGATGTCCGGCAGTGTGATTATACATTGGGAATGTTCAGATCAATCCCGTTTCGGAACTGTGACTGTACCTGCTGAAGCATCCGACAGACATCCAGTTCCGCCTCCAGATATGCGTTCACCTCCGGAACTTTCCGAAGGCTTTCATATCTGTTTTCCACTTCATCTGTAATATCGTACAGATCTCCCTGTGTATCGTCATTGTTCATATGAAAGACGGCTACACGGAATTCATCAATCTGTTTTTTTAATTCCGGATTGGATTTCAGCTTCTCCTCACATGCAAGGTACCTCTGATATGCGGAATCCTCTCTGATTACTTCCAGCAGTTTTTCTACGCATTCCTGTATCTTGTTCATGTATCTTACGCCTCCATTATAATTGGCAGAATCATCGGTTTTCTCTTGGTTCTCTTCCACAGGAAGTCACCCAGGGAATCCTTGATCACACCTTTCATTTTTCCCCAGTCGGAGATTCTTCGATCCAGACAAGAATCGATCGCATCTTCTACGACGCTCTTTGCCTGTCCCATCAGATCTTCGGATTCTCTCACATAGACAAATCCACGGGATACGATATCCGGACCTGCCAGAAGCTGGTTGCTGTATTTTTCCAGTGTCAGTACAACGATCATGATACCGTCTTCTGCCAGATGCTGACGGTCGCGAAGTACGATATTTCCTACATCACCGACACCAAGTCCATCTACCAGGATCGCTCCGGTATGCACTTTACCGGTGATCGCCGCGGACTCTTCGTTTAATTCCATCACATCACCGGAGTGCATGATGAAAATGTTTTCTTTCGGAATACCCAGGCTTTCCGCAATGCCAGCCTGTGCTTTCAGATGACGGAATTCTCCGTGAACCGGAATCGAATACTTCGGTTTTACCAGAGAGTAGATCAGCTTAATCTCTTCCTGGCAGGCATGTCCGGATACATGGACATCCTGGAAAATAACATCCGCACCTTTGGCTGACAGTTCGTTGATCACGCGGGATACCGCTTTTTCATTACCCGGAATCGGGTTGGAACTGAAAATAATGGTATCGCCCGGTTTAATCGAAACTTTTTTATGAATATTTGCCGCCATACGGGACAGAGCCGCCATGGACTCACCCTGGCTTCCGGTTGTGATCAGAACCATCTGCTCATCCGGATAATTTTTCATCTCATCGATATCAATCAGTGTATTGTCCGGCACGTTCAGATAGCCAAGTTCGGACGCCGTTCCGATGACATTGACCATGCTTCGGCCTTCCACAACTACTTTTCTTCCGTATTTGTAAGCAGAGTTGATGATCTGCTGCACACGGTCTACATTGGACGCAAAAGTAGCAATGATGATTCTTGTATTTTTATGCTCTGCAAACAGATTGTCAAACGTTTTTCCCACGGTACGTTCTGACATGGTAAATCCCTTTCTCTCTGCATTGGTACTGTCACACATCAGTGCAAGAACACCTTTTTTTCCGATCTCTGCAAAACGCTGCAGATCAATGGCATCGCCAAATACCGGAGTATAATCTACTTTAAAGTCACCGGTATGCACAACAATTCCGGCAGGAGAATAGATAGCAAGTGCAGAAGCGTCCTGAATACTGTGATTTGTTTTAATGAATTCAATCCGGAAGCATCCCAGATTGATCGACTGTCCGTGTTTGATGGTTTTTCTTTTTGTGGTACGAAGTAAGTTGTGTTCTTTTAATTTATTTTCTATCAGACCGATCGTCAGCTTGGTTGCGTAGATCGGCACATTAATCTCTCTTAATACATAAGGAAGAGCTCCGATATGATCCTCGTGTCCGTGAGTGATCACAAAACCCTTCACTTTTTCATAGTTGTCTTTCAAATAGGTAATATCAGGGATGACCAGGTCGATTCCCAGCATATCGTCCTCCGGGAACGCCAGACCGCAGTCCACCACAATAATACTGTCTTCGTATTCGAAGGCAGTAATGTTCATTCCAATCTGTTCCAATCCGCCCAGAGGAATGATTTTCAATTTTCCATCGTTACTTTTTTTCAAATAGCACCTCCGTCACTACTTACATCTCAATATCCACATCGTCCATCATCTGACTGAACACTTTTGACATGGCTTCCAGTTCCACGTCATCTTCCACCATCACATAATCCGCTTCCGGATCTGTCTCATCAGAAGAGTCTTTCAGGATGTAGGCGTTGGCTTCATCATCCATGGAGTCTGTTACCAGCAGATAATCTGTACCGTTCACTCTGGTCTGCTCCTCTACATAGAATTCCACTGTTTCGCCTTCATCTGTCACAAATTTGATTTTATCCATAACGATTCTACCGTCCTGTTTCTTCTTTCTTATTCGCAAGATAATCCAGATATCCCTGCAGGATAAATACCGCAGCAATCTCGTCCACATGCTCTTTCCGGTTTTCCCGGCGTACTCCCGTCTCCATCAATACCCGGTTGGCAGATACAGTTGTCAGCCGTTCATCCCACATCACAACAGGCAGACCTGTCCTTCTCTCCAGCGTTTCTTTCAGCTCCAGAGATTTCTCAGCCCTGTCTCCCAGTGTGTTATTCATATTCTTCGGTAAACCAAGTACGATTTCTTCTACCTGATACTGTGCGATCAGTTCTTCGATTCTTGCCAGTGTCTGGCGCATCTTGTTTTCTGATTTTCTGCGGATGATTTCCACACCCTGGGCAGTAAAACCAAGGGGGTCGCTCACCGCGACTCCCATTGTCTTTGAGCCATAATCAAGTCCAAGAATCCTCATCAGCGATTCTCCCAGGATCTGTTCTTAATATATTCTTTCAGAAGTTCCTCTACCAGTTCGTCACGTTCTACTTTCATGATCATGCTTCTGGCACCTTTGTAGCTGGTGATATACGTTGGGTCACCTGACATAATATAACCAACAATCTGGTTGACCGGGTTATAACCCTTTTCTTCCATAGCTGTGTATACCACATCCAGGACTTCTTTCACCTGTACTTCCGGCTCTGTTTTCACTTTAAAATACTGTGTATTGCTTAAATTTGCCATTTTTTCACGTCCTCAACTATACTTGATATCTATTCTATTCTAATACAGAAGATACAAAAATTCAATCAAGTTTACAGTTTTTTTAAACTTTCTATTGCTATTTATCAGTTTTGTAACATTCTGCCAATTCCGGTTTTTTACCGTTTTGCAAGAACGAAATCCTGACCGATCATCTCCCGAAGCTGTACCATAACACGCTTATTCTCCAGGTTTTCTTCCGATATTACCGCAATTTTCAGGTATTCCATCGTATGTCCGGTCCAGTATTCCTGCCCTTCCACCGTCTGCTGTTCCTCAAACAGAACCTCTTTTTCCTGTCCCAAAAACTGCTCCATATACTCCCGCTGATGTTCTTTTCCGAGAGCGATCAGAATCCTGCTTCGTTCTTTTTTCACCTGTTCCGTAAGCTGATCCGGCATACCCGCTGCCTTTGTCCCCTCTCTCTTGGAATACGGGAAAATATGTGTCTCATAAAAATGAATACTGTCCACAAAGCTGCGGCTTTCTTCAAATTCTTCTTCCGTTTCTCCCGGAAATCCTGTGATCACATCGGTCGTCAGTGCCGGTGCCGGATAGTATTTTCTCAGGATTTCGCATTTTTCCCGGTACTCTTCGGCGGTATAGCGACGGTTCATCCGCTTTAATGTGGTGGTACATCCGCTCTGCAAAGACAGATGAAAATGCGGGCACACTTTCGGCAGACTGCTGATCGCCGCTGCAAATTCTTCTGTGATAATTCCCGGTTCCAGCGAACCAAGACGGATCCTCTCAATCCCGTCCACCTGATGCACTGCCTGAATCAGCGTCAGCAGATTTTCCTGATCCTCCGGGCGTTCTTTTCCGTAAGAACTCAGATGGATCCCCGTCAGTACCACTTCCTGACAGCCGGATGCTGCAAGGCGTTTTACTTCATTTACCACATCCTCTGTCTTTTTGCTGCGGATCCGTCCTCTGGCATACGGGATGATACAGTAGGTACAGAACTGGTTGCAGCCGTCCTGCACTTTCAGGTATGCTCTTGTATGTTCTTCGGTACGGTCAATCTCCAGATTTTCATACTCTTTCGTGTGATTGATGTCCACACATTCTGTAGTTTTCTGATGACCTGTCCGGTAACTTTCCAGTATGGGGATCAGTTCCTGTTTTTTATTATTCCCGATTATGATATCTATAGACGCATCTGCCTCTGCTTTTTTTGTATCTGCCTGCACATAGCATCCGGCTGCGACCACGATGGCATCCGGATTCATCTTTTTTGCTTTGTGAAGCATCTGTCTCGACTTGCGGTCGGCAATATTGGTAACGCTGCAGGTATTGATCACATAAATGTCCGCACCCGGTTCAAAAGGCACGATTTCATAGCCTGCCGCCTCTAACATCTGCTGCATTGCCTCGGTCTCATATGCATTTACTTTACATCCCAGATTATGCAGTGCAACTTTTCCTTTCATTGTCTACCTTCTTTCTTTTCTGCCAAATTATTTTTCTGTTTTCTTTGAATCTTTGTATGCTTTCACCTTGACTTTTAGCAAACAAAACGGTAAGATAAATTTAGTTGAAATGCGCCGCACAAAACTGTTATTGACAGATTTACGCGCCGTACATTCCAAAAATAATCTGAATTTTCGGGAGGAAGTTATCATGAAAACTGTTAGTATTTCACTTAATTCCATTGACAAAGTAAAAGCATTTGTAAACGATATTTCCAAATATGATTTCGATTTTGATCTGGTTTCCGGAAGATATGTGATCGATGCAAAATCTATCATGGGTATCTTCAGTCTGGATCTTTCCAAACCGATCAATCTGAACGTTCATGCAGAAGGAAGCAGCCTGGACGAAGTATTAAAGGTACTTGCTCCATACATTATTGAATGATGATTCTGCACTTTTAAATCGGGAGTCTATGTTTCACAGACTCCCGTTTTTTACGCTTCGCGTATTTTATCTCGCTTCCAGTTTACGCTTCAATATAGATCCTCTCTGCGGTATTGACCGCCTGATCCATCATCTCATCAATCTTCTCTGCAAGTTTTGTCTCTGATTTTTTGATCATCTGGATGTTCGGTTTGGTTACCGGATGTTTTGCCACAAAGATCGTACAGCAGTCTTCGTATGGCTGAATGGATGTCTCGTAAGTATTGATCTTCAGAGAGATATCCACGATCTCCTGTTTGTCAAATCCGATCACCGGACGGAATACCGGCATCGTGCACACTTCGTTCGTTGCCGCAAGACTCTGTACGGTCTGGCTTGCCACCTGTCCGATGCTCTCTCCTGTGATCAATCCCAGGCATCCCTGCTCTTTTCCGATGCGTTCTGCAATCTTCATCATGTAACGGCGCATAATGATTGTCAGCTCGTCGTGCGGGCACTGATCGTAGATATACAGCTGAATATCTGTAAAGTTTACAACATACAGATTGATCGGTCCGCTGTATCTTGCCACCAGTTTTGCCAGATCTACCACTTTCTGTTTGGCACGTTCGCTGGTGTATGGCGGTGCATGGAAATAAACCGCATCGATCTTTACGCCACGTTTTGCGATCATGTAACCGGCTACCGGAGAGTCGATACCACCTGATAACAAAAGCATCGCTTTTCCGTTAGTTCCGATCGGCATACCGCCAGGTCCCGGGATAGACTCGGAATAAATATAGATTTTTTCACGGATCTCCACCGTGATCAGCAGCTGTGGATCGTGCACATCGACTTTCATCTCCGGAAATGCATCCAGGATCGCTCCGCCGAGGTTTGCATTCAGTTCCATCGAAGTTCCCGGATAGGTCTTCTTTGCACGGCGTACATGCATCTTGAATGTTTTATTTTTATCCGGATACACATGGTCCACATAAGCCACCACATCTTTTTCCAGCTGTTCGTATCCCTGATCTTCTTTGATCACAACCGGGCAGATATACGCAATACCAAATACGCGTTTTAACGCTTCCAGCGCTTCCTCATAATCAAAGTCACCCTCGGTCAGCACATAGATTCTTCCCTGCTCTTTGGTTACATGGAAGGTTCCCTCTACCGGTTTCAATACATATTCCATCTGACGGATCAGCGCATCTTCAAACAGATATCTGTTTTTTCCCTTGATGCCGATCTCCGCATATTTTACTAAAAATGCTTTAAACATCTCTTTTCTCCTTCTGTTCCTTCCTGCGCTTAATGTCTTGCATACCGGCGCAGCATCGGTACTACTTCATTTAACACCTGTAACGTATAGTCCAGTTCTTCTTTTGTGGTTGTCTCACAGAAACTGAACCGTACGGTTGCTTCCATCTGATTCTTCGGCAGTCCGATGGCTGTCAGCGTCGGGCTTCCGCTTCTTTTATGTGTGGAGCAGGCACTTCCCGCTGACACATAGATGTCTCTTTCTTCCAGGGTATGTAATAACACTTCGCTTCGCACACCCACAAATGCAGCACTTACGATCTGCGGCGCAGCCGCTTCCCCGTGCGGACCATGAACCACAACCTGATCCATCTTTTCGAGTTCTCCGACAAAATACGCGCGAAGATCATACATATGATTTACATTTTCTTCCAGATGATCATAGACCATTTTAGAAGCCAGTCCCAGTCCTGCGATTCCCGGCACATTGTCCGTGCCGGAGCGCATGCCTTTCTGCTGACCACCTCCGTAGATGATCGGGACAATTTTCATTTTTTCACTGATATATAAGAATCCGGTTCCTTTCGGTCCGTGAATCTTATGTCCGCTCGCGGAAAGCATATCGATATGCATTTTTTTCGGAAGAATCCGGAATTTTCCATATGCCTGAATCGCATCTACATGAAAATACGTCTTCGGATTCACCTGTTTGATCAGTTCCCCGATCTCTGCAATCGGCTCTACCGCTCCGATTTCGTTATTCACAAACATCACCGATACCAGAACCGTCTCCGGACGGATCGCTTCTTTCAGTTCTTCCAGAGAAATCTGTCCCTGTGCATTGACACCCAGTCTCGTCACTTCAAATCCCTGGCTTTCCAGAAATTCCGCCGGGGCGGATACTGCCGGATGTTCAATGCTACTGATAATGATATGATTCCCCTGCCGTCTGTTTGCCAGTGCTGTTCCGATCAGTGCCCAGTTGTTGGACTCGGTTCCACCGGAGGTAAAATAAATTTCTTTTTCCTGTACTTTTAACGTAGCCGCGATCTGTCCTGCCGCTTCTTTCACGTATCGTTCACTCTCCACACCCTTCTGATGCATGGCGGAAGGATTGCCATAGTCATCCATCATAGTCTTTACGACAATATCCTTCACCTCTGCATAACAGCGGGTTGTGGCTGAATTATCTAAATATGCTTCCACTTGTTATTCCTTTCCTTCCAGCAAAAACATCAGGATCGAGAGTACCGTCATTCCTGCTGTCTCTGTCCGCAAAATCCGTTTTCCCAGTGTGATCGGCTGTACCTGATGTGCCATGGCAAGTTCAATCTCTTCCGGTGTAAATCCACCTTCCGGTCCGATAAAGATACCGATGGACTGTCCCGGTTCGATCTGTTCAAACAGTTTTTTCGTATGCGCCATATCTTCGGCAAGTTCATACGGAATAAACCGGATATCCAGCTCTCCGGCGTAGTTCACTGCCTCTGAAAACTTCATCACAGAATGAATCTGTGGAATCACCATTCGTTTGGACTGTTTTGCAGCGCTTTCTGCGATCGTCTGCCACCGTTTCTGTTTGGATGCTTCTTTTTTGGCATCCAGTTTTACTACCGCCCGTGCAGTGCTCACCGGAATCACTTCATAAACGCCGAGTTCCACCGCTTTCTGAATGATCATCTCCATCTTGTCACTCTTTGGAAGTCCCTGAAACAGATAAATCTTTGACGGCAGCTCCATGCCTACTTCCTGCACATAGCTGATATCTGCGATCACTTCTTCCGCTTCCATCTCGCCGACCAGACAGGTATATTCCAGATTATCCCCTGCGCTGATCAGGATGGTTTCTCCCTGACGCATCCGAAGCACATTTTTTATATGGTTCACATCACTGCCTGTGATATGCACCTTTTTTTCTTCCATATCAATCTGTTCCGGTTTTACAAAAAAACGATACATCTTACGCCTGCTTTCTTGCGGTTACGGATACCCACTCGCCCTGATATGTCACTTCCAGAATCTCCAGACCGGCTGCTTTCACGGCATCTACTACGGTCGGTTCTTTGTCATCGATGATACCGGAGGTAATATATACTGCGCCCGGTTTCATCTGGTTAACAATGACCGGTGTCAGCGGTACCAAAACATCTGCCAAAATATTTGCCACTACGATATCGTAGCATCCGTATCCGACTTTATCCTGTACTTCTTTGTCATCGATGATATTTCCGATCATCATGTCGAAGCTTTCCGGAATGATTCCGTTTACTTCTTTATTTTCTTCCACTGCCGGTACCGCACATGGATCCAGATCGGTTCCGACTGCGTGTTTTGCACCCATTTTCAGTGCAATGATCGACAGAATACCGCTTCCGGTTCCCACATCGAGAAGTTCGGTCTCCGGTGTCACGTATTTTTTCAGCTGGCGGATACACAGCTGTGTGGTCTCATGCATACCGGTTCCAAATGCTGTTCCCGGATCGATATGGATGATCATCTTGTCTTTGTCTTCTTCTTTGACTTCTTCCCAGGAAGGAATGATCAGAATGTCATCCACATAAAACTGTTTGAAGTATTTTTTCCAGTTGTTGATCCAGTCGATATCTTCCGTCTCATCCACGGCAATACTGCCCTCGCCGATCTCACAGAACATCCGCAGGGATTCCAGTTCTTCTTTTACCTGAGAAAGAATCTCTTCTTCTGTTTTCTCCTCGCCATTTACCGTAAGGGTTCCGTCTTCTGCCTCTTCCACAAAGAAACTTAAGTAAGCGATTCCGTCATCTTCCGGTCCGTCCGGCAGGATGTCTACAAACATCTGCTCTTTTTCCATCGCAGTCAGCGGCACTTTGTCTTCAATCTGTGCGCCTTCCAGTCCGATATCATATAACGTACTGATGATAATATCTTCTGCATCTGTCACTGTTTTTATTTTAAATTTTTTCCATTTCATAGTATTTCTCACCTTTCTGTACAAGTACACAAGTGCATAGCTATGATAACTATACTAGATTCTGTCCGAAAAAGCAACAAAAGAGATTGCCCGGAAACTATTTCTGTTTTCCGGACAGTCTCTTTTGCCTGTAACTGTCTGACTCTTTTTTATTTTCTGTCGTACAGTCTGTTATTTCTAATCTTCGTAACTGTTCAGTTCCTTCACAGTTACAAATATTCCTTACTGAATAGTTACTAATCCTCAAAGGTTTCTTTCAGTTTATCCATGAAGCGTTTTTTCTTTTCTTTCTCCGGTGCCGGTTTTCCCTGGCATGCTGCGTCGAAAGCACGAAGTGCATCTTTGGCTTCCTCGGAAAGTTTGGTCGGTACCTGGACAACCAGGGTGACATACTGATCACCACGAACATTTTTGTTTCTCAGTGACGGTACACCTTTTCCGCGCAGACGGATCTTGGTATCGGTCTGTGTACCGGGTTTTACTTCGTACTCTACTTCACCGTCTACCGTGTTGATGCGGATCTTACCACCCAGTGCAGCCTGTGCATAGGTGATCGGTGCTGTGGAGAAGATATTCATATCCTGTCTCTGGAAGATCGGATGACGGGCTACCTGTACTTCTACCAGCAGATCGCCTCTCGGTCCGCCATTGGTTCCCGGTTCTCCTTTTTCACGAATACGGATGCTCTGTCCATCGTCGATACCTGCCGGAATAGATACCTGGATCTTCTTTCTGCTTGCGGTAAATCCGGTTCCACGGCAATCCGGGCATTTGTCTTTGATGATCTTACCGGTTCCTCCACAGTCCGGACAGGTCTGTACGTTTCGTACCATACCGAACATGGACTGCTGTGTATAGGTTACCTGACCGGTTCCATGACATTTGCTACAGGTTTCCGGAGAAGTACCCGGTTTTGCACCGGTTCCGTTACATTTGGTACAGGTATCTTTCAGTGTCAGTTCCAGTTCTTTTTCGCAGCCGAAAACTGCTTCCTGGAAAGTAATATGAACAACCGCACGCAGGTTTGCTCCACGCATCGGACCGTTGTTCGCTCTGCGGCTTCTTCCGCCGCCGAACAGATCCCCGAAAATATCGCCGAAGATATCGCCCATATCTGCGCCGTTAAAGTCGAATCCACCGAAACCGCCACCCTGACCGGCTCCACCATTTTCAAATGCTGCATGACCGTACTGGTCGTATGTTCTTCTCTTTTCCGGATCGCTCAGTACGCTGTACGCCTCTGTCGCCTCTTTGAATTTTGCTTCTGCTTCTTTATCCCCTGGGTTCATATCCGGATGATATTTTTTCGCCAGTTTCCGGTATGCTTTTTTCAAGGTCGCATCATCAGCTCCGCGCTCTACACCCAGAACCTCATAATAATCTCTTTTCTCTGCCATTTTCTTTCACCTTATCGAAACGCCTCGTACCCCTGGGGGATACAACTGCGGAATTATCAAACTAAATGATGTTGGGGTCAAAAAATATTTTGACCCCTTTGATACCGGATTGTTCCGTACTTCGTACTCTCACAATCCTCAAAAACATTCGTAATCCGCTCATTTTTCTTCGAAAAATAGCTACTTACTCATGTTTTTGGCGGGTTAAAAGTTCAGAAATCTTCCTGCAAGCAAGCTTGCGTCAGATTTCCGACCTTTTAACCCTGGTATCATCACATTATGGGGACGGTGATCCTTCCGGTATCCCCGTCCCCTGAACTTACTTACATGAGTTTTGCAACCGTTTGGTAAGCATTTTTATTCGCTTTATTAAACTTCTTTGTAGTCAGCGTCTACGACATCATCGCCGTAGCCTGCTTCGCTGGATCCCTGAGAAGCACCGCCTGCTGCACCGTTCATGTCCGGACCTGCACCCTGAGCACCTGCTGCTCCCTGTGCCTGCTCGTATACTTTTGCGAACAGTTTCTGTGCGCTTTCCATCAGTTTTTCTTTTGCAGCTTTGATCTCTGCAACTTGCTCATCTGTCATGTTATCTACAGGAGCCTTTGCAATCAGATCTTTCAGAGCTGCCAGATCAGCTTCTACTGCTGTCTTATCGTTGGCATCCAGTTTGTCACCTACTTCTTCGATGGCTTTCTCTGTCTGGAATACCATAGCGTCTGCATCGTTTCTTGTATCGATAGCTTCTTTTCTCTTCTTATCCTGTGCTTCGTACTCAGCAGCTTCTTTTACTGCTTTGTCGATATCGGAATCAGACATATTGGAACCAGCTGTGATAGTAATGTGCTGTTCTTTTCCTGTTCCCAGGTCTTTTGCAGATACATTTACGATACCGTTGGCATCAATATCAAAAGTTACTTCGATCTGCGGAACACCTCTTCTTGCTGGCGGGATACCATCCAGACGGAACTGTCCAAGAGATTTGTTGTCTTTCGCAAACTGTCTCTCACCCTGTACGACGTTGATGTCTACGGCTGTCTGGTTATCTGCTGCTGTGGAGAAGATCTGGCTCTTCTTGGTCGGGATGGTTGTATTTCTCTCGATCAGTCTGGTTGCGATACCACCCATTGTCTCGATAGACAGTGACAGTGGAGTTACATCCAGAAGCAGGATATCGCCGGCACCGGCATCGCCTGCCAGTTTACCACCCTGTACGGAAGCTCCCAGAGCTACGCACTCATCCGGGTTCAGGCTCTTGCTTGGTTCATGTCCTGTCAGCTGTTTTACTTTATCCTGTACAGCCGGGATACGTGTAGAACCACCAACCAGAAGGACTTTGCTCAGTTCAGAAGCGGTCAGTCCTGCATCTGACAGTGCTCTTCTTACAGGTTCTGCTGTCAGTTCTACCAGATCATGTGTCAGTTCATCGAATTTTGCTTTTGTCAGGTTCATATCGAAGTGTTTCGGACCTTCTGCTGTAGCTGTGATGAATGGCAGGTTGATGTTGGTTGTTGTAGAAGAAGAAAGTTCTTTTTTCGCTTTCTCTGCTGCTTCTTTGATTCTCTGCAGAGCCATCTTATCCTGAGACAGGTCTACACCTTCTGTTCTCTTGAACTCTGCCAGCATGTAATCTGCTACTTTCTGGTCGAAGTCATCACCACCCAGACGGTTGTTACCTGCGGTAGACAGAACTTCGATAACGCCATCACCGATCTCGATGATAGATACATCAAATGTACCACCACCTAAGTCGTATACCATGATCTTCTGTTCCTGTTCGTTGTCCAGACCATATGCCAGAGCTGCTGCTGTAGGCTCGTTGATGATACGTTTTACATCCAGACCTGCGATCTTACCTGCATCTTTGGTTGCCTGACGCTGTGCATCGTTAAAGTAAGCCGGAACAGTGATAACTGCCTCTGTTACTTTTTCACCCAGGTAGTTTTCTGCATCGGATTTCATCTTCTGCAGGATCATAGCGGAAATCTCCTGTGGAGAATATTTTTTGTCATCGATGGTTACTTTGTAGTCAGTACCCATATGTCTTTTAATAGAAGAAACTGTTTTATCTGCGTTGGTTACTGCCTGACGTTTTGCAGGTTCACCTACCAGTCTTTCTCCTGTTTTTGTAAATGCTACTACAGATGGTGTTGTTCTTGCTCCTTCTGCATTTGTGATAACGGTTGGTTTTCCACCTTCCATAACAGCTACACAGCTGTTTGTTGTTCCTAAGTCAATACCAATGATTTTTCCCATGACTGTTTCCTCCTCATGAATTATAATCTTAATCTATATTCTGATAATTGTTAGTTGGCTACTTTTACCATGCTGTGGCGGACTACACTGTCTTTGTACATGTAACCCTTCTGGAACTCTTCTACTACGATGTTCTCTCCGACTGTTTCATCTTCCACATGCATCACTGCATTGTGAAAATCCGGATTGAATTCATTTCCTACAGCTTCAATGGCTTTTACTCCCATGCCATCCAGTGCGGTGAGGAACTGTTTGTAGATTTTTTCCATTCCCTGTACGAAAGGATCTTCTTTGTCTTCTGCGACATCCAGACCTCTTTCAAAGTTATCGACTACCGGAAGGATCTTCTCGATCACATCCTTGGCTCCCACAGCATACATACCTGCTTTTTCTTTTTCGGTACGTTTTCTGAAGTTTTCGAACTCGGCCATCTGGCGTTTTACGCGATCGGTCAGTTCTTCGATTTTTTCATCTTTTTCATCTTTTTTATCTTTTTTCTTTTTTCCAAAAAGTTTTTTCTCTTTGGTCTCTTCCACTTCTTCGCTTCCTGCCTGAGTTTCAGGAGTTGCTTCGGTGACTTCGTCTTCAGCTGCCTCGGTTTCTTTTACCTCTTCGGCTGTCTCCTCAGCAGTCGTTTTATTTTCTTCTGTCATCTCTCACATTCCACCTTTCTACGGC
This sequence comes from Blautia faecicola, assembly GCF_004123145.1. Taxonomy (NCBI): domain Bacteria; kingdom Bacillati; phylum Bacillota; class Clostridia; order Lachnospirales; family Lachnospiraceae; genus Blautia; species Blautia faecicola. Next base: position 796,604 of record NZ_SDKC01000001.1, on the reverse strand, counting down.
TTTTTGAATATGTTGTCCAACTGGACTTTCAATGTTTTCAGATTATCTACTACATTTTCATAATCCATTCGCTTCGGTCCGATAATTCCTATCGTTCCTTTCATTCCCTCTCCCAGATCATACGATGCGGTAACTACGCTGCAGTCTTTCATGGTCTGTATCGGGCTTTCATTTCCTATATATACCTGAATTCCTGTATTCTCTCCGGAATCAGAAACGGTATCTTTAATCATCTCAACCAGTTCCTGCTTATCCTCAAATGCGGATATCAGCTCGCTGGCTTTACTGCTGTCTGCCAGTTCCGGATACTTGAAGATGTTGGTCGCTCCGCTTGTATATATCGGAACTTCCTCATCGTCCACTGCAATGGCATCTGCCACCGCATCTAATACGGTACTTACCACGCCGCTGTGGACACCTGCCTGTTCTTTCAGCTTCGTGATCATGCCAAGACTGATCTCTTCGATCGTCAGGCCATTCAGCTGTGTGTTCAATAACAGGTTCAGTTTCAGGATCTGTTCATCATCGATCGTCTCATCCAGATTCACGATCTGGTTCTTTACCAGGTTGCCTTCCACAACGATCACCGCCAGAAGCTGTTCTTCGTTCAGCTTGGATAACTGAATGAACTTTACTTTGTTGTGATGATAGGTAGGACCGGTAATGAGCGTCGCATAATTCGTATTGGATGCAAGCACCTTGACCACCTGTTTGAGCACCCGTTCCATCCGGTCTGTCTTCTCGATCATGATTTCCTTCATCTCGGAAACTTCCTGATCTTTTTCTTTCATCAGTTCATCGACATATAACCGATAACCGAGATCCGATGGAATCCTGCCCGCTGAGGTGTGAGGCTGTACGATGTATCCCAGATCTTCCAGATCCGACATCTCATTTCGAATGGTGGCAGAACTCAGATTCAAATCTGTGTATTTGGAAATGGTTCTCGAACCAACCGGCTCACCAGTTTCCAGATAGGTCTGGATAATCGCTTTTAAAATCTTGCGTTTTCTTTCATCCAAATCCTGCATCTTCTCTGCCTCCTTCTTTGTCTTTTTGTTGTGTTAGCACTCGTTTAAGTGGAGTGCTAACATCTATGGTTTAAAGATAGCACTGCCTCTTTTATTTGTCAATGGGTATTTTGAAAATTTTTGTTTTTTCTTGGATTTCTTTTCTTATTGGTGTTTTAAGCTGGAAATTTTCTCCTGTGTTTTTCTCTTACTTTCGTTTTCTGGAAGCCTCTGTGTTCTCATACAAGCATAGTTTTGACACATTATTCACTCACGTAAGATGACATATACTTTATGCTTTGCAAACTTTTCTCGTTATCGCAACAATCGCCGTGTTCTCACACAACCAGGTCTTTGACTCGTTGCTCGCGTAAACGAGAAAAATACGCTTCACGAATTTTTCTCGTTATCACGGCAGTCGCCAAGGTCTCATGCAAGCATGGACTTTGGCTCGTTGCTCGCGTAAAATAAAAAGAAAGAATCTCCTGCCGAAAATGTCCTCTCACACATTTTGAGGATATTTTCCCAGAAAATTCTTTCTTTATATAAATACAGATTTTTGAGTCGTACTCTTACTTGTCCAGTTCTTCCAGATTCTTCTTCAGTTCAATCATCTGGTCACGCAGCTCGGCTGCCATCTCGAAGTTCAGGTCGGCTGCTGCCGCTTTCATCTGTTTTTGTACTTTTCCGATCAGTTCTTCGAGTTCCTTGCGGCTCATGGATTCCATATCTTTTTCCAGCTTCTTCTGCGTCTTTGCCACTTCTTTGGATATGCTGATCAGATCCCGGACTGCCTTTTTGATCGTCTTCGGTGTAATTCCGTGTTCCTTATTATATGCTTCCTGTAGCTCTCTTCTCCGAAGCGTCTCATCGATCGCACGGCGCATGGAATCGGTGATCACATCGGCATACATGATGACATGTCCCTCTGCATTTCTGGCTGCGCGACCGATCGTCTGGATCAGAGAAGTTTCCGATCGCAGGAATCCTTCTTTATCCGCATCCAGGATTGCTACCAATGAGATCTCCGGGATATCCAGCCCTTCTCGAAGCAGGTTGATGCCGACCAATACATCGAAGACATCCAGACGCATATCACGGATGATCTCCGAACGTTCCAGCGTATCAATATCGGAATGCAGGTATTTGACACGGATACCCAAATCTTTCATATAATCGGTCAGTTCCTCTGCCATTCGTTTGGTAAGCGTTGTCACCAGGATCTTATTGTGTTTTTCCACCTCTTTGTTGACTTCCCCTACCAGATCGTCAATCTGTCCCTCCACCGGACGCACTTCCACATAAGGATCCAGAAGTCCGGTCGGACGGATGATCTGCTCTGCCCGAAGAAGTTCGTGATCTTTTTCATACTGTCCCGGCGTTGCCGACACGAAAAGCACCTGATCAATCCTCTCCTCAAATTCTTCAAAGTTCAACGGGCGGTTATCTTTTGCCGACGGAAGACGGAATCCATAATCCACCAGCGTCGATTTTCTCGACTGGTCACCAAAATACATCCCTCGCACCTGTGGCACTGTAATATGGGACTCATCGATCATGATCAGATAATCATCCCCGAAGTAATCCATCAGTGTATACGGCGGCTCTCCCGGTTTCAGTCCTGCCAGATGCCGGGAATAGTTCTCGATACCGGAACAAAAACCTGTCTCTTTCATCATTTCCAGATCAAAATTGGTCCGTTCGCTGATTCTCTGTGCCTCGAGAAGTTTGTCTTCGCTTTTAAAATACGCCACCTGTTCTTCCATTTCTTTTTCAATGGCCTTGGAGGCCTCCAGGATACGTTCCATCGGCACAACATAATGAGACGCCGGATATAAGGCGATATGATTCAGTTCTCTCCGGATCTCCCCGGTCAGCACATCCACTTCCGTGATCCGGTCAATCTCATCTCCGAAGAATTCCACCCGGATCGCCACATCCGATTCATATGCCGGAATAATCTCCACCACATCCCCTCGCACCCGGAAGGTTCCACGGTGAAAATCCATATCGTTTCGGTCATACTGCATATCAATCAGACTCCGCAGCACCTCATCCCTGTCTTTCTCCATTCCAGGACGCAGAGAGATCATCATGTTCTGATAGTCTTTTGGACTACCGATTCCATAGATACAGGAAACACTCGATACGATGATGACATCTTTTCGTTCGGAAAGTGCTGCTGTGGCGGAAAGACGGAGCTTATCGATTTCTTCGTTGATGGCGGAATCCTTGGCAATGTAGGTGTCCGTGGACGGGACGTAGGCTTCGGGCTGATAGTAATCGTAGTAGGATACAAAATATTCCACTGCGTTATTCGGGAAAAACTCCTTAAACTCTCCATATAACTGCGCTGCTAATGTTTTATTATGTGCGATGATCAGTGTCGGTTTATTCAGCTGCTGAATGACATTTGCCATCGTAAATGTCTTACCGGAACCTGTGACACCAAGCAGCGTCTGGCACTGGTTGCCTTCTTTGAACCCTTCGACCAGCTCTTTGATCGCTTCAGGCTGATCGCCGGTTGGTTTGTATTCGGATACTAATTCAAAATGATCCATATGATTTCTCCTGATCCGCTCTGGCTGGCGGTGATATTTTAGAAATAGTAGTTGTATTCTTAGTATTGTTACTTATCCAGTATAGCATTCGGAAGAAAAAAAGTACAGAGCAAAGCCGAATGTTTGTTCTGTGAAATTTAATTGTAAATTTTAAACACATTGACAGACCATCCTTTTCCGATATATACTATTTTTATTACACACGTAAGATTTAGAGGAATATCACATGAGCAATCTGCCTCAAATTTCAGAAGCTGAATTTGAAGTTATGAAAATCGTTTGGAAATACGCACCAATCAGCACCAATGAAATTACTGAAAAATTAACACAAATTTCCAGTTGGAGTCCTAAAACAATTCAGACATTGATTAAACGTCTCGTTTCTAAAAAAGCACTAACCTATGAAAAACAAAGCCGGGTTTTTGTCTATACTCCATTGGTCAAGGAAGACGAATATATTCGGCAGGAAAGTAATTCTTTTTTAAAGCGATATTATAATGGTAATATCACTTCTATGCTTGCCTCTTACATTGAGGATGATAAATTGTCTGAAGAAGACATTGCCAGCTTACGGAATCTTCTTTCCAATCATTAACCATGGGAGGAGCATATTTTGATATATTTTAGTTTTCGATTTTTACTCTGTAATGCCATCATTTGTATTTTTTTAGGTAGTTTACTGGGATTAAAAAATTTATTGCAAAGGCAATTATCCGCACGTATGCAATATAATCTTTCGATTATATTTCTTGCCGTTCTAATTGTTCCCTTTTTACCGATAAACTCTGCCCCATCTTCTATATCGTGGAGACATTTGCTGACAGCCAGTTCAAGTACCAATGGTGACATTCAAACCACTTTTCTTTCTGGTAATGGTTATAATTTGGATAAAATAAATGATTTTGCTGTCTCTGTCAGCACCCAAATACCAACTTTTATTCACACATTACTTGTATTTTTCTGGAGTATCGGTATATTCATAATGTTTTTTCTTCTCTACCGCTCAGTAAAACAAGTAAAAGCCTTACATAGTTCTGCTTTACCTCTTCAAAATGAAGAACTAAACGCTCTTTATATAGAATGTTTAAACGAAGTGAACAGCAAGCATACCATTCCGATTTATAGTACAGCATTTTTGAAATCTCCTGTTTTGGCTGGTTTCCTGCATCCTCGCATTTATCTTCCAATTCACTTGATTTCAGATTTTAACGCTGGAACTATAAGTTCAACTGATATTCGATATATGCTTCTTCATGAACTGCAGCACTACAAGCATAAAGATATTCTAATTGGATATTTGATAAATACAGTAAATGTTTTCTACTGGTTCAATCCCCTAATCTGGTATTTTCTAAAAAGAATACGACAGGAACGGGAACTTGCCTGCGACAGTGCTGTATTACAATTATTAAAAGAAACAGAATACAAGTCATATGGAAATACACTGATTAACTTTGCCGAAACAATAGCTCTGTCTCCATTCCCTCTTACTATGGGAATCAGTGGAAATATAAAACAGTTAAAAGGACGCATTTTAAATATTGCATCATTCCACCAACCTACTTTTAAACAAAAAATTCGTGGATATCTTATATGCATATTCGTCTCTACTATCATCATTGGATGCATTCCCATACTTTCTGTTTATGCTTCTGATCAGACTGGCTATCATTTTGACACAACCGAAAAGAATATTACTCAGCTAAATCTTTCTTCCAATTTTGGGGACTACACCGGAAGTTTTGTTTTATATGATCAGTCTGCTGATAGATGGAATATTTATAATATGGATCATGCTTCCACACGTGTATCACCGAATTCGACTTATAAAATATATGATGCATTACTTGGCTTGGAATCCGGAATTATTACACCAGAACATTCCACTTTCACATGGAATGGAGAACCATATCCTTTTCATTCATGGGAAGCCGATCAAGATTTAACCTCGGCTATACATAATTCCGTAAACTGGTATTTTCAGGCAATTGATTCACAGGCAGGTTTTGAAGCCGTAAGAACATTTTTACAGACAATAAACTATGGGAATCAGAATACTGGAACAAATCTAAATCTCTATTGGACAGATTTCTCTCTGAAGATATCACCTATAGAACAGGTGGAATTGTTACAGAATTTCTATCAAAATAATTTTCATTTTGACAGTAAAAATATCCAGGCAGTAAAAAAAGCCCTGCTACTTTCCACTACTTCTTCCGGTTCTCTTTACGGGAAAACAGGAACCGGTCGTGTCAATGGTAAAGATGTCAATGGCTGGTTTATCGGATACATTGAAACAGCGAATAATACTTACTACTTCGCAACAAATATTCAATCCTCTTCTGGTGCAACTGGAAGTCAGGCTACCAAAATAACAGAATCTGTACTTTCTAATCTTGGTATTTGGAAATAAATAAAGAGAACTGATAGCATAATTTCCCGTTATCAGTTCTCTTTATTTATTTCTTCTCTACTGATCAATTCTGCAAATTACCTAACCGGTACTGATACCTCGGTATATTATCAATACCATTATCTAAAATCCTGTTTCCAACATACTGAATCGTTCCATCATCCTGAATTTTCATCGTAAGTTCGTGTGTAATAACAACATCATTACATACAACAGAATCACATACTGCATGAATTGTCAAAACAATGGTTCCATCTTCATTATGCCTGACCTCTGTTACTTCCGGTAAAGACAAGCCAAAATGTGTTGGTGAATAATTACCACATCCCAATCGTTTCCAGATAAACATATTACTTTGTTCATCGTAGACCGCCCATTCTTTCAATTCTTCTTTTGTAACAGGAAGATATGTCATAATTACATTTTCGAACTCTTCTGCTGGAATTCCCACAACCTCTTTTTCTGCAGTAAATTTTTCTCCATATTTCATTTGATAAAAATATTCATAAAGTCCATTATAATCCAACCCCTGCATATCCTCCGCATTCCAGTTTGAACATAACAGATTGTTTCCCTGATAGCCGAACGTACTCACATATTTTTTTGAATATTCCCGACACTCCTCACTCAAAGGCTTTACCCGGATAATACAACTTCCATCTACAATCTCTGTCACTTCCGGTGGTTCAGGTACGCATAATTCATAACAGAAATTTCCATTTTCAGTATATGCCCATTCTTTTATTTTTGATAGCGATATGTATGTAAGTACAGGCTCTGTATCCTCACTCCAGATCATTTTTGCGAACATCACACTCATTTCTTTTCCATCATAACTATATTCTTTTCTGGTAATTCCACCATCTGTATCTGCTTCATATAAAATTACACTTCCTTTTTCTTCTTGTTCTGCAGATTTTAAAAATTGTTCCATCTTCTGATAATTATCCATAACAGAATAATGATCGGAACCAATGACCGGATTCCCATTTTGTTTGATAATTTCTTTCATCCGATTCATCATTTGCTCAGCAGTATTCTGATCTGCTTCTTGTATTCCATTATATTCAGAATAAATGTCTCGGACAATGCCCATAATTTCTTCACAATCGTTCACAACTTCCTTTTTCTTGTCTTCATCGATTGGTAGATTATATCCCTTATCCGGATTTTCCATGGTAGTGTTTTTCTGATTCTTCTCATTTTTTACATCTGTGCTATTTAACGATATCTTACTTTCACAGGAAGTCAGAATCATTCCTATACAAAGTACTAACAAAATACTTTTTCTTTTCATATTGCCCCCTAATTATTACTGTAATTCTCTTCCCACTCTTCTTCTGTTAACCTTGGCATATACCACCCTGCATTTGCATTTTGATCTGAACTGATTACCTTATTTGATAAATACTGGAAACTTCCGTCTTCCATAGGTTTTATCATCAATTCACTGGTGATTGCCTGATCTAACATTCTGATTTCCCATACTGCTTCTATCGTAAGTTTTAATGTTCCATCTTGTAATTTTTCATATGAGATAACTTCCGAATATGGCTCATATGGGAATTCACAATCATATAACCCTCGCGGTCTGTATCTAAAAGTTTTATTATCAGAGTTATAAAAAGTTCCCTTTTCAATCTCAGTATTACTAAATGGTAAATAGGTCTTTATAACCTCTTCAAACTCATCTTCTGGAACTTCATATTCTACTCCACCATAATTTGCTTCATATGGAACTTGCTTTCCATATTTCATATAATACATTTTTTCATAAAGATCATAAAAATCAAGTTCCGTATAATTCTGATTATCCCAATTTGTAATCAACAGATTATTAAGTGCATACCCCAACGGCATAACATATTTTCGATTCAATTCCCGGCATGTTTTATCTAATGGCTGCACTCTGAATCCAGTTTCACCCGGTGCTCCATCAAATCCCGGTGGGTGATATTCCTCCAGAAACAAGTATCCTTTTTCTGTATATTTCCACTCATATGCTTCATATTCATCATAATAATTAGCCTGTGGACTATTATCCTTCCATTTAACCTGACATAATCGAACATTTATCTTTCCATTCATTGACTCTAAATGATATTGTATAATTTCCCCTTCATCAAATACAACAACAATATCAACTGCTGCCTGTTCTTCTTTCTCCGCTGCTTTGCAAAATTCTTCTACTTTTTCACGATTGACCATATCAATCTGATTATCACAATCTACTGCCGCATATTCTTTCTCTTCCAGACAATTGATAATTTTTCTTTTCGCCTTTAATGTATTTAACTCCGACTTCTCCTTCATATAAACAGACCGAAAAGTTTGCGCTGTTTTTTTTACTTCTGCATTCATTTCAGATTCTACGGTTTCTTTCTTTTCTTCTTTTTCCGTAATTCGATTTTGGCCGCACCCTGTAAAAACAATAAGAACTATCAATATCATCGCAAATTTCTTACACATGTAATAATTCCCCGTAAAAATTTTTTTATTTTTCAAAATATTCCTCCAATACGGTTGCATCCTTTTTAACAACATAACCACTTCCACCGATTCCTTTCACATTCTCAACCATACTGATAAGAAGAATTGGTTTGTCCACGCTTTTATCTGCCGTAAACACCGAAAACCACCCGATTTCTTTGCCAGAAGTATCTTCTTTCGTTGTCTTCAACTCGGCTGTCCCTGTTTTTCCAGCAAGCAAAATATCGTCACGATGTGCAGCATATCCGGTTCCTTCCGGATCATTTACAACACCTTCCACCCCTTGCATAATTTCTTCTACATTTTCTTCGCTAAACGCATTTTCTATCCATGTTTCACCAGATGCTTCTTCTTTGTATTTCAAATATGGTTTTATCATATTCCCTTCATTTAAAAATGAAGTATAAATACTTGCCAGATGTAATGGATTTACAAGAATCTGCCCTTGCCCATAACCACTATCTGCCAATTGTATTTCTGTTTCTATTTTATCTGTATTGGAATATGTTGATTCCTGCATCGCAATCTCAAACGGCATATTCTGATTAAATCCTATTTCATTTAAAGTATTCATGAAATTCTCACTACCAATTTTAAGAGCTGCCTTTGCAAAATAAATATTATCAGAATAGATAATTGCATTTTTCATAATAACCGGTTCATATTCATGAAGTGTTGTCACTTGATAAGATCCCCAAGACGAATCTTTCTGCCATGCCAAACCTTCATTTCCAAAATCTTCTTTTGGATCTATGCTTCCCGTTTTCAACCCAATTCCTGCCACAACTGGTTTAAATGTTGAGCCAGGACACCATACTTGACGAAAACGATTATATAATGGCTTCTTTTCATCTTCGTTTAATGATGTCCATTTCTCTGATGATAAGCCCCGTATAAATTCATTATTATCATAAGATGGGGTACTTACCAAAGCCAATACTTCTCCCGTATAAGGATTCATTGCGACAGAACACCCCGGATCTTCTTTAAACTGCTCGTATAATGATTTTTGCAAATCGGAATCTATCGTTAATCTTATATCCATACCATCTTCTTTAAAAATACTTGCAAGAACCTCTTTTACTTCCCCATCACTATCCAAAATCTTTATATCACAACCATCTTTTCCTTTTAATTGCTTTTCGTATAACTTTTCCACCCCAGATCTTCCGATTACACTTTCAGCTGAATATCCTTCCCCTGGATGATTTTCCAAATCTTCTGCTGTTACAGACTGTACATAACCAATTAAATGAGCTGCTGCTTCCCCTAACTCATAGGTTCTAACTTCCACATCTGATAGCATAACCCCTGGAATTTCCAAAAGTTTATTCTGACAATCCTGCTCTTCAAGTGTCTTTTCTTCTGGCTGTATTTTCATTAAATCTATTTCTTCTACTTTCGGAATAGTTTCAATTGGTACAAAAGAATCTTCTTTTACCCACTTTGCTGTGAGTTTGTTATTTATTGTTTCTACATCTATCTCTAATAACTCCGCTATTTTTTCAATAGATACATTCCTGTCTTCCAGCTTTCCCGGTATAATGCCAACTGATGTTGCTACTCCTTTTCCTGCAAGCATTTTACCATCTCGGTCTAATATTTCTCCTCTCTCCGCTTTTGATGTAGTAACACTTATTTTATCATCACTCTCTAAATCTGGAAAAATCAGGCTATCCTGCCATACTAATTTATATCCCTGTTTCGTCTTCTTCAGTTCCGCCATATTGTCAAATTGCATTGTTCCGGCAATTGTATTACATGATGTTTCATACGAAAGCGTAACTGTATCTGCTTTTTTCTCTTTCACAGCTATATGACTGATTTTAATGTCACTGACCTCTATTCCTTCGTATATCTTAGAATTTCGTTGTATGTATTCTTCTTTTGTCAGATAAACTTTTTCATCTGAATCTATCATAGTATACATTACTTCATATTCCTTTTTTTCAATATGGTTCATATATTCCACAAGTGTGTCTTCTGGTGATTCCGTTATCGTCCTTTTTAATAAAATACCTCCTGAAACAGCAATTACTGTTATAGCTACTATCAGCCCAAAAATCTTACAAGCGTAAGATTTTTGGATATTTTGCTTTTTTCGTCTTCTTTTCATAGATATTCCTTTCTTCTAATTTTTTTGTTTCTTAAATCTTACACTTGTAATATTTGAAAGTCAAGTCTATTTTCAGGAATTGTATACTCCAGATTCACCATTAGACTATCACACTTTTTCTCCTGCCTTTTAATATGCCGGAACACCATATCCATAAATGTTACTGCTTCCGATACTGTAACTCCGTCTTGCTACTTTATCCCCACTGTTGCCTTCAATGGTATTTACAGTTCCACCACTGACGCTCTCTACAATTCCAACATGGTCAATCGTTCCATTGTTTCCCCAGTCAAAGAAAATAATATCTCCTGCCGCCGGAGTATAACTGGCGTCCCGGAACCTGCCTTTACTTTCAAACCATTTCACACCGTCCGAACAAAGAGAAAATTTCGGAATGACTCCACTCTGGATATAACCACTCTGGTCTGCACACCATGACACAAAGCAGGCACACCACTCTACCCGGCTTCCAAATCCATATCAACTCCAGTAGGTTGTTCCGCCTTTTCCTTCCTGCGATGCTGCCACCTGAACAATTGCCTGATTGCCGATGCCTGTCGGGATTCTTCCAAATGCATAATACTGAAGCACATGTGGTACATACTGCTTGTCCCCATAACTGCTCCACCCCATTCTCTGTGCCATCATATCGGAAAATTCTGCCACATTTGCAAGGGTGTATCCACCTCTGGCTTTCGCCCATTCCAAATATCCATTTCCGTAGTTGTAACTTTGCAATGCCAGTTTAATATTTTCCATATCCAGAGGATTTTTTACTCCTGCACGTTCCAGACAGCTTTTTATCTCCTGCACTCCGCAAGAAATCGAATACTCTGGATCAGTGATTCCATTCGGCTGTTTGGGGTATTTTGTATTAAAGCTCCCTTCTGAACACTGCATCGGGTCAAGTCCTCTCCCACCTGATTCCTGCATCATAATGGCTTTGATTAGTTCCACATGCATAACGATTGTCTTCACCTCTGGATGCATTTTTAATGTCCTGGCCAACGCTGCAGGGACTTTACTTTTTTCAATTTCTTTTGCTGGCTGATAGACACCTGCCAGTGACAATAAATGTTCTCTCCTCCACTCTTTCCCGTCTAATTTCTGCAACGTCGCATAGGATAACAAATCAATGGCTGACTCAAACAGATGCACCGTATCATTGGATTTCTCTGCAAAAATGGAAAAAGAATAATTCTTATCGCTTCCATTTGCTTCTCCTATAAAGCTGGTTCCGATTCCTCTAAGAGCTGCATATTTCGGATTATCTTTCTCATCCATCCCTACAAACACTACATTATGATGAAATGCACTTTCATAAACTCTTCCGGACTCCAAACAAAACTGAATGATTTCCTTATCAATCCCACGTCCTAAAAGATACGCAATCACTTTCTGATCATCTTGATTTTCTTTGGCAACAGTAACTGTTTCTCCATCGGAACATTCTCAGATACAAAAAGAGGCGGCTGAATATTTGCCCGTTCTGCAAGCAATTCAACCGCCTCTAAAAAACTGTATCCTCTTACTTTGATCAGATAATCCAGTGCTGATCTGCCACCGGTTCTCTGACTCCACCACATCCATTTCCCATTTGATATTTTCAAACTATCGTGTGTTCTGGTAGTGTAGGTGTTGCCAGAAAAGTAAACTAATTCGTATGGTTCATAATTTTTCAAGTACATAAGCAAATCCATCCGCTTGACCTCCCGCACGACCGATGGTGGTATATATGGCATAATTTTCATCTCCTTTCTTGCCTTAGATTGATATTATTGGGGATAATATCCGGGCATGAAAATAGCCAGGTGATTCCTTGGTTGGAAACCAACTGGCTATGTAAAATATTCTTTTATTCTTGTTCTATCATCGGTCTCTGTAGCCTAAATTCTATAGTTTTGGTGTTTCCTCCGGTTCTTTTTATTAATTCATCTTCTCCAATCACCCTTACTAAATTGGCAATCTGTTTACCCATACTTTCTTTATTATGATAAAAAATAATTGTATTAACATTGTTATTTAGTATTAAATCTCTTAAAATATCTCCATCTGTAATGTCCAATGAATGACCATAAATATATAAATTATGTTTCCTGCTTTTTTTACTCATTATAGTACTATCAATTATACTATTTATCATACTTTGTATATCCGTTACGTTTCTTTCCACCTCTTTCATTTTCGCTTTTGTGTACAATAAATATTCTTCTTTTATCCTGTCAACCCAAGTTTTATATTTGCACCCTGTTTCCTTATATATTCTTTGATAAAATTTTTTAAACTCTACAAATTCGATATTTTTATTTTGTTGTTCAAGCGAAAGAAATTCATCGATACCAAGTACCATATTGTTTTTTTCAATTTCATAATTATTATTTACTTTACCATGAATGTAATCTATATCTATTTCACAATTGTTTGTGTATAATTTTTCAATAGTATTTGTATAATTAAAACACAATACTTTATTTTCCTTTTCCTCATTTGACGCATTTATAATTTCTTCTATATCCGGTGATATCTTTTTACATTCTATCTTATCCACATATTGAAACAAATAAATTTCTAATGCTTTGATTAATTTATTTAGGTCATCGTATAATTTTTCTTTTATATCTTTATAAATTTCCATATTGTGATCATTTACATAGCAGTCTAAAAATTCATTAGATAAAACACTTGGGATATCATCATATATATTAAACTCCATTTCATTCCCATGCATATCACGGTGTAAAGATTGAATAACGTCAGATATTTCACTTTCAAAGTCTATCCAATTTTCTTTTCCATGCATGTCATTTTGCAAAAAATATTCAATCCAAAAATTATTATCTAGTAAATTTTTCCATACCTTCTCTTTTGAAAATAAATTATTTCTAATATTTCCTGTATCATCTGTTACAATTCTTTTTATCTGGGGATCAGTCTTCCCCCAGTCTATATCATTCATATTTTTTGTATTTAATATATATCGAATAACTTTCACAAACTCTAAAAAATCTGTATATTTTGTAGGCAAATTATGAGCTATATCAAATCCATTTCCAATCACAATAATATTCATGCTGTCTCCTTCGTATTATATAATTTAATCTTTGGCAATAAATACTTTTTACTTAATCAATTTAAAATTATAATCCGGAATCAATAATACACATGTACTCAACACCCATATAAATCCTTTTTCAAAATTTCTGCTGACTTCATTTTGTACATTCAGTATCTCAGATAAATCCATCTGTTCAAATTGCTTTCTAAGATCATTTTCATTTACATCTTCCTTTTGAATTCTAGCTGCCTTGCGAATATTATGACATACGATCTCTTGTAAAACTTTTCTCATATGCTCCCAATATGTTCGATTCTCACATGTATATCCAATTTTTATAATCCAATCTTTTAATTGATATTTTAATGTCTTTTCCTTCTTCTCATCTCCTACAATACACAATATTTCTTCCAATTCTTTTTCTAACTCATTCGCAGAAATCTTCAATATTGCATCACAACATCCATTTCTTTTTTCAACATCACTTACCCGATATCTATCTCCTACAAGTAAATCATCAATTCTATGTGGCAACTCAACCGCCTTTTCAATAACACTTTCTGCCCTTACTAGGCTTTTATACTTGTCTCCCGGCTGCAATGATACCAGAATTTTTCGATTTATATACTCTTCATCTGGTATAGATTTTAAATGCAAATATGATTCAATCATTGGATAATTCAGATACAATTTCCCCATATCAGTCGAATCCGCAAAGCAATGCTGCATTTCTAAAATCTTTTCTTCAGAAAATGCCGGATCATGCCGTTCATAATCAAATACAAGAATAATATTGGTAAAATCATTTCTATAATAGATTGTCTCCGGATGTTCCTTTTTACTGATTACAAACGGTAAATCAACATCCATTTCATCTTTTGCCCAATCATTTCCGTATTCTTTTACAATATCCTCATATAACTTATAAATATTCGTACCGTAAATCCACACATCATCTATATCAATATTCATTTCTGGAAAACATTTAAAAACAAGCCAAAACAATTCATCCTTTTCATGTTTTCCCTCTACAACCAGTAAGCTCCGGCTACGCCGCCTTGTCTCTACTGCGTAATTATTCATATTTTTCAAACTCCCCACTGATATACATCTTTTCAAGATTGTGACCTTCTCTCAGCTCCCGTTCAGTTGCATTACAAAGAGCCGTTAATGTTCCCTTTCTTGATAAAATAAACAGGCAATCCGGTCTCATAATTCTATTTGTCATCAAGTTCGTATTATGCGATGTCATAATCATTTGGCATTTTGGATACTTCTGTTTAAAGAAACGAATCACATTTTCTGCCATTTCATAATGGTAAAACGCATCAAATTCATCTAAATAAATCAAGGATGCATCCCATACTTTCGGAACCAGTCTCCGATATAACTCAGCTAATGCCAATGTACCACTTGATGCATTTTCATAAAATGGAACTAATTGTTCATGTGAAAAATACAGTTCTCTTTGTCCGTCTGGTAATTTTTTTAATACCAATTTACATTCAATACCCATTGCATTTAAAAAATCTTCAAAATCCTTCAGATGTTCCGGATTTTCCAGACTCTCATAAAAACCTTGATTCAGTCTTCCAAAGCGATACTGCATCCCATTTCCTACTGTAATCATCATCATTCTTCTAACATAATTCGATAACCGGATAAGAGCTGAATCATTTTTCAAAGCCACATTACTGATCAGCCATCTCAAAAATGGAAGTTTTGGTTCACTGATTTCATCATCTTCTCCAACTTCCAGAGATTGTAAATAGCGCTCTATATTGGCAGTTTCTGCATCAATATAATCTAAATTATCAAAATTGTATTCTCGCAAACCAAAATTACATTTAAAAATGCTTTTTCCATTTACAGATAATTCTTCTTCACGTAATTCCTGATTTGATAATCTCGAATATTTGTAACTTAATTCTGTATCCTCAAATCTGAATTCATATTGAAACATTGCTGCATCTTCTTTGGAATCCGCGTTGAGTAAAATTCCATTACTCGCATATCTTGTTCCGCCAAACATTGTTGAACCAATATCAAGAATTGCTCTTCCAAGGTTCGTCTTACCAGTCGCATTACGTCCATAGATCAACATTTTGCCGATGATACCATCTGAAAAACAATCTGTATTAAACTGATAACCTGCAATATTTTCAAAATCTATCGTAATTTCATCTTTAAAATTTTTGTAATTCTTTAACGTGAATTTTTTAAGCATATCTTATACCATCCTATCAAAAAATTATTAACGTATAATTCTATGCTTACAGTATAACCAATTTTCACTCTGTTCGCAACAACATGCCGTAAAAAAATTACGGCATGTTGTGACATAGTTTCAATTTTTATTTCTCATTTTACTTCTGGTTCTTGTTTTTGTATGAATTCTTGCACACTTGTAAGCAATATCGGAATCAACACCACCATAATCATATGTGATATTATCATTTCTTGCACTGCCCAGTTTCTCGTAATAGATGAAATAGGATAAATATCTCCATATCCGGACGAAAAGAAAGACACAAAACTAAAATAAATATATTTTTCATTATTGGCACTACCCATATTATCTTCATTTAAAGCAATATTTAAATCTGGTTCTATAATACCTATTTTTCCGTTTTCATCTTGTATCATAATGTCTAACGGACACAATTTTTCTTTATCTTGTTCATCATAATTCCCTTTCACACTCCACGTTTTTCCATCAATTTTTTTCTCTATTTTCTTTCTATGTAAAGAGACATTTTCACCTTGCATTTCAAGTAAATTCATTTGAAACGCAAAATATACGTTATTATGATATGCCACATACAAATTAGCATATACACTAATTACAACCCCCACTATAATTACATATTCTAAACATACACATATTACAAATTTTATTTTCTCTCTTTTTTTCTTATTACTGTATTTTTTCACTCCCCATAATGACAGCCATACCCATATAGCTACCATACAACATATAAACATAAAAAATATATACTGAAATTCCCACGCCGTTCCTGTCACCATCTTCAATAACGTTTTCTGAGAAATAGTAAGTGACCAAAGCCAAATTCCAAAACCAACAAGGCTAATAATAGAAAGTGAAGCCAGTGGCTCTGTTCTAATTTTCTTAATCATCATTATAGACATAACACTTATCTTAATACCTACTATCATAACTTGTATTGCTTTAGAATTAGTAAACTTCACTGGAAAAAACACTATTAATAGTGCTATCATTATACCCAGAAATATCTGTATAATCTGATTTATTACAAATGCATTTATCCATTTGGGAAACTTTAATTTTCTATCTCCGTACCTTTTTTCGTTGTTTTCTTTTTGAAATTTATAGTCCTCTGCCTGTGTTTTTTCATCTGTAGTTCTTTTATTCCAATTCGTATAACTTCTTACTGGAGCCAAGGCTACTCCTCCTCTCTCGGTACAGAAATTCTTTCTGCATTGTCGCGGCAGTCGTCAGGTGTCTGTGCCAGCACATCCGTCTGACTCGTTGCCCGCGCAAAATCGAATGTTGAAAATACCGGTATAGCACCATATCTACCTTCCAGATATGCCTTGCTCAACACCTTATCATATCTCTCTTTAAAACGATCCAGGGAATATATAGAGCTTGCATTTTCTGCGTTACGTTCTACAAACCAGATTTCATCCCTTCTAAAAATAGCCTGATCCATAATAGATGATTCATGTGTGGTAAACAATAATTGCATTCGCTGCTCATCATGTAACTGCATAAATAATTGCAAAAATCTTTCTGTCAGTTTTGGATGTAAGCTTCGCTCCAATTCATCTACAACATAAAGAACATCTTCCCGTTTATTCAAAAGCATATCCATCAAATCAAATAATCTTCTTGTTCCATCAGACTCTTCGTCAAATCCAAATTCATAAAATGACTTATTATGATGCAATCGGATTGTTGTAACCTTCGGTTCAGAATGTCCTTCAACTTCGATATTAAAGAAAGTTTCCTTCGACCTCATCGTCATTCTGAATGACGGTTCTTCCTGCTCTTCCATTCTATTTTTCACATGCTGCATCATCTTATCAAATACTGGTTTCGGCATCGCATTTGATAACTCATCCAGTGTAATTTCTTCGATTTTTACCTGACTGATACCCGTATCAAATGTTTTGATCAATTTATTAATCAGCTTCAACGAATTGTCATCATAGTAGTACTCCAGATCAATCAATGGGGTATCCGGTGTGATAATCGAAATATGATTCTGAATCCAATCATACACATCCCGGAAAAACAATAATTTTGATCGTATGCCATATTTTTTCCCACGATTCATTTCCGTCAGGAACAAAGATGTTTCATTTCCTTCAAAATCATCTGCATAGGTTTCAAATTTATTTTTTTCTGTATTTGTCAGCGTAATGCCATCATTTAACACTGGACGTTTGCTTCCTTCTCGTTCAAAGAGACATTTTGCTGAACCATTCTGATATAATTCATATAACCATTCTCCGGTTACTTTTCGTCTGCTTAAAACTGCAGAAAAACCATAGGCATAAAATTTGTCACCTACAGTAATCTGAATTTCAAAACTACTTTCTCGTTCCTTATTCTCCTGCCGATTCTTGCAAAACATCTGTGTAGCTTCTATTGGAATACCATTGCAGACACTGTCTTTAAAAAATTTAAAGAACAATGCCAGATTCGTCTTTCCAGATGCATTTGCTCCATAAACTACTGCATATTTCAATAACTGGGTACCTTTTATCTTTAACCTGTGATTTGCATTTGTTCGTATTTTATTTGAGGAAATCATTGTCAGCTCTGCTGCTTTATCAAAAGATTTAAAATTTTCAACACTTACTTTTACTAACATTCTTATACACCTCCACCTTTATTATATGTTCTGCTCTTCTTACAGGCAATGCAAATTTTCTTATTTGGAGATTTTTTCGTTATATATTGCTCTCTTTTCTTTTTTGAAAATTTAATTTTGAGTTATGCATATAATATCAATGTATAAGTCAGTTTTTTGTAGCAACACTATTTTGCTAATGCCGCTACATGAAATATTACAGTAAATAAAAACTTTCTATTCTTTTTAGTTTTATCCGAATGAGGGCGGCGTAGCGAGCTACGGCAACCGAATGAGGGTAACATATACCGCAAAATGGGGCTTATAGATTGCGGAAATGATTTTTCAAACACGCTCTAATTTCGCCTAGAAGTTTCTGACAGTATTCCGGGGACTTCATGCGGATTGCTTCATAGAAAAATTGTGAGCTTTTTGGTACCCTTTATATTTCAGTGCTCTTATTCCTTTCCGTTTAATATCTCCACCAGTCTTTTTTCTTTGATAATAGCAATTCCCTGACTTTCATCGCCCAATATGATCAGATTATCACCTGGCTGAATATCAAATATTTTTCTTGCTTTTGCCGGTATCACAATCTGACCTTTCTCTCCCACTTTCGTGATTCCAAAAACATGCTTTCCCTTTGGCGGAACACCAAGACCAAGATTATTGCTGTTTTCTCTGTCATAATTTACAAGATCATCCAGACTTACATCCAATACTTCTGCCAGAAGTTTGCCCCTCTCAATATCAGGTAGGGATTCTCCTGTTTCGTATTTTGAAAGTGTCTGTCTACTTACACCAATCTTTTCAGCCAGTTCATCCTGCGAAAAGCCATGCATTTTACGTGCGGATACAAGATTATCTTTAAACATATTTTCCCTCCTTTTTCAGACCCAATACACACCAGCGGATAATCGGTATCCTGCTGATGATTTCGTATAAAAGCAATGCACCTGCAAATGCACTGATTCCCACGACTATATATACAATCCCTGCCGGAAGTTCTGAAGCAAAACACCTCAGATAATAAGCTACACAAGCTAATGGAAGATAATGAAAAACATAAATTCCCCAGGATTTTTTTGACATCCATCTTGATACTTTGTTTTCCAAGTTTCCATATTTTTTCATAAATGCCAAAATTGCAAGAATTGAAACCCAACAATAAATACAGGCAGGCATATTATTAAGTACAGGCTCTACCGCATAGTTTTCACCATAATAATATATCGTGTAGAATATTCCTGTTGCACCGGCTGCGATCAGAAAAATCGCCCACCATTTACTTAAGCACTCAACAACCTCATCATGCGAAAAAATGAAATAACCTGTAAAAAAACAGAACCCGTAAATTCCAAACCGGTACACAGTTACAATCGGCGTATTAAGAACTTGTGCGAATCCATATACACAGACAGTTAACAAAATCAGCAACCAGACTGGTGTTTTTTCTCCTCTTTTCCAGATACGATCCCTTTCAAATTTTCTCACTAGTAACAGAAGCATCGAAAAAATCCATAACACTTGTATATACCACAGAACACCGATTCCTGATATAGCCATGACCACATACCGAACTATTCCCGGAACTGATTCAAAACTTTCAAAAGCACCGCTGATTTTCATATTATAATATCCCAGTATCCATTGAAATACAAAAAGTCCAATGGTGGAAGGAACCAACAGCTTGCGTGTTTTATCTCGAATGCATTCTTTTAAATTATGCTTTTCCAGGTAATATCTGACTGTCATACCTGACACCGTAAATAACAATGCCATCATCCATGGATATACGAGATATTGGAAAGCATCCTGCAACTGTTCTTCTTTAAACGGACCGATTACTCCAAACGGCTGGACACCATTATACATATAAATCACATGATAAATAACAACAATACAAACCGTAATCCAGCGAATATTATCCAGATATATTCTTCTTGTGTTATCCATACTTTTCCCACCTTCGCAATTATTTTTAACATATTTTAGCATGAAAAATGTGGTCTTACGACCAACTTCCCTTAACATTTTCTGCTGAATTTTGTTAAAAATCGTTGCATTATGCTATACCTTCGTTTACGGCTCATTTTCATAATGTCTGTATAGCGCTCCCTTAGTCATTCCAAGAGTTCCTGCAATCCGACTCACAGATACAGCTTCATATCCTTGTAAACACAATAGATTTGACTGATGGGGTACTCTATAACTGTGATATGCATAATTTCTATGCTATCATAGACCTTGTTCAATTTGTTCTATAAACATACCGTTTGCGGTATATAATCCATTCTTTGCGCTTATTATACTTTTACAAACTAAAAATATCCCTCAGGGCTTCAAACCCTGAGGGGCATCTCCATTCAACTTAAAGACACTACTTTTATTTACATCGCCCTCTTCGTGATTCTTTTCGTTTTCCCGGAGATGATAGGGTTCGATTCCAAACAGGACATCGATATACGGAAGACACAGTGTACAGACATCTCTGTTTCGTTATCAATACTCCAGGTAAGCTCCCTTCATCGGACTTGCTGCATACTGGCTGAAAAGTCTCAACACACCTTTTTTATATTTTGCTTCTACCGGTTTCCAGTTTTTCCGTCTTTCGGCAAGAATCTGGTCAATTTCCTCCATCGACTTACGCTCTCCTGCAACTCCGATGATATTCAGTTTTCTTTCCATAACATCAATTTCAATCAGATCACCTTCTTCTACAAGTGCGATCGGACCGCCGTCAACCGCCTCAGGACTGCAATGACCGATAACCGGACCTGTGGATGCGCCGGAAAAACGGCCGTCTGTAATCAGCGCAATACTCTTTCCAAGCTCTTTATCACTGCTGATTGCCTCTGATGTATAGAACATCTCCGGCATTCCGCTTCCTTTTGGTCCCTCGTAGCGGATGAAAACGGCGTCTCCCTTCTGAACCTTATGCTTCAGGACAGCATCCAGGCATTCTTCTTCGCTGTCGAACGGTCTGGCACGGAGCACAGCTTTAAACATCTCTTTCGGACATGCCGTATGCTTGATCACGGCTCCTTCCGGTGCAAGATTTCCACGGAGAACGGCAATACTTCCATCGGTTCCGATCGCCTTCTCATACGGACGGATAATATCTTCTTTTGTGAGGTTTACCTGATACCGTCTGTTGAATTCCTGAAGCCATTTTTCACATTTCTCATAGAATCCGTTCCGCTTCAGCTCTTCCAGATTTTCTCCTAATGTCTTTCCTGTAACAGTCATTACATCCAGATGGAGGTGTTCCTTGATTTCTTCCATGATAGCCGGTACACCGCCTGCATAATAGAAGCACTCTGCCGGCCAGCGTCCTGCAGGACGTACATCCAGAAGATATCTGGCATTTCTGTGCAGTCTGTCAAAGGTATCTCCGGTAATCTCAATACCAAATTCATGTGCAATTGCCGGAAGATGAAGCAGGCAGTTGGTGCTTCCTGAAATTGCCGCATGTACGAGAATTGCATTTTCAAAGCTTTCCATCGTCACAATATCTGAAGGACGCATATGTTCCATCTTTGCCAGTCTTACCGCCTGTCTTCCAGCCTCTCTTGCAAATGCAAGGAGATCCGGGCTGGTTGCCGGCATCAGTGCTGTTCCCGGAAGTGCAAGACCAAGCGCCTCTGCCATGATCTGCATTGTAGAAGCTGTTCCGATAAAAGAACATGCACCGCAGCTCGGGCAGGCATTGCATTTCGCCCAGTCAAGTTTTTCTTCATCAATCTCGCCGCGCTCAAACTTTGCACTGTACATTCCGAGCTGCTCCAGTGTCAGCATTTCCGGACCCGCATTCATGGTTCCACCCGGAACAAACACGGACGGAATATCGACTCTGGCAAGTCCGATCAGATTTCCCGGCACTCCTTTGTCGCAGCTGGAAAGATAGACACCGGCATCAAACGGAGTCGCATTTGCATGAATCTCGATCATATTTGCAATCATTTCACGGCTGGCCAGGCTGTAATTGATTCCGTCTGTTCCCTGGCTTTCGCCGTCACAGATATCGGTGCAGTGATAGCGTGCACCAAATCCGCCTTCCTCTGCAATTCCTTTCCGTACCTCTTCCTCCAGGATATTCAGGTGACCGCTGCCCGGATGACTGTCACCATACGTGCTTTCCACTATGACCTGAACCTTTCCAAGATCTTCTTTCGTCCATCCGGTTCCGATGCGCAGCGGATCCAGCTCCGGCGCAAGTTTTCTCATTTTCTGACTTTTTAACTGCATTATCTTTTCCTCCCTGTACCTTTTATGTACTTTCGGAATCTTTCTACACTTTCTTTTGCGGCTGATTTTCCGGCAGTTGCAATCATCAGCCGCATTGGATCCGCCGCAAACGTTGTTCCTTCCATTCTTCTGTCTTCTTCTAATTCATCTGATGTTTTTTACATCACACACCAGCATTTCCTGCTATTTTCTTGTGTTACACGAATATCTTTTGTTGTTCAGCCTCGAATTCATCCGATGTATTTATCGTATAATTATCTTATTTAAAAATCAATATTGGAATTTTATCTAAAAAAACAGTTTTGTTTTTGTATGTTTTGATACTTTGACTTCGATCTATAAAGATATTATGATAAGAAGTAATAACGGAACAGCTAAGAAACGGAGCAAATCATATGATGACTTTATCACAGGAAGAAAAAGGTCTTCCGCAAAAAATATCAGATGACATCATCGCGCTTATTTTAGAGGAAAATTTGAAGCCGGGAGACAAACTCCCCAATGAAACCATTCTCTCGCAGCGCCTGGATGTGGGAAGAAGTTCTCTCCGGGAAGCCATGAAGCTTCTGGCCTCCCGAAACATTGTCACTGTCCGCCAGGGATCCGGAACCTATATCGCCGCGTCTCCTGGTATGGTAGAAGATCCTCTTGGATTTATTTTCATTGACAATAAACAGAAGCTGGTTCAGGATCTTCTGGAGGTTCGTTTTCTGCTCGAACCTTCGATTGCTGCCATGGCTGCCACACGCGCAGATGAAAAAGACATCAAAAAAATCACTGCACTCTGCGATGAAGTAGAAACGCTCTTAAAAAATCATGAAGATCACACACAAAAAGATATTGATTTTCACACAGCTATCGCTTTAAGCAGCAAAAACGTTGTTGTACCAAGGCTGATACCTGTGATCAACAGTTCCATTCCTCTGTTTGTGGAGACAACCGGGGGAATTCTTCGCATGGAAACCATAGAAAGCCACCGTGAAATTGCCGATGCGATTGCCTGCCGCGATCCGCTCCGCGCACAGGATGCCATGTATCTCCATCTTGTTTATAACCGCAAATGGATCTGCAGCCTCTCGCAGAAGCAATGAATTATACAAAAAGCCCGGGCACTTGGCTCCGGGCTTTTTTCGTTTAAATAAGCAAGCACAAAATACGGAAAGGTGTAAATATCATCACCATAACGAATTCCGAAGCACAACAACTCCGAAAATCAGCAATACCACTCCCGGGATAAAAAAGAGGACACCCCCAAGTACCGGTTTTTGTGGCTGATATTCTGTGATGTTCTTCGGATCAGACGGATCATAATAACCGGTACGCTGCATACCGGGCTTTTGCTCGGTGTCAGATCCATGATTGCTCGTATAGTAATAGACCTCGCCGTTTACCGTGTACTCATAGGTCGGCAGATAACAGATATCCGTGATCAGCTCCCGGTTTCCATCGCCAGTGTCTTCCCAGCGCTGGGTTTCTGATTTCGTCTGTTTGATCAGTGTCATAGTTGTGGTGGCTGTGTACTTTTGGCTGTCATCCTCATACTCGGCATAAACCTTTTTCCGATGCCGGGTTCCCAGCCAAAACAGAAGTATTGCTCCCAAAAGTAATCCAATTGCCAGACCCATACATTTCCCCCTTCCTGTCTGCTTTCTTTTGTAAGTATTGATTTATAGTAACTATTCAGTAGCCACTGTCCCGCGAGGTGTTTTGACATGAATATGTCAAAATTCCGAGACATACAAGCCATAATGCCATCACCGGTTTCTTCTGTTTTTATTATAACAGAACCCTTCTTTCCGCACTACTATATTATTCATCTGTGCAAAAAGATTGTTACTGGTTACTGTTCACTCCGTTCTCAGCAACACGCCTTGCAGAATATCACCAGTGAACAACAACAAAGGATTCCATAAAAATAATTTCATGTAAACTATGAGAAACACACTGCGCATCCTCGCGGAGCGTTTTTTACTTTACAGGAAAGCAATTTCCTGTAGAGTAAAAAAGCTTCCCGGGAAAATCCCGGGAAGCTTTCTGAATTTATATTTTTTATTCTATTTCTTCCGGCTCCATGCTCAGCACGTGCTCTTCACCTTTTTCAGTGATATCATATTTCTTTTTGTACTCGCTGAAGTATGTGTAATATTCGAAACTGTCCGTCGGATAGATCTTACTGTCGCGGATATGCATATCCGGGTCTTGTTCGCCACTCTTCATCAGGGCTACCATGGCACTTGCACAATGGGATGCAATTCGTCCGAAGCTATTCAGGATATCGTTAAATACAGTTCCCTCTTCCAGCCCGCAATTGCCATTGCTCAGTCGTTCCACATGGTGCATCTTCAGTTCATCACACAGATGGGTAATAACAACACCGAGAGGGGCTACACGCTGCGCTGCCTCCTTATCATCATTCAGAAAAGCATTACAGGTAATGTTGATCTCTTCACGTACCGCTTCCATCACGATATTCAACTCATTCCAGGCTGCCGGTGAAAAGTCCGTGTGATTGTCATGCATCTCGTTCGACATATGTGCGATATAAGATGCGTGGTCACCGATACGCTCAAAGTCACCGATCGTATGCAGATACAGGGATACCTGACGGGTCTGTGCCGTGTTCATCTCACGTTTGGTCAGCTGGATCAGATACTCGCCCAGACGGCTCTCATATTTGTCGATCAGGTCTTCTTTTCTCTGTACTTTATCGAACTTGTCCTGCTGATACTCGTTCAGCAGATTCATGGCTCTGTTTACATTCTTGCGAAGTTTCTTCGCCATACCGTTCATCGCACGGTGACACTGTGCGATTGCCAGTGCCGGATAGTTCAGCAGACGTTCCTCTAACAGGTCAAAATCTGCTTCGTCTTCCAGTTCTTCCGCACTGTCTTTGACCAGGATACATACCAATTTCTCGATCTTCGGAATGAACGGGAACAGTACCACTACGGTTGCCACACGGAAGACGGTATTTAACAGTGCGATAGATACCGGCGTCATCACCATATCCATAAAGGTAAAGTGCACAAACGCGTTGACCGTGTAGAAGATGATCGACCACATGAGCAGACCGAACAGGTCATTCAACAGATAAACCAGTGCGGTTCTTTTTCCGTTTTTATTAGCGCCGATTGCAGAAATCAGAACCGGACAGGCTGCACCAACACCGATTCCCAGTACGATAGGGAAGGCACTTGCAAATGTTAAGAGACCGGTAACGGAAAGTGCCTGCAGCACACCAACGGTGGCAGACGCACTCTGCAAAACTGCTGTGAACAGGATACCTACCAGGATACCTGCCAGCGGGTTGGAAAACATCGTTAACATCTTGATAAAGGTAGGATTTTCACGCAGCGGGGAAACCGCTCCACTCATCATCTGCATACCTGTCATCAGGATGGCAAAACCAAGCATGATATTTCCGATATTCTTATGTACGGAACGTTTGCAGAACATACGGAAAACGATACCAACTACAGCTACAACGGCAGAAATGGTCGCAGTGGAAAAGATACTTGCGATTCCTCCGCCACTTCCTCCGATGTAGGAAAGACACAGGATCCAGCCGGTAATACTGGTTCCGATATTGGCACCCATGATGATACCGATCGCCTGTTTCAGCTTCATCATACCGGAGTTTACAAAACCGATGACCATGACGGTCGTGGCGGATGACGACTGAATCACACTGGTAACACCCGTACCAAGAGCTACTCCTTTCAACGGAGTATTTGTCATTCGATATAAGAAGGCTTCCAGTTTGTTACCGGCTACCATCTTCAGACCATCGCCCATCAAAGACATTCCAAACAAAAATAATGCTACTCCGCATAGCAAAGACAAAATCATTGAAAATATTGCCATATTTTTCTCCTCTGTTGTCTGACATCCCGGTCTGTTTCCGGGACGGACACATTCTACATTTGGTTACTTTTTACTTTTGCTTTACCTATTATTTTCTTTTTCTTAACATTTCCTTTCTTATTATGCCATGTTGACGGTCTGATTACAACGTTTGATTGTTTTCCGACGTGATTTTTATCATCCCGTCAAAAATGCCTTGTTTTTTTTGTGTAAATTTCAGCAATTTTCCAACTATTTTCTCTATTGACATACTTGTGCGTACCTTTATGTCAATTCCGACATTTTCGTTATTTTTTTAACACTATAGTATACGCCGTACGGAATATTTTAAATTTACAGCTATGTCATTTCCCTTAAGTAAAAAGACGATGTCTCATACTCTTTTCAGAAGTTATGAAACATCGTCTTTTTTTACAGATACGACCGGATATCCACCGTAAGTTTTTCTTCTATATTAATCAGCCTTTTTGCAATATCTTTTACTTTTTCTTCTGCTTTTGCATACTGGTTCAGATAGCGGTGCAACGATTTGATTCCCATATTGCACCCATCCGTCATCAGATCCGCGATCGTTGCGTCGGACTCATCCATCGCCAGTTTTCCCTTGGTCTTCATCCAGGACATGCCCTTTGCCATCAGGTTCGGCTCTTTCCCCTCTTCCCGGCTGGCTTCCAGTTCCCGCTGGATTTCCTCCTGCAGTTTTTCGTGTTTATCCCTGCATGCAAGTAACAACTGTCGGAATTTCCCTTCTTTCACATACGGAAGCACCTCCTGAATCGAGGTAATTCCCATCTGTACACCGGCATCACACTCCTGTAACAGCCGGATCGTCTCTTCCTGTTCCATCATTTCTGACTGCCTCCTTTTTTGTGTTGCATTCAGATATAGTATGCCTTTTTGAAAAGACTTTTATGCGAATTTTTCTATTTTCCTGAATCCCTCATGCATGATTGGCGGAACATGTTTTAATTCATTTTCTCAGACTTCCGTGATCGCACGGCTCCAGATCTCCGTCAGTTTCTCCAGAGAGTACGCCGCATTGGCAGGGCTTGTGGACGGCAGTTCTTCCATCGGAAGGTTCATCTCTTTGTCCTGATATTTTTTATAAAGCTTTCCGGCTGTTTTTCCGTTTGTGTACACCTTCTGAATCTGCGATTCTCCCACGATTTTCCCCAGATCCGCCGGAACCACATCTTTGATACTGCTGTCACTCGACCCTATGATACTGCACTGTTCGATCACATCATACACGGCAACACCGCGCCGGAAAAGCATCGCCTTTTTCTCTTCCACCGTCTGTGGCTCCTCCTCTTTCAGCACTGCCGCCAGCACCTTCCAGAACCGATTCCGCGGATGTCCGTAAAAAAATGCCTGCTCCCTCGATTTCACAGAAGGAAAACTTCCCAGGATCAGTATCCGTGACTCGCTGTTATACACCGGCCCGAAGCCGTGGCTGATGTTTTGATATTCTTTCATGTATCTCTTCCTTATTTTCTCATCAAATTTTTTATTTCACCGCCCGTTTCTTCCCGGACAGCGCCGTTCCCACGATCAGTAACACCGGAAATACAATCGCTGCGAAGATTCCTTTTTTCAGATCTTCGGAGAACATGCTGGATACATAGCCAACCAGTGTCGGACCGCCGGAGCAGCCGAGGTCACCGCCGAGGGCTAACAATGCAAACATAGCGGTTCCGCCGTTTCGCATGACGGCAGATGCCTTGCTGAAGCTTCCCGGCCACATGATTCCTACGGACAGACCGCAGATCGCACATCCCAACAGGGACAGCTGCGGAAGCGGGGACAGGGAAATCAGCAGGTAGGAGCCGATACAGAGTAACCCGCTGCCTACCATGAATTTATCCAGATCGATCTTATCACCGAATTTTCCATAAAATGCTCTGGCGCTTCCCATCAGGATGGCGAACGCCATAGGACCTGCCAGATCCCCGATCGCCTTGCTGACACCCAGACCCTTTTCCGCAAAGGTGGATGCCCACTGGCTGACCGCCTGTTCACTGGCTCCGGCGCAGATCATCATCAGCATCAGGATCCAGAACATTTTTTCCTTGCACAGATCAAGGATTGTCATTCCGTTTTCTCCTTCTTCTACCAGAGGAGCAATCGGTGCTTTTACAAAAATCAGTCCGTTCACGATCGGGATAATTGCCCAGACACACGCAAGGATCTTCCAGTTTTCAATCCCGAAAATTTTAAAGAAGCAGGTGGAAATCAGTACGACTGCCACATGTCCCCAGCAATAAAACGAATGTAACAGGCTCATCGCTTTTTCTTTGTTGTCTGTCGGGCAACTCTCCATAATCGGGCTGATCAGCACTTCGATCAAACCGCCGCCGATCGCATAGATCATAACGGACAGCAAAATTCCTGTATACGCATCCGGTAAAAGATTCGGCAGTACGACCAGACCGAGCAGTCCCAACGCGGATGCCGCATGTGCGATCACGATCGATACCCGGTAGCCGATCTTATCGACAAATCCGGCGGATAACAGATCCACGATCAGCTGGATACCGAAGTTAAGCGTGATCAGCATCGTGATCTTACGCAACGGAATCCCATATGTTTTTTCAAAGGTTAAAAATAACAGCGGTACAAAGTTATTGACGACCGCCTGCACCACATAGCCGATAAAACAGGCATATATGGTTTTCTGATACTTATCTTTCATTTTTCCTCCCATGTTTTTCTTTTTCTATTTTCCTGTTGTCCATATACTCAAGACAGACAGTATCTCTCTTTTAAGGGATACTGTCTGTTCAGCAACAGCCTTTTATATTATATATCAGCCTGCACCATTTGTAATTGCATTTTTTTCGCTTCTTTTTATACTATATTGCAAATTGTTTAATTAATTCAAGTACTGACGAATCTTCTCTTCCTGCAATCTTTCCCCGATCACGATCAGAATCTCCTGTCCTTCTTTGATCGGCTGTTTTTGCAATTCATGGCGGGTTGCATTGACCTCAATCCAGCTGCCGTTTTCTTCCTGCATAAATCCTTTGATCCGGAAGACTTCCCCGCAGGACGGGTCGGCAAAGATTTTATTCATGCCTGCAAGAATCTCTTCCACCGTCATCTTCCGTTCCATCACATACACCGTGTCAAAACTGTTTTCCTCGGTCAGATCCATTTTCTGATAATTTTCCTGCACATAACCGCACTGCTGAATCTTTGCAAAATCCGCATTCATGAGCGACAGGCTGCCTTTTCGGATAATCTCCTGATCCAGTCTGCGGCCACAGTGTACCTTCTCCAGTGCTCGGTTCAGATGCATGATCGTTGCCTGCATCTCTTCCTCCGTCGCTTCTTCCGCACGGCTTAACACCACCGCTCCTGCATGCGCCGCCTCCGAAGCCAGCAGATACTCGGACATTTCCGAAAGCTCCGGTTCCAGCTTTGCGTTGACTACGGTGATGACATTTCCTATTTTATACCAGCGATCCAGCGGTTCATCCCGCAGCACATCAAAGAATTCATCCACATCATACACCCCTGATGGTTCCACCAGCACCCGGTCATAACCGCACATTCCCATCGCGATCAGTTTGGTGCGAAATCTCCTCCGGTGTGTTTCCCTGTCGCATCCACCGGCGATCATCTCCAGTTCACACTTATCCCCCATCAGTTCCTGTAACAGCAACATATCCACATTGACCGCGCCAAAATCATTTTCCAGAATCCCGATGTTCATTCCCTGATCCATCAGGTATTTTGCATAGCGTTTGATAAATGTTGTTTTCCCCGAACCTAAGAATCCGGTAATCAGATCGATTGTAACCATATCTCGTCACCTCATGTTGTTTTCCTATCATTTCATCAGTTTCACATGCCTACATTATGTTCGGTATTGCTTTCGCTGTCAAGTATTGCCTGCACCATGCAAATATGATAAATTTGTACCGAAACGATTATTACCCTACGCAGGAGGAACTTTACGATGTCCGATTATCAGCTGATCGCCTTTGATATGGATGGCACTTTATTAAACAGTCAAAAAGAAATCTCACCTGCCTGTATCCACTGGATCCACTAGGCTGCCCTCGCGGGAAAAACTGTAATTTTAAATACCGGGCGGTGTCCGGCGGAACTGGAAGAATATTTTGCACTGCTTCCGGATCTTACTTATGTAAACTGTGTAAGTGGTGCTCTTGTATATAATCACGCCACAAAAGAAACCATTTATTCCAGGACTCTTCCTGTCGATACCGTAAAAAAGAAAGCGGATCCTGGATCTGGGACTGGATGTCGAACTTGCCGATGCTGAGACAACTTCCCTGGAAATCTCCGCAAAGGGGATCCACAAAGGGATCGGACTTTCCAGACTTTGTGAATATCTGCACATCCCGCTTTCCCAGACGATCGTAGTCGGAGATGCCGATAATGATGCCGCAGCATTACAAGCAGCCGGTCTTCCGGTGGCTATGGCAAATGCGAAGGACCGGATCAAAGCACTGGCAGATGTGATTACGATGCAGGATAATGACCATGACGGGTGTGCCGAAGTGATTCAGAAGTATCTGTTATCCTGATACAAACCGGCTGCTCAGCCATTATCCAAACTGTCATCCACGGCAGTCGTCAAGTTCTCGTGCAAGCACGGACTTTGACTCATTGCTCGCGTAAATAATATCTGGATAAACCCATTTTTATAAAAAACACCTTTATGGAAATCAACGGATCATATACGATCCTGTTTTTCCGTAAAGGTGTTTTCTGTTTTACTCTTTTCTTAATTTTTTACTCTTCTTCATATAAACCAGCCCGGTAAGATCCGCCAGCGCCCAGCCAATCGGAATTGCCACCCAGATCCCGATCACACCGACCCAGGCCGATAATACGTACGCCAGTAATACGCGCAATCCCAGCGAGATCACAGTCAGAACCAGCGACATTTCCGCCTGCTTGATCGCGCGGTAATATCCATACAGCAAAAAAAGGAATCCGATGCCGATATAGCAGGCTCCCTCGATGCGAAGATACTGTACACCCGCTGCCAGAACTTCCGTCTCACTTTTCCGGATAAAGATCCGCATCAGATACGGGGCACCCGCATACACCAGTGCGGAAATGATCAGACTGAACACTCCGCTGATTGCAAATGCCTGCCGGGTTCCTTTCCGGATCCGTTCTTTCTCTCCCGCGCCGTAATTTTGTGCCACAAAGGTTGAGTACGCATTGCCAAAATCCTGCACCGGCAGATAAGCAAATGTATCAATCTTTACTGCCGCCGCAAAAGCTGCCATAATGACCGATCCGAAACTGTTGACCAGTCCCTGCACCATCAGAATCCCGAAGTTCATCACTGACTGTTGCAGGCAGGTCAGCGTGGACAGATTGGCGATTTCTTTTAAAATCCCCCTGTCATAATGCAACTCTGCCTTTCCCGGCAAAAACTCTCTGCTGCATTTCCATGCATACAGGGTAATCCCGATTCCCGACACATACTGCGCGAGTACTGTCGCAAGCGCCGCACCTGCGATTCCGAGTGAAAATACCATCACAAACAAGAGATCCAGCGCAATATTTAATCCCGCTGATACGGCAAGAAATATCAGCGGCACGGTTGAATTGCCGAGGGCACGGAGCATGCAGGAAAAGAAATTGTAAAGGGATGTTGCGAGGATTCCCGCAAAGATCACCAGCAGGTACTCCCGCATTCCTGCGTATACTTCTTCCGGTACTTTCAGAAATACTAAAATTCCGTCAATTCCAAGGTAGACTGCCACATTCAAAAGCAGTGTCACTCCAAGGATCAGCACACCCGCATGAAGAACCGTCACCCGCAGCCCTTCTTTTTCTCCCTTTCCCTGATAAATAGAAAATAACGCCCCGCTTCCCATACTGAGTCCCAGAAAGATCGAGGTCAGAAATGTCATCAGTGTATAGGCGGAACCCACCGCCGCCAGCGCTTCACTTCCCAGCACCCTTCCTACAATCAGCGTATCTGCAATATTATAAAACTGCTGCAACAGATTTCCCGCCATCATGGGCAGTGCAAAGAGTAACAGCGATTTTCCTATGTTTCCTTTGGTAAGATCTGTGTACATTTCGTTCCCGTCTTACCCTCTTGTCACACGATGGATCCGGGTTTCATCATAACGATCCTGCTGGGTTCTCTCTTCTGCCGGATATCCCAGCGCAAAGATACCGAAGGCCCGCTGACTTTCCGGAATACCGATGATTTTTTCTACTTTTTCCATCCTGTCCTCTAACGGCGCGATTCCCATCCAGACACCGCCAAGTCCCACTTCATCGGTGGCAAGCCACATATTTTCCATACAGATACTCAGGTCAATCTGCGCGTACTCCGGTACGGTACATTCTTTCCGGTAAGCGGTAACGATCGCCACCGGTGCTTTCGCAGTGAGTTTTGCGTATGGCGTTGTCTCAGAAAGTTCTTCTAAAATCTCCGGATCTTCCACGATGTAGAATTCCCACGGCTGCTGGTTACAGGCAGATGGTGCTGCCATGGACGCCCTCAGAATATAATCCAGTTTTTCCGGTTCTACCTTTTTTTCCTGATACTTTCTAATACTGACTCTGTGAAATAAATCTGCCATTATTTTTCCTCCCATATCATCGTTTTATATATCTAATATCTTATCATTTTTCCGTATATTTTCCAAATCATTTTCGCTACTGTCCTATTTTAGTTGATAATTCTGTTACTGGTACTCCGCAGCCAGTAACACGCTGCGCAATGCACAGAATTTATGCTGATCATATAAATTTGCGTGATATCTCTCGGGTTTTTCTGTGACCTTCACTCACCCAAAACGTCTCGCGGGATATTACCCGGGAACAGTAATATAATTCTCACTTTTTATTTATATTCACTAAAAATCATTGCAAAATTTTGGTGCTTTTTAACTGTATTGCCTGTCCATTTATTTTCCGATATAATAGATAGCAGTAAGGGTCAATCACAGCTTTGACCCTTATCTCTATGTAAACAGCTATAATTAAAGGAGGTTTCCCAATGGAAAATGAAATTTTTGAAAAGGCTCCCGTGCCGAAAGCCTTTTTTACGATGGCACTCCCTGTAGTGTTCAGTATGGTAATCTCACTGGTCTATAATATGGTAGATACTTACTTTATTGCCCGGACCGGCAACACCAATCTTGTGGCAGGTGTCTCTCTCGGCGCACCGATTTTTACCCTGATGATCGCCCTCGGCGATATCTTCGGACTCGGTGGAAGTTCCGTGATTTCCCGTCTCTTCGGAGAAAAAAAAGACGCGGACGGAAAACGGCTCAGCGTCTTCTGTTTTTATGGTGCGATCCTGTGCGGAATCGTGATCGCTGCTCTTATGCTGCTGTTTCGCCGGCCGATCCTCGGACTTCTTGGTGCTGACGCGGATACTTATACCTACGCTTCCCAATACTATACCTGGCTGGTGCTTGGTGCTCCGTTTATCATTGTGGCACTGACTCCGTCAAATCTGCTTCGTACCGAAGGGTTTGCCAAAGCTTCCATGGTCGGTACGATTCTCGGATCTGTAGTTAATATCATTCTGGATCCGGTCTTTATCTCCGTGCTTGGATTTGGCGCTGCCGGTGCGGCGATTGCTACGGTCATCGGAAATATCTGTTCTGATATTTTTTTGTCTGGTTTTTGTTGAACCGCAGCAAACGACTTTCCGTCAATCCTGCAAATTTCTACATCCACAAAGATGAACTGATTCAGATCTTCGCCATCGGTATCCCGGCTTCCATCACCAACCTGATGCAGAGTCTCGGCATGACACTTATGAACCGTTCCCTTCTGCCTTACGGAAATGACCGTGTCGCAGCCATGGGCATTATTATGAAAGTCAATATGATCGCCGTGCTGATCCTGGTCGGATTTGCCTTCGGTGGACAGCCGCTGATCGGTTATAACTACGGTGCAAAAAATCGCCGCCGGCTGGAAGAAATCCTTTCTTTCGCCTATAAGTTTGAATGTGGTCTTGGTCTTCTTCTGACCATTCTTCTTTCTCTGGCAGCCCGCCCGATGATCCGGATCTTTATGAAAGATAACACAATCGTCTCCCTCGGCGTTCCGATGCTCCGGATGCAGCTGCTCGGTATGGTGTTCGTGGCAATTGTTCTGGTCACCACCTGTACATTCCAGTCCGCAGGTATGGCAAGAAACGCGTTTCTGTTATCGATCAGCCGCCAGGGAGTGATCTTTGCCATTGTACTTGCGATTGCTTCCCACACAATCGGATATCAGGGGATTTTGCTGTCGCAGGCTATTTCAGATCTGCTGACCGCTGTGCTTGCTATCGCCCTTTATCGGACAAGTGTTGCAAAAGAACTCCACACCTGAAAAAGTTATAACATATCATTCTAAAGCATAAAAAGTTCGAATCCATCTGTTGTATAACAACTCGTGGATTCGAACTTTTTATGTTTTTGATGTCGGATTGTTCCGTACTTTTTCGAGCAATCCTTTTCAGGTTTACGCTACAGGCTGAACACACCCAGTGACTGCAGAAGCAGTGCTGCCAGCAGAACCGGCGCGATGAATTTTACCATAACAATATACAGTTTCTTTCTTCCGAACTTATAGCCGCCAATCGTTACTTCATCGATAATGGTCTGTGGTTTTACCACCCAGCCGATCAGGATACAGCTGAGCAGTGCAACAGTCGGCATCAGCAGGTTGTTGCTCAAATAATCCATCAGATCCAGAATCTGTGCAACCGCACCATTCGGAAGTTTCAGTTCAAAGTACAGGACATTGTATCCCAGACACACGATCACTCCGACAATACATGCATAGATCGTTACCAGAACCGTTCCTTTCTTTCTGCTCACATGGAACCTGTCAATAATGTTGGATACAATCGATTCCATGACAGATACGGAAGATGTTACCGCTGCAAAAGATACCATCAGGAAGAAAATCGTTCCGATGACCGGACCGGCTGCTCCCATCGCCTCAAAAATCTTCGGCAATGATACAAACATCAGTCCCGGACCGGCGGACATTCCCTCCGTTCCCATGAACGTATACACGGCCGGAACGATCATCAGACCGGCCAGCAGAGCCACCGCGGTATCAAACCATTCAATCTGATTAATGGACCGCATCAGATTGGTCTCTTTCTTTACGTAAGATCCATAAGTTACCATAATACCCATCGCCACACTGATCGAGAAGAACAGCTGTCCCAGTGCATCGACAAATACGATCACAAAGTCTTTCAGTGTCATACCACTGAAATTTGGTACCAGATAAACTTTCAGCCCCTGCAGACCGGTTCTTGTCACACCGTCCGCATCGCTGTGAGACAACGTCATCGAAAAGATGGATATACCAACGATCATTACCAGAAGAATCGGCATCAGGATTCTACTGTAATTTTCAATTCCTTTGTTTACTCCCCTGTAAACAACAAATGCGGTCAGGAACAGGTAGATAAACAGCCAGATGATCGGCTGCCACACGCTTGTGATATAACCGGTAAAATAACCGTCCTGTGCGGCTTCCACCCCATGTCCGGTGATAAAGGTTCCCAGATATTTCAGTACCCATCCACCGATGGAACAGTAATAGGGCAGAATCACAACCGGAATGATACACGCCAGAATGCCAAGACCGCCCCATTTGGGGTGAATCATCCGGTACGCATTCAACGGACTCTGTCCGGTTTTTCTTCCGATAGCTACATCTGTGGTCAACAGCGTAAAACCAAAGGTCAGTGCCAGAATAATGTAAACCAGAATGAAGGTTCCTCCTCCATCCTTCGCTGCCAGATACGGAAATCTCCAGATATTTCCCAGTCCGACAGCACTTCCTGCTGCTGCAAGTACGAATCCAATAGATCCGGTAAAATTTCCTCGTTTGTTTCCTTTCTCCATACGTTACTCACTTTCTAAAAATTTTGTACCTTACTACTGTACCCTGATTTCAGAATCTTGTCTATCATTTTCCTGATTTTTTTTGGTTTTTTATAATCCTTCAGCAGATAGGATCCCGTGAGGTGTTCCGGCATGAGAATGGTTACCGTTCACTCCGTTCCCAGTAACACGCTTTGCGATGCACAGAATTTATACTAATCGCATAAGCAGATATTTTTAACATTTCTCGCAAAATCATGTTATAATTTAATCTGATACGAATGAAACTTACTATTTTTCGGAATATATAAGAATAAATGGAGGGGACTATGGAGCATCAACGACTGACAAATAAAGAAGTGAAAAAGAAAAACCGGAATCAGATTTTCCGTTATATTTGTACCCATGGAACAGTATCCAATCCGGATATCGCCTCCGACCTGCACCTGAGTCTCCCAACCGTGACCAACACCACCAGAGAACTTCTCGAATCGGGGCTGCTGCGGGATCTCGGTGAGATGCAGTCCACCGGTGGCCGCAGAGCCAGAGCGCTGTGTGCCGCTTCGGATTATCGGTTTTCCATCGGACTGGATATCACCCGAAATCATCTTGGCATCCTTCTTTTGAATCTGATCGGAGACATTATAAAACATGAAAGAATACAGCTTGGTTTTTCCAGAAGTTCCGCCTATTTCTCCGAAGTCTGTCAGAAAATTGATGATTTTCTCCTGGAAACGGAGATTTCCGGAGAACAGATCCTCGGTCTTGGCATCTCTCTTCCAGGAATCGTCGATCCGGTGCAGAAAATGATCACTTATTCCCATGCCCTCGGTGTGCGGGATCTGCCTTTTGGGGAAATACAATCGTATTTCCCATGGCACTGTACCTTTTTAAATGATGCAAATGCAGGTGCTTTTGCGGAAGGCATCGGTTCGGATCTGCCTTCCTCCTTCTTTTATCTTTCTCTGAGTAACACCGTGGGCGGTGCCATCTTTCACGATGGCAATCTGCTTCCGGGCGATGCTTTCCGCTGTGGAGAAGCCGGTCACATGACTCTGATTCCCAATGGAAAACCGTGTTACTGCGGAAAAACCGGCTGCGTCGATGCCTACTGTTCCGCCAGACTCCTCTCGGATCTGTCCGGCAGACGGCTGGAAGATTTCTTTCTCGGACTTCAGCAGAACAACCCGGACTATCGTTCCGTCTGGGATACCTATCTGGAGCATCTGGCAGTCGTCATCAACAACCTGCATATGATCCTCGACTACGATATCGTCCTCGGCGGTTATGTAGGAAGCTTTCTCACCCCCTGGCTCGATACGATCCGCCACCTGGTTGCTGAACGCAATACTTTCGAAGACGATGGCAGCTTTGTAAAACTGTGCACCTACCAGACCGGAGCGGCGGCTTATGGGGCGGCGATGGATGTAATGGAAGGTTTTTTGCGAACAGTATGACCTGTGAATCTGCAAAGTAAATGTATCATTGCCGGTTTTATAATTTTAGAATGCCAGATAGGCATTTCAGGTTTTCGCTGGCCCACATACAAAAGAAGCAGAAATCCGAAAATAGATTTCTGCTTCTTTTGTATTATATGATATCATTATATGTTTCATTATCCGTTTATACCTGCGGAAATACCTCCGTAAACACCGCATCCATCAGTTCCTGGTCTCTGCGGCATTCTGCGATAACAGTGATAACCGCGTTTTTCTCCCGACTGATAATGGACCACTGGCAATATTTTCCGTCGGCTCGGAAAGTGTTTTCCCTACCGCCCCAGAACAGGTAGCCATAGCCGAAGCTGTCTTTGTCGTTTTCTACCTGTTTGCTGGTGGCTTCCTTTACCCAGCTTTCCGGTACCAGCTGTTTTCCGTTCCAGTTTCCGTTCTGCAGATAGAGAAGTCCCAGTTTGTGGAGTTCATCCATTGTCAGGTAAAGTCCGCCGGCACCGAAGACATGACCATAGGGATCCAGTTCCCAGGTCGGACGGGCGATGCCCAGCGGTTTGAACAGTCGCGGATACAGGTAGGATACCAGATCACATCCGGCTCTCCGTTCTACCAGAACACCTGCAAGATACGGACCTACGTTATTGTATACAAACTTTGTTCCCGGCTCGTAGACAAACGGGAGGGCAAGACTCATCTTCACCCAGTCCTCTTCCTCATAAACCGGGCGCTGTGCACCCATCAGTTCCGCTTTTTCCTGTCCGAGGCACATGGTCAGAAGGTCTTTTACCGTAGCCTTTGCAAGGTTCTCACTGACATTTTCCGGAAGATCTTCGTCAAAACAGTCCACCAGTTTTTCATCCAGGGATAGCAGACCTTCTTTTACTGCAATTCCCACAGCTGTGGAAGTGAAACTTTTGCTGGCAGAATATACATTTCTTCTGCACTGTTCATCCCACAGTTTCTTTCCGATTTCTTTGCCGTCCTTCGTCACAACGATCCCCAGCACACCCAGATCTTTGACTTTTTTCTCAAATGCATCAAAATTCATAAAAAATCCCCCTTTTGCACTCGCATATATAATTTACATTTTATGTTTTCCCATCTTCGCATAGCTGTCTGTTCTCGGCAGCCAGTCCAGGAACTTTGGAAGTTCCAGTTCCCAGAATCTCCATTCGTGTTCATAACCGTCCACACGGTCAAAACGGTGCTCAATTTTCAGAGAATTCAGATATTCTTCGAACTGATCCACCGATTCAATCAGGAAATCATTGTTTCCCACACAGAAGAAAATATCCGGCAGCTTTTTGCCTGCATCCAGATCGTCTTTGATTGTCTGATAGAGATCCATCGCATCCGGATATTTATGTCCTACTCGTTCTTCCATCTCTTTCGACCAGACTGTAGCCGGTGAAAATGCACCAACCGCACGGTACTGTTCTGTATCCGTCATCGCATGGATCAGTGCACCATATCCTCCCATGGAAGCTCCTGCGATATAGGTATCCTCCGGACGATCTGAGATCGGGAAGTATGCTTTTACGAATTCCGGAAGTTCTTTTCCAATAAAATCGTAGAATTTTTCCCCGTAGATCGTATCCATATACAGGGAATTTCCTACCGATGCAGAAACTACCGCGATCCGGTACTCTTCCGCATAACGGCTGACGCAGGTAAAACGCTCCCAGGATAGATAATCATTTCCATGGCCGTGTAACAGGTATAATACCGGGAATTTTTCCGGCATCTGATGCGTCAGTAACACCGGATCATCCATATCACAGGGACTTACTCCCGGCAGCGTGATTGTAAGATCTGCTCCGTGACCCAGAGCGTAAGAAAAAAAATTGCAATGCATCTGTGGCATGGTACGTTCCTCCTTTATTGTTATTCACTTATTGTTTCCAGTGGTTTTGTCGTCGGTCCTTCATGAAACGTTACGGGAATGTTCGTGACATCCTCAGCTTTTCCGTTTTCAATCATATCTGTAAGGCTCTTCACTGCCTGCTTTGCAATCTCATGCACCGGCTGCGCAATGCTCGATACGATTGGTTTCCCCTGATTTAAAAACTGCAGACCATCGTATCCGATAATCTGGATATCTTCCGGAACCCGTTTTCCCATCTCTTCGAGTTCTTCCCGTACAATCGTTGCGAGGTGATCCGAACTGGTAAAGATTCCATCGATGGAATGTTCGCCCAGGGACGGGGAAATATAAGCCCGCAGCATATTGTGGATCAGTTTTCTGGATCCGTAGGATTCATAGACCGAAACAATCTGTTTTTCTGACATTTCCACACTGTTACAGGAAAGATCATGTTCCATACAATATTCCGTAAAACCGACTCTTCTTTTTCGTACTTCACTGTCTACGGATGACATTGTCATAAAGCACAACAGGTTGGTGGATCCTCTTTTATGCAGATTCTCTGCTGCAAGCCAGCCGCCCTGCCAGTTATCTCCTGCCACACATGGGATGTGTGATTTGTAATGACGGTCGATGGAAACAAAAGCCATGTTTTCGATCCGTTCCTCTTCTACCTTACTGTAAGTCACACCAATGATTCCGTCAACTTTATTTTGTTTTGCCATATCCATAAATGCCACTTCCCGTTCGGCATCATCACCGGACAGGCATAGTAGTACCTGTTTTCCGACTGCTGACAATTCGCTTTCCAGGGCATCCAGCAACAGTGCAAAATACGGATTGATCAGATTCGGCAGAATGACAACCACATAATCGGTCTTCTGCATCCGCATTCCCTTTGCCAGAGTATTCACCTGATACCCCAGTTTTTCTATGGATGCTTCTACCAGCTTTCTCCTCGCTTCACTGACACGTCCTCCATTCAGTACGTTCGACACGGTTCCCACCGATACACCGGCGTCCCGTGCAACGTCTTTGATTGTTACCATTTGATTTTCCTCCTCCACACCTTCCTATCAGATACTCAAGTTCGACACAGCAAGTTTCTGACAAGACGCGTCCTTCATCGGGACCTGAAAAGGCTATATTTATTTTTATTATAGAATTATTTTCTCATATTGTCTATGTATTGTTGTGTACTTTATTTTCTATGATACCAGGGTCGTGAGAGTACGAAGTACGGATCAATCCGGTATCAAAGAGGGCAAAATACCTTTTGACCCCAACAGCTTTCCGTTTATATAAGAAAAGGTGAGTGTATCTTTTCTTTATCAGATTCAGATACACTCACCTTTCAGTACCGCTTTATTATGATTTTACTGCACCGGCAACTACACCAGCGATAATATATTTCTGTAATGCGACATACAGGATGATTACCGGGATGATTGCCATAACCAGTGCCGCCATCAGAAGATCCATATCATTGCTGTATGTTCCCTGGAACAGCTTGGTTGCGATCGGGATCGTGTACAGAGATTTATCTGTCAGGATCAGGCTCGGCAGCAGGTAATCGTTCCACAGAGACAGGGCATACAGGATAACCAGTGTTGCTGTAGTCGGTTTTAACAGAGGGAACACAATCTGAAAGAATGTTCTCAATCTTCCTGCTCCGTCAATCTGTGCTGCCTCTTCCAGTGAGATCGGTACCCCACCTTTGATAAATCCATGGAACATGAATACCGCCATAGATACCGAGAAGCCCAGATGCATGAATATCAATGTTGCTCTGTGGTTCAGGATTCCAAATGTTCCACCGTAGATAGAGATCAGCGGGATCATAACTACCTGGAACGGGATTACCATGGAAAACAGCATTACCATGAAGATGATCTGATTGATCTTCCATGCTTTTCTTACGAAAATGTAAGCTGCCATGGAGGAGAACAAAATGATCAGGAACACACTCACACAGGTAATGATCAGGGAGTTCTTCAGGATGTTCATGAAGTTCATCTGTTGGAAAGCATCTACAAAGTTATCTGTTGTAAAACCTTTTTTACCACCCCAGCTCAGTGGCATTTTGATAATATCACGTTTGTGTTTGAAGGCATTCAGCACGATCATGTAGAACGGGAACATATAGATGATAAACAGCACTACAGTTACCAGTGTTTTCAGGAACGTTTTGATGCCTCTTACTGTCTTTTCCTGTCCTTCCATTATGCTTCAACCTCCTTCCGTTTGTTGATGATTGTCTGAGATACTGCAATAACCGCTGTAAAGATAAACAGGATGATTGCTTCTGTCTGTCCGACACCATACTGTTTTGCAGAAAAGGCTTTCTGATATACATACATGGCAGCCATAACAGTAGATCCGTAAGGACCACCTTCTGTCAGGGACAGGTTCACATCGTAGATCATGAAACATCTGGTGATGGTCAGGAACATACAGATCGTGAAAGATGCTCTCATCAGCGGAAGTACGATATATCTTGTTGTCTGAGATTCGTTACAGCCATCGATCTTGGCTGCTTCTTTCAGGTCTTCGGATACACCGGTCAGACCTGCGATATAAATTAACATCATGTAACCGGAGAACTGCCATATTGTTACCAGTACCAGTGCTGCGAATGCAGAGGCACTTCCTGACAGCATGGATTTCTGCAGAACGGTAACGTTCAGTGCATCACCAAAGTAAACAATAACTTTGTTAAATACGAACTGCCAGATATAACCAAGGATGATACCACCGATCAGGTTCGGGGTAAAGAATCCGGCACGGAAGAAATTCTTTCCTTTGATTTTTCCGGTTACCAGCAGTGCCAGTAAAAATCCGATCACGTTTACCAGTATTACGGAAACTACCACATACAGCAGTGTCAGTCCCAGGGACTGCCAGAAGCTGCTGTCTGCAACTACTGCCGCATAGTTTTTCAGTCCTACAAAAGGTTTGTTGCTGGATACGCCGTCCCAGCTTGTAAATGTCAGATATACACCATATAAGAATGGTACGATTACCACGGCCAGGAATGCGAAGGTTGCAGGACCTGCAAATACCAGGAACGTGGAAACTTTGCTCCATAAGCTTTCTTTTTTACTATTCATCTCGTTGCCTTTCTTTCCCTCTTTTAGTGAAAGTTGCCGGGTCAGTATGCATTACTCTGCCCGGCAACTTCTTAACTAGCAACCAATTATGTATCTGCCTTTTTGATTATTCGGAAAGATTTGTCCAGTAATCCTGAACTTCTTTTGCGAATTCGGCACGGTCAATCTGTTTGTCCAGATATTTCTGCATGAACGCACCAACTTCTGACCAGTGATCTCCAGGATAGTTAGAAGGCTGATCAAACAGCTTTCCTTCTACAGTAAATCTCTGAATACTCTGTCCCAGCATGTTTGTAGCATCTTCTGTGATATTGGAGAATGCGGGTACTAAAGAGCAATCATCAACCAGTACTTTGTTTCCTTCCGCTGTGTTTGCCAGCCAGTCAAGGAAATCTTTTGCTGCTGCCTGCTGATCTTCATCGTTACATTCTTTATCGATCATAACCTGTTTGGTAGCACCACCACAGATGTAATCATTTACGTTAGCATTTCCTTCTGTTCCGTTCTGCGGTACCGGCATGATTCCGATCTCAGTATCGTCTTCAATGTAATCAGAAATCTCTGCCCATGCCCAGTTTCCGTTGAACCAGAATGCCACATCACCTTCTGCCAGGTCTGCTGCGTTTTCATCGTAATCAGCAGCCAGCGGGTCTGCTTTGTTGATGTTATATTCCATCAGCAGATCGTAGGTATCCATCAGAGAAGTAAATCTTTCGTTGGACATCAGATCTACGCTTCCGTTTCTCAGATCTTCCATAATCTTTTCTGTACCGGTCAGTGTTCCGTCCTGCTCTTCATATACCTGTGTGAAGTAATGTCCTGCATTGCTCCAGTCTTCCTGGTTCAGAGCCACCGG
Source organism: Blautia faecicola (assembly GCF_004123145.1). Classification (NCBI taxonomy): domain Bacteria; kingdom Bacillati; phylum Bacillota; class Clostridia; order Lachnospirales; family Lachnospiraceae; genus Blautia; species Blautia faecicola. The sequence goes on along the minus strand of NZ_SDKC01000001.1, from coordinate 752,871 downwards.
GCTTTCCATACCGTTGTCTACCAGTTTTTTCAGCAGTGCTTCGAAGTCATCCATGTTTGTTACAGAAGTCGGATCCCAGTCTTCTCCCAGAGTATCTTCGATTACTGTTTTGTTGTAGATCATACCTCTGCCTTCGATACAGAATGGGAAGCTGTACAGTTTTCCGTCTGTTCCGGAGATACCGTACTGTGTACCACCATTTGCTGCCCAGGATTCATCACTCAGATCTACACCTTTTTCTTCACAGATAGAAGCAACGTCCTGTGGGTCACACATGATCAGTGTCGGAGCATTCTTTGCCGCATATCTGGCAGATACTTCCTGAGAAGGTGTACCACTACCGATGGTGTAAACTTCCAGTTTTGCTCCTGTCAGTTCTCCCCACTGCTCTGCAGCTGCTTCCAGCTGAGACTGGATCTCACTCTTTGTATTCAGCATGGTGATGGATACGCCGCTGAAATCTCCGCGTGCGCTGTCTGCGGAATCACTGTCATCGGAAGATGCGCTTTCATCTGTTGTTGTAGTTTCACTCTTGGAAGAAGAGTCATCGGAAGAAGAGCTTCCGCATCCTGCCAGCAGGCTTCCTGCCATTGCCATTGTTAATACTGCTGCAACTACTTTTCTTTTCATATTAAATATCCTCCTAAAATAGTTTATGCACTTTGCTACTTTGAAACGGTTCATTTTTGTTTCTTCGTAGTTCCTTTCGTTGTATTTACTATACTACAACATCTTGCACAAAGCAATTGTGATTTTTCATCAAAGTTACCGGTTACTTTTTGTGCATTTTTACTCTTTCTTTTATTTCCTTGCCTAGTTTTCGTTTTTTTCATCTTTAAACCGTTTCATTTTATATAGAACAATTCATGCATTCTATGGTTTTTTAATTCATTTTTTGCGTATATCTCTCAGCATCAATATGTGTTCAAATTTTTATTCCTTTGCAGGCTAAATGATTTCACTATTCTATCTATCCCCTGTTTATACTGCTTTTTTACCAATTCTCAATTTCTATCTTTGTGTATTTTTACTACTGGTACTTTTTGCAGATTTATCCTATGATAAATTGTACCTATTCCGTAGGTAGCATTCTGACTCATAACTGTGAGGCTACTGAACAATTACGAGTAATTTATATATTGAATCATTTCATTCTGCAAAATAACATAACGGAGATAACAGGGTGGTTGTTAACAGTTAAATATAAATTATAAAATCATATAAGTTGGTGTTGAGTTTTATAAAATATCAGAGTAGAATATTATTGAAAGGAGTTGATACTTTGAGTAAATATTATTCTATACATGAATTTTCAAAAATTATAGGCGTATCTGCTCAGACATTACGAAATTGGGATGCCAATGGAAAACTTCATCCGCATCATACTACAGTAAGTGGCTATAGATATTATTCCGATGAGCAACTCAACCAAGTAATAAATGTAAAGCCTAAAAATCGCATTACAATTGGATATTGTCGTGTTTCCAGCCATAAACAAAAAGATGATTTGGAACGACAGATTGATAATGTCAAGACATATCTTCTAGCAAAAGGGCAGCCGTTTGAGATAATAAGTGATATCGGTTCTGGGATTAATTATAAGAAAAAAGGGCTTCAGGAATTGATCAGACGAATCTCTCAAAATCAGGTTGAAAAGGTTGTTGTTTTATATAAAGACAGGTTATTGCGATTTGGTTTTGAGTTGATAGAATATATCGCTTCACTTTATAATTGTGAGATTGAGATTATTGATAATACTGAAAAATCTGAACAGCAGGAACTTGTTGAAGATCTGGTTCAAATAATCACAGTATTCAGTTGCAAATTACAAGGAAAACGAGCGAGCAAAGCTAAGAAGCTTATCCGAGAATTGATACAGGAGGAAACAGATGGTAAAAGCCATAAAAGTAATGTTGATACCAAACAACGTACAGAAAACTAAGATGTTTCAGTACGCAGGAGCTTCAAGATTTGCTTATAACTGGGCTTTGGCCAGGGAAAAAGAAAGCTACGAAAAAGGTGGCAAATTCATTTCAGATTCAGAACTCAGAAAAGAATTTACAAAGCTTAGACATTCTGATGAATACGCATGGCTATTAAATATTTCAAATAATGTAACTAAACAGGCAATCAAAGATGCCTGTACTGCGTATAAGAACTTTTTCAAGGGTTTGCAAAAATTCCCAAGATTCAAGTCCAGAAAGAGATCAATGCCGAAGTTCTATCAGGACAACGTTAAGATACAATTCAGTAATACCCACGTTAAGCTTGAAGGTTTTTCTTCCGGCAGGAAAGCAAATAAGCAAAAAAAGAATTGGGTAAGACTTGCAGAACATGGACGTATTCCAACAGATGTTAAATATATGAATCCGAGAATATCCTTTGATGGATGGAACTGGTGGATCAGTGTATGTGTAGAATTTCCTGACTGCAAGGAAACACTGAATGATGATGGAGTTGGCATAGACCTGGGAATTAAAGACTTAGCTGTCTGCTCTGATGCCGTTAAGTATAAGAACATGAATAAGAGTCAGAAAGTAAAGAAACTAGAAAAACAGAAACGTAGATTACAGCGTAGGATCTCTCGTTCTTACGAGAAAAATAAGAAAGGGGAAAGCTACTGTAAAACAAATAATGTAATCAAAAAGGAAAAACTTTTATTAAAACGAAATCACAGATTAACAAACATCCGTAAAAACTATTTGAATCAGACCATATCTGAGATCGTAAATCGAAAACCAAGATTTATATGTATTGAAGATCTGAATGTCAGCGGAATGATGAAAAACAGACATTTATCCAAAGCAGTACAGGAACAAGGATTTTTTTGGTTTAGAAAACAGCTTGAATACAAATGCAATGATAAAGGGATTCAGCTTATTGTGGCTGATCGGTTTTATCCATCATCAAAGCTTTGCAGCTGCTGTGGAAACATCAAAAAAGATTTGAAGTTATCTGACAGGGTTTATAGATGTGAATGTGGGAATATGATTGACAGAGATTTCCAGGCATCTATAAATCTCAAGGCTTATGGAGAACGATTTGCAAGCTAACACTGAAACGTTAATGCAAATATGTACGGATACGTTAGTCCGGAATTTACGTCTATGGAGAGTACAAGAACTTGTGAGTAGATAGATATTTATATCATCAAAAGCATACTCGTTGAAGTAGGAATGAAACATGAAAGTTTATAACTTTTTATAAGTTTTCAGTAACGGTTATCCAATGGCGACTTTAACAACTGTATCAAGTAATTATGGAACTATTAACGGTATTCAGAAAGATGGATATTCTGTTTTTCGGGGCATTCCATTTGCAAAGGTTCCCACAGGTGCTCTTCGTTTTGCACCACCTCAAAAACCGGAAAGCTTCAAAGAAGCTTATGATGCGTTTACTTTCCGTTCCATCCCCATGCAGCATTTCACCGACCCGGACGGTTTATATCAGAAAGAATTCTATGATAACCCGGACTTTCATTTTCCGATTTCTGAAGACTGTCTGTATCTGAACATCTGGACGCCGGCACATACTGCTTCTGAAAAACTTCCGGTAGCAGTATGGATTCACGGGGGTGGCTTTGAACATGGATTTTCCACAGAACTGGAGTTTGATGGGGAAGCTTATGCAAAAAAAGGTGTGATCCTGGCGACTATTTCTTACCGCGTCAACGTGTTTGGTTTCCTTTATGATCAGAAACAGGAAGAGGAACTTGGTTTCAGCGGCAACCAGGGACTACTCGACCAGATTGCCGCACTGGAGTGGATCTCTGAAAATATCGCTGCCTTCGGTGGAAATCCGGATAACATCACAATCATGGGCCAGTCCGCCGGAGCTATGAGTTCACATGTACTCACATTTTCTCCGCTGGCCACACCGATGATCCATCAGGCTATCCTTCAGAGTGGAAGCATTGCCTGTTTTCCGTCTCCAATGGTATTTACCAAAACACAGGCGCAGGCAGTAACGGATAAGTTCTATGAACTGTGCGGTGTTTCTTCTATCGAAGAGTTACGCAGACTCCCCGCAGAAGATCTGCTGGACAAATCCGATGAACTGATGACTCTGTACCCATCCCTTCCGTTTCGTCCGGTCGTCGACGGTCATGTACTTCCGGATACTCCGGATGTTCTGACAAAAGAAGGGGGCATGGCCCATATCCCCTATCTGATGGGTGTTACCAAAGACGATCTGTTTATTCCGGAAGGTGCTTCCCACAGAGAGGGTGGTTTCTTCACTGCTGCCGTTTCTTTTGCAAATGCCTGCCGGAAACAGGATCTTCCGGTATATCTCTACGAATTCTGCCACGATCTGCCGGGAAGCAGTGATGGAGCATTTCATTCTTCCGAACTATGGTATACTTTCGGAACACTGGATCGTTGCTGGCGCCCGATGACAGACGCTGATCATGCACTTGCTGAAAAGATGGTCACCTGCTGGACCGATTTCATGAAGCACGGAAATCCGAACAGCACCGGCACAAACGACTGGAAACCATGGACAGAAGAACATCCATATGTCAAAACTTTCGCCTAATTCATAATTGATTCACTGAACTATCGATATGTAAAAAGCGCCCCAAAAACTATGTTTTTCAGTATATAAAATACCAGGAGAAAACATCCCATCCCGTTTTCTCCTGGTATATAATTCGTTTTATTTATATTTTATTGCCGTTCCGTATGCAATCACTTCTGCTGCACCTGACATCACCTGCGAGGAACCATATTTTACTCCGATCACTGCATCTGCATCCATTTCTTTCGCCTCATCCACCATACGTTTCGTGGCGATCTGGCGTGCTTCGTTCAGCATCTCCGTGTATCCTACGATTTCTCCACCTACCAGAGTCTTCATACCTGCCATAAAATCTCTGCCTATGTTTTTGGTCTGTACCACGGTACCCTTTACAATTCCCAGTGCCTCAAATTCTGCACCCGGAATATATTCAATACTTAGAAGCTTCATCTTCTTCTCCTCCTTCGATCTCTTTCATTCTTCCTGCAAGTGCTGCCAGTGTTCCGATCACGATTGCAGCCGGAACTGCCAGAAACAGCACAAGCAATCCACACGGAATCGGATCCTGTGCATTTGCCCATATTACCAGAAGCATACTGCATACCATAAGCACAATCATCACAGCTGCACCGACAATCGCACCTGTCATTTTTTTTCGGTGAACATCCGTCCTGTTTACATCCATAAACTTCACACCTTCTTTCTCCATCTTCTCCACTTCTTCCAGACAGGCTTCTGCGTCCAGGGTATCCAGTGACAGATGCTCCTGTATCATCCGTTCGCAGATCTCCTGCATTTTTCCAAGACTTCTTTTTCGATGCTCCAGTTCTTTCAGATGCTGTTCCAGACAGATCTGCAGACTTTCCTTTTGCTCAAAAAGTGCTCTCATCTCCTCAATAGAAATATCTATTTTCCGAAGAAGCTTAATCTCCTGCAGTCGTATCACATCTTTCTGATGATATTCCCGGTATCCGTTCTCCGCCCGCTCGATCTGTAACAAACCCTGTTCTTCATAAAAACGGATATTCTTTTTTGTGATTCCGACTAACTCTTCTACCTGTTTGATCTTCATAATCCTGCATCCTGCCTCTCGTCTTTTCCAAACCCTTCAACATCCCATCAAAATTTCCCGGAAAAACCGCTTTATTTTCCTGTCTGTACCTGTTTTATAAGGCATCCACCAGGGGGAAAGTCAAGTATTTTCATAAAAATATTCAAATTGTGATATTCAATTCGCCAAAGTATCTAAAACCTAAAGAAAATGACGAAATTGCAAACACACTGCATAGGCCATTTTTGCTTGTTATTATATCACGATTCGTACCTCCGGCACTGACGCTGCTTCGCAGCTATCGTGATCGCTATTCGCCGCTCCCCATGAATAAGCTGCGCTTATTCCCGCTCGCTAACGCTCATTATATCACACATCTCTTTAAAAAGTTTCCATAAAGTTCATCCTCCGACGTGCTTCACCATATGCAAAGGCAGACCCTGATTCCCGGATAGACAGTCCGAGAAACAGTGTGGTATGATATAAGAAGACAAATCGTAAACAACTGGCCGAACATCCGGTACAGAAATCAAGCAAAAAAACAGCTATAAGGGGGTAATAACCGATGCAAATGACGTTTCGCTGGTATGGCGATGGAAATGATGACATCACTCCGGAAATGATCCGACAAATTCCCGGAGTCAGCGGACTTGTCTGGGCGCTTCATGACAAGCAGCCGGGGGAAATCTGGACTGTCGAGGAAATAGAGAAAGTAAGAGCTAGGATCGAAGGCGCCGGTTTCCACATGGATGTTGTAGAGAGCGTAAATGTCCATGACGATATCAAAATCGGTCTTCCTACACGGGATCAGTATATTGAAAATTATAAGACAACACTTAAAAATCTTGCACAGTTCGGTGTAAAAGTAGTGACCTATAATTTTATGCCGATCTTCGACTGGACAAGAACGGACCTTTTTCATCCGCTGGAAGACGGATCCACTGCACTGTATTATGAAAAAAGCAAAATACAGGATGCCTATAAGGAAATGGCTGCCTATATTCTGGAAAATCTTCACGGAAAGACATTTCCCGGATGGGAACCGGAGCGGATGGCAAAACTGGATGAACTTTTTGAAGCGTATCGCCCGGTGACCAAAGAAAAATTGTGGGAAAATCTGCAGTATTTTCTGGAAGCAATCATGCCAACCTGCCATGAAACCGGCATCAAGATGGCCATTCATCAGGATGATCCGCCGTGGGATATCTTCGGAATCCCAAGACTGCTCTGTGATAAAGCATCCATCGGAAGATTTCTTCATATGGTAGATGATCCATACAACTGTCTGTGCCTGTGTTCCGGTTCCCTTGGCGCCAACCCGGAAAATGATGTGGCCGACATCATTCACACCTACTGTGACCGGATCGCTTTTGCTCATATCCGGAATCTTCGCCATTACCCCAACGGTGATTTCTCCGAAGTCTCTCACAGAGACTGTGACGGCGATACCGGAATTCTGGAAATCATGCGAGCATACCATGACTGCGGCTATACCGGCTATGTACGGCCGGATCACGGCAGACATCTGTGGGGAGAAGAATCCCACTGCCGGCCGGGATACGGTTTGTATGACCGGGCACTCGGTATCATGTACCTCTTGGGATGCTGGGATATGTTGGAACGTCTGGAACCGGATTCCGGTCAGTTACGCTCCATTTCTTCTGATGCAAAATAAACATGTGTTTTATGATCATCACAGCAGTCACCTGTTTCTCGTGTAGGCACAGACTTTTGCCCGTCACCCACGTAAATGATTGATATACAATGCAATAAAAGGACTATCCGTGTTGGTAAGATAAAAAATACTTTCTAAAGATTTTTCACCTTACCTACACGGATAGTCCTTTCTTTATTTTATATGGGTAATTTTCCCTAACAGGAAATCACCTTAATTCCTTTTTCAGACATTCCAACAGACTCTGGCATCTCTATTTACGTATATCTTGCATTTGTCATACCCGCTGCTTATTTTCCAAGTGTAAATCTCACCTCCACCGGGCGGCATCCGGTCAGGGCAACGCTTCTCTCATCCGGCTGTGTGCATCCCACATAAAGCGAAAACTCATCACTGTCTACATAGCGCTTTCCTTCCTCGTCTACGATCGTCAGTGCCCGCGGATCGATGGTAAGATCCGCTTCTATGGTTTCTCCGGCTTTTACTTTCACCCTCCGAAATCCACACAAGCTGTAATTTCTGACTGCATATCTGGATTTCCAGTCTTTTATGTAAACCTGAACCACATCGTCTGTGTCCCGCATGCCGGTATTGTTTACTGTACAGCGAAGTTTCAGCGGCCGGTCTTTTTCCGGTTTCTCTGTCCATGCAACTGCAGTCACCTTCACATCCCCATAAGTCAGTCCATATCCAAACGGATACAGTGCTTCCATTTCCATATAACGATACGTTCTGTTTTTCATGGAATAATCGGTAAACTCAGGCAGATCTGCTGTATCTTTATAAAATGTAACCGGAAGCTTTCCGCTTGGTGATACCTTTCCAAAAAGAATATCTGCCACCGCAGTTCCACCCTCTGCGCCAGGATACCACGCCTGTAAAACCGCATTGGTATTCGCATCCGCATATCGCAGGTCCATCGCGCTTCCCGAAAGAATTACCGTGATCACAGGTTTTCCGACAGCCACAACCGCCTGCAGAAGTCTCTGCTGACAGCCCGGAAGTTCCAGAGATGCCTTATCTCCTGCCTGCCCGCGGTTACTCTGATCCGGTTCTTCTCCTTCCATCGTCTCATCCAGTCCCAGAACCACAACCGTCACATCGCTGTGTTTGGCCGTGATCACTGCCTCCGAGATTCTGTCATCGTTCCATGCCAGATTTTCCATGACATCTTTATACATATGGGATCCCTCTGCATAAAGTACACGGCAGTCCTCTTCTGCCTCTTTCTGAATTCCTTCCAGAACCGTCACATACCGTGAGGATGTTCCGTGGTAATTTCCCTGCAGGGCGATCCGGTTGTTCGCATTCGGTCCAACCACTCCGATCGTCCGGATCTTTTTCTTATCTAACGGCAAAATTCCATCGTTTTTCAGAAGAACCGCACCTTTTTGTGCCGCTTCGACAGCCAGCTGCCGATGTTCTCTACATTCTACTACTTCATAAGGAATATCATCGTATTCACTTCCGTCAAACATTCCCAGAAGAAAACGTGTGGTAAATACCCGGATACAGGATTCCGTGATCTGTTCTTCGGTAACCAGGCCATCCTGAAGCGCTGCCATAATATACGCATATGTACATCCGCAGTTCATATCACATCCGGCCTCCAGTGCCATCTGCGCCGATTCTTTTGGTCCGTTGGTGATCTTATGGAACTGATGGAAATCCTGAATCGCCCAGCAGTCCGATACCACATGACCTTCAAATCCCCAGTCTTCCCGCAGGATTTTTTTCAGTAGCGTTTTACTTCCGCAACATGGTTCCCCGTTTGTCCGGTTATATCCTCCCATCACGGCTTCCACACCGGCTTCTTTCACTGCCATCTCAAAAGCCGGAAGATAGGTCTCATACAGATCTTTTTGTGAAACCTCCGCATCAAACTCATGGCGGATCGCCTCCGGACCGGAATGTACGGCAAAATGCTTCGCACATGCTGCCACTTTCATCGTCTCACCATCACCCTGTAAGCCCTTGATAAACGCCACACCGAGTCTCGCGGTCAGAAACGGATCTTCTCCATACGTCTCATGCCCGCGTCCCCACCTCGGATCACGGAAAATATTGATGTTCGGTGACCAGAAAGTCAGTCCTTTGTAAATATCTCTGTCTTCTTCTTTGGAAAATGCATTATACTTGGCTCTGCCCTCTTCTGCAATCACATCAGCGATCTTCTGCATCTCCTCTTCATCAAACATAGCCGCACAACCGATTGCCTGTGGAAATACCGTTGCAGTACCTGCACGTGCCACTCCGTGAAGTGCCTCATTCCACCAGTTATAAGTCGGAATTCCCAGCCGTTCAATCGCCGGGGCATCGTATTTGAGCTGTCCAGCCCGCTCCTCGATGGTCATTTTTGCTACCAGGGCTTCTGCTTTTTTTCTTGCCTGCGCTCTGTCCATATTTTTTCTTCTCCTCCTTGGTATGTTGCTGTTAAAAATCCCCTTCTGTGCCAAATATCATTTTCTTTTTTTGTACAGAATTCCTCACTGCAAATTTTACCATATTTTTCTGTATCTGTGTTTAATTTCAGTATTTTTACACAAAAAAATCCTGTACGGAAAAAACGCTTTCCATTCTCTCCGTACAGGATGTTATCTTTTTTATTTGCTCAGTTTTTCTCCCTTGTTCTGCAGACACGCTCTACAGTATGTCACCGATGTTACCAGCCAGATCACTGACGGCATCACGATGGCAAGGATCCCCGTATCAAAAAACATATGCAGGATCAGCGCCACAAACGTCAGGATCGGCGCCCATTTCATCACGGTCTGATAGCCTTTGTAACTTGCCTGGTAGATACATTCCTTTTCTGCCTCATCGCAGCTTTCCAGCCACTGCTTCGGGAATTTTAAAGAAGTCGGATCTCCTTTTTTGTCCGGATAGATCTTCTGTATCACGCGGACATAGCGAATCTGCCATACATTCAGATACACTTCCAGTGCAATAAATGTAAGAATTTCAAGCAGAAACCACATTATCCCAGAACCGTTCAGACTTTCAATATATTTTGTGGAATATCCGGTTGCGAGAAGCAGAATCATCGCAATACTTCCGGCAAAGCTTACGATCATTCCCCTACCTCCCGCAGCTTCCAGCTCGTAATTCAGCCGTTCATACGCTTCATCTTCTGCCTGTTCCATGGCTTCGCCCGCTCTTTTCAGTCTGCCCATATACTGCTCACAAAGTACCAGCGCTATCACTCCACAGATTGCCATCAGCGGAAGCATCCAGGTGCGGACACTGTTCAGGAAGAATTGCATTCCCTCCTGAATACCTGTCAGAACTCCATGCACTTGTCCCATTTCCATGACACCCCCCAGAATTCCTCCCAGCGCACCGCTGATACACATGATTACCGCATATTTTACATATACATTTTTCTTTTTTGTTTTATTCATCATTCTCTTCCTCCGTATAGCTGAAAATATCTTCCACGGTTACCTGACAGATCTTTGCCAGCTTCAGCGCCAGCGTTACCGACGGTGAATAATCCCCCCGCTCGATCAGACTGATCGTCTGCCGGGACACTCCTGCCCGTTTTCCCATATCCGCCTGATTGATGCCAAGTCTGGCGCGATGTTCCTTTAACCTGTTTTCCAGCGGCATATCTGCTTCTCCTTTCTTGTTTCTGTTTTGACTTGTATTCTTGTCATTTTGACAACTTTATTTGTCATTTAACTTGTGTTTATTCTATCATTGACAACTATAGTTGTCAATGCCAATTTTCATGATTTACAAAAAAAAATACCATAGCTCAGCCACAGTATCTTTTTTTGTAAATCATATTCTTTTTTCTTCCGTTAATCCATATTTGTCATCATTGGAAATTTATCCAGCAATTGAAGTAATCCTCGCATATCCTCTTCAACCTCATCTATATCTGTATAAAGTTCGACTACTGGCTTGAAAAAACGCTTCTCCTTTAGCAAACTTCCCCTTTCAATTGACGAAATCTGCCATACAACCTCCACCGAATAATACTTTACCTCTCCCTCCGTATCCTTTACCCGTACTGTCTTTCCTTCTTTTTGAACTTCACAGGATATATAGCAGGAATAACCCGTATGAAACGGCAATCGGCAGTCAGAACTTTTGACCTTGAAATCACTCCAGGATATACTGATTTTCAGATCACACTCATACTGTTTGAACAATACTGAATATTTACCAATAATTTCTGTATATGTTTTGAACATTGTATTTTCATGATTTATAATAAGCTTTTTTCTGTTTTCATCATATATGAATCGCATCATCCCCACTCCCTATATCCCCTGTCTATCACCACGCTCACAGTTCTTCCTCTTTATTTTTTCCCGTCATTAATATTTTTTTGATTCTGTAAAACTGCTACAATTCCAAGTAACAGGATTATTGTTTCTATTCCTCCTGCTATTACCATTCCAAACTCCGATAAATATTCCCCTATCGCCAGAATAGCTCCTAGATAAGTTACAATTTCCGTAAGCAGCCCATTACCACGCGAATCTCTCTGAAAATCATTGCGCACTAAATGCACAAATAAACCACACGATAATCCTCCCAGCACACAGATTGTTCGCAATGCCGCCCCTTCACCTCTCATCTTTACTCCAAGGACAATATAGTTCAATGTCTGAATCACTCCCAGATATAAAATTGCCCACACACGTATTTTATAAACCAACGTATTTTTTTTATTTTCATCCAGCATTTATCCTTTTCATCGACTCCCGATATTTTTACAATGCATGTAACAGAAATCTCGGTGGTGCTCCATATTCCTGTTCTCCCTGATAGTATCCGATTCCGTTTCCACAATATATGATACAAATTCCCCCTTGCCAGGCTTCTTCGCATGCCTGGCGTAACTGCATGGTTCCTATGTAACATTCACCTATAACATAACATTCCCTCGTCCCACTCATTTCATATAATACTTTTTCCAAATGCTCCGCATCCTTGTAGGTTGACGGATATAAAATCTCTTTTTTGAAAATATCCGGATGATCAAAATGCCAGAACACCTTTTTTCGTTTTTTGGCATTTTGTAATTTCCAGATAATTCTCTCCTGTTTGTTTTTCACAATGAATTTCTTTATAATTTCCACTTCTGTCTCTTTATTCATGGCTGGTATCCCTTCATTGTATTTCAGTACAACTCTGCTCTCATCCATTCGTCTATCTCTTCGCTTCCAAACGAACATTCATCATTTTTCGGTAAGTCTTTCTCTTTTAGATTATAGTGTTTCCGGTTAATCAGGCATGCTGCTTCTTCTAATTCCAGACATGGAGTCAGATCTCCATCCGCTATATTGACGCTGAACCAAAATCTCTTCAGGCTCTTTATTTCTCTGATAAAGTGAATATCGGAAATCTTGTTACTTCCATAAATCATCAATGTCTGAAGATTCTCCAATTTCTCCAACACTGTATAATCTTCAATTTTCGGGCAATGGTCTATGTACAGTAATTTCAGTGTCTTCTTTACTTTTTCCAGCGCACTGATATCACTCAGGTTCCTTGCATAAGATAAAAATAAACACTGCAAATCTGGCAATTCTTCTATATGTTCTATGGAAGTCCGCTTTCCTCCATAGATACTCAGATTCCTTAACGATGGACATTTTTTCAAAAATGAAAGA
>NZ_SDKC01000001.1:377500-435000 GCF_004123145.1 Blautia faecicola | reverse complement strand
CCAACTCATGTGCTCTCTCCTGTCTATTGTAATCGAATGGTTTCCGTTCCGCTGTCCAGAACCACCATATAGCGGTTGCCGGAGAGCCGGAAGATATTTTCCACATTGCCCTCTTTTATCGTTCCCCGATATCTGCAATATCCTTTTACGGTATAGATTCCCACTTCTTTTTCATTGTATACAAAAATCTGATCTTTGCTGATCGCCACATGATCAAAAGCGAAATCCACGGTAAACGTTGCCTTTTCTCTTCCGCCTGTCGTATACAGGGCGATTTCATACGGCTGCTTTTCTTTTCCGCTCTTATAGGCAAGCCCGACATACTGGTCATCATGGAAAACACTCAGGATATCATCATCCAGAGTGATCTGATTGCTCTCTTCCGGAATCTGTTTTCCGCTGTACGTCAGAAAACCATCATCCGAAAATGCCAGCGCCTGTGCGTCACTCAGATAGTCTACCTGTGGAATCAGGGTTCCCACATAATTATAACCACTGACCTGATTGTCCATCTGGTTTTGTCCGGTATTTCCAAAGTTGTAAAATGCCATGAAACTTGCCGGCTGGTTATTTTTCACGCACAGATAGGACACCGCCATCAGCTGTCCGTTGTCTGAGAGGGAAAGATCTACCGGATATCCCGGGCTGTCCACACTGGTTTTCGCAGTCACCAGTTCGTTTCCCTTTTTGTCATAGACATGGATCCATGTCGTCTCCCCGTCCGCAAGAATCACACCTGTGATTCCCTGCGGATTGACGCAGACCTTCTCTACCGGAAGTTTTGTCTGAATGTCCACAACTTTTCCGTCGATATTATAAACTCCGATATCGGTTTCTTTTTTGTCATAGATCACGCAGTATTCGCCACGCATGGCTACTACCGGATTTTCCATAGTCTGCGGTGCATTCCACACTTCTTCTCCCTGCGCATTCAGAAGTGTCACGCCGTCACCGCCGTATTTTAACATATAATCGCCAAATTCCGCATACGCAGCTGTCGTTGTTGTATCTTCCAGCTCCGTCCGTGTGATCACCTTATAGCTTTTAAACTGCCACCGGTCCACCAGGATCTTGCCGCCGATCGCAAGGCCGGCAACTACCACGAGCACCACGCCTGTAATCACAAGTTTCTTTTTGCTCCACCGGAATTTGGGTCGATTCCGCTTCCATTCTTTTATCTTCTGCACAATCTTCATAATTACCCCTTATTTCCTTTTGTACTGCCTTTAATCATAGCACATTGTCTTCCCTTCGGCAATTTCTATTTCCGCTTACGGCGTCGCTTAGTTACTATTCACTAGAGCGTGTCTGAAAAAGGCTTTTCGTGAGCTGCGAGTCTCAGTTTGTGGGAGATTTTATCCGAATGAGGGCGGCGTAGCGGGCTACGGCAACCGAATGAGGGTAAAATATACCGCAAAGTGGGGCTTGCAAATTGCGGAAATGATTTTTCAAACACGCTCTAGTAATATCCCGCGAGGCGTTTTTTGTGAGCGAAGGTCACAGAAAACCCGAGACATATCGCGCGAATTTATGCGATCAGCATAAATTCTGTGCATCGTACAGCGTGTTACTGGGCACGGAGTGAACAGTAGCACGCTTATGACTCCGGTAACAGGAGTTTCCCCCCTGCATAAATGATATCCTCCGGGGAAATTCCGTTCAGCTGGCAGATCTCATCGATCCGGCTGATCGTTCCATAGCGTTTCTGGCAGATACTTGTGAGCGTATCCCCTCTCTGGATCGTATAGGTAATGGTCTTAATATCGGCTGCTGCCTGCTGTTCTTCCTTTTTTTCTTCTTTTTCTGCTGAGGGCTGCAACGTTGGTGTACTGCTTTCTTCTGAAGCTTCCTGGTTCGCCTGCGGATTCAGACTCTCCTGTGTGTTTCCCTGTGTCGGAACCGGTGTCAGACTCTCCTCCGGCTCATCCGTCACTGTCGGGGAAAGAAGCGGCTCTTCGACAGCCTTCTGTGCTTCGCTGGTCACTGCAACACGCTGGCTTCCCGTCTGCACCGCCTCCTTCGCGTTCTGATACTGGTTCAGATAGGGCAGTCCCACCGCAAGCATCGCAGCCGCACAACAGGCTCCTGCCAGCCAGCGATTTCGCACCGGATGTTTCTTCGCCTTCTCTGCTTTCTCCGCTTCCGTTGTCTCTTTTTTCTTCTCCCGCGCCGCTCTCCGAAAATCAATCACCGCACGGTCCGGCACATGTTCGGTCTCCTCGATGGATTTATTTTCACTCCTGTCGATCATATACGCCTGCATCGGATCATTTTTTTCATAATAGATAAAATGTCCCGGCATCCGCACCAGCTGATTATTTTCATAGACATAAAAAGCCTCTTCCATCTCCCCCGGTTCCATCAGAAACAGCACTTTGTCATTTCCTGCAAAATGATCCAGATGCGTCTTTCGGATCTCTTCGGTGATCTCCATGTTAAATCCGGGAAATCCAGCAAACCAGCCGACGATCTCCTGCTCCGGGAAATATTTTTTGCTGTCCTCATACACCTGTCCCCAGACTTTATCGTCAAACCGGATATGTTCCGGCGAAAGTTCCAGATCCCGGATCTGCAGGGCGCTTCGGATAAAAATATAATCGCCCTGGCTGGTCCAGTGGCAGGAACCGAACAGAATCGCCGCCACCTCATCTCCGTGGGGATTCCGCGCGATCTTTTTCAAAAAGGTGTAGACATAGTCTTCCATATATATTTTTTTCTGCCCTTTGATCTCTCCGATTTGTCTTACGTTGTTTGGCAGTTTCACACATTCTGCATTTTCCTTTGTGTTATCGGTTTCTTCTTTATAGATGACTTCGATCATACTCTTCACCCCTTTTAGAACCCAGTATACGCCGCTTTCTGTGCGGATTTTGCCGCTTTGTGCAGGAAAATACGGGGTTTTTAACGACATTTTCCGCAGGTTCTTTCTTGTTTGGAAAACCGTCGGGCATATTTTTTCGTCTCTCCGGGTACAATATAGGTAAATATTTGATGTTATCACACAGAAAGGACGCGTGATCCGAATGCGCAGAGAAGTTTCGTATTATATCAGAGAGAAGAAACGCACCGCCAGCAATGAACTGGCGCATGTGCTGAAAAAATGTATCGGTCAGATCGATCGTTCCTGGAAGGAGATCATCATTCTGTGCATCGGAAGTGATCGGATCACAGGGGACAGTCTGGGACCTCTGATCGGTCAGCAGCTTTCCCGGTATCGCTGGAAAAATATTCATATCTACGGAACGCTGGATGCACCGGTTCACGCCCTCAATCTGGAATCTACGCTTTCCGGCATCAAAAAAAGACATCCGTCTGCGCTGATTCTCGCAGTGGATGCCTCTCTCGGTTCTCAGAAACATATCGGGTATATTACCGCCGGTATCGGTCCGATCCATCCGGGATCCGGAGTGCGCAAAAATCTTCCGGCGGTTGGCGATCTCTATATTACCGGAATCCTCAACGCTTCCGGTTCTTTTGAACATTTTCTGCTTCAGACTACACGGCTTTCCTTCGTCGTGCAGATGGCAGATACCATCACCGATGGGATCTTACGGACTTTCTCACCGGTCTATGAGCGGCGCGGTCTTCTTCCTGACGGATGGTTCCACCGGGAAGAACGGCGGGATCTCTGCTGGGCGAAAGAGGATTCCGGACTTGCAGCCCTCTCCATCGAAACCAGTTCCGGCAGCATCTCCTGAAGCAGATCTGCCCGGGGCACTTTCGCAAAGATCTGTTTTAAAAACCAGGCAAATGGTTTGCCCCAGTATTTATTCTGTATTATTTTTGCATAATGATTCATGATCTCCCGTGAGCCACAGTATTTGTCTGTCAGACAGATCACATACGTTTCCGGATATCTTGGCGGGATCACGGATACCGGCCACATATGTTTGGTGATCACTTCTTTTTCCACCTTGTTTAGATGAAAATATTTGCAGGCATTCCGATAGGCAGTGATCGGATGGGTGATGGCGTGCAGCCGGTCACCCGTCTCTTTCCGGTGTTCTCTCCAGTCATACAGGAACAGATCGTGGAGCATGCCGCCTCGCGCCGCGGAACGGGCATCCAGACCTAATTTTTTGCAGATTTTATAATTGTTATACGCTACATCCAGACAATGCTCGTAGCAGTCCGTATCACAGTGCTGATAAAATTTTTTCATCTCCAATACTGCCGGATGACCGACGATATCACGGATGCACTCATAAAACTCCAGATTTTCTTTCGTGTGCTCTCTCCGTTTTCTTCTGAGATTCTCCCGTGAATCTTTTGCCCGTTTTCCTGACATTTTTTCTGGCATTTTTCTGATCTCCTATTATTTTCCGTACCATTTACCGTACAGACATATTTTCCAGCTTTGCAAAACATGTACTCTCGGAATCTTTCTGCACTTGCTTTTGCGACTGGCGGAAAATCAGCCGCAAAAGCAAGTGCAGAAAGACTCCGAGAGTACATAAACAGGGAATGGAGAAAATAACTCTCCATTCCCTGTCTTATTATACCGTAAGTATTCTCTTACTGTAAAGTTCTGTACACTTTAATTTTTTCTTAAATGTAATTACTGGATATACGCTTTTACCTGCTCGTATACACCCTGTCCGTCCAGTTTGTATTTTTCCAGAAGTTTTACTGCCGGACCGGACTCGCCGAATACATCCTGCACACCGATCTTCAGTACCGGAGTCGGAGCTTTCTCGCACAGTACGTCGCATACTGCGCTTCCCAGACCGCCGATTACGGAATGTTCTTCTACGGTAACTACTTTACCGCATTCTTTTGCTGCTGCAACAACCAGTTCCTCATCCAGAGGTTTGATGGTATGGATGTTGACTACTTTCGCCTCGATACCGTCAGCTGCCAGTTTTTCAGCTGCTTCCAGTGCAGAGTTTACACACAGACCGGTAGCGATGATTGCCACGTCTTTTCCTTCTCTCAGGGTAACACCTTTTCCGATCTCGAATTTGTAATCCGGACGGTCATTGATCACCGGCACTGCCAGACGACCGAAACGCAGGTATACCGGTCCCTGATATTCGTATGCTGCTTTTACAGCTGCTCTTGCTTCCACATCATCGGACGGGTTGATGACAACCATGCCCGGGATGGTACGCATCAGGGCGATATCTTCGTTACACTGATGCGTTGCACCGTCTTCTCCTACGGAAATACCGGCGTGTGTTGCACCGATCTTTACGTTCAGGTGCGGATATCCTACAGAGTTTCTTACCTGTTCAAAAGCACGTCCTGCTGCAAACATTGCAAAAGAACTTGCAAACGGAACTTTTCCTGCGGTGGAAAGACCTGCTGCGATACCGATCATATTACACTCAGCGATACCACAGTCAATATGGCGTTCCGGAAATACTTTCTTAAACATACCGGTTTTGGTGGCAGCTGCCAGGTCTGCATCCAGAACTACCAGGTCTTCGTGCTCTTTTCCCAGTTCTACCAGGGCGTTACCATAACTTTCTCTGGTTGCAATTTTCTTTACTTCTGACATAATGCTTCACCTACCTTTTTCAGATCTTCCATTGCTACTGCATACTGCTCGTCGTTCGGAGCGGTTCCATGCCAGCCTATCTGATTTTCCATGAAGGATACGCCTTTACCTTTTACGGTGTGAGCGATGATTGCTGTCGGCATTCCTTTGGTTGCTCTTGCTTCTTTGAATGCTGCATCGATCTGGTCAAAATCGTTACCGTCGATGTTGATTACATGGAAGTTAAATGCTTCGAATTTTTTATCAATCGGATATGGAGAACAAACTTCATCGATTGCTCCGTCGATCTGCAGATTATTATTATCTACGATCACTACCAGGTTATCCAGTTTGCGGAATCCTGCCATCATGGAAGCTTCCCATACCTGTCCTTCCTGAATCTCACCGTCACCTAACAGTGTGTATACACGATAATCGGCATTGTCCATCTTGCCCGCGATCGCCATACCTACTGCTGCGGAGATTCCCTGTCCCAGAGAACCGCTGGACATATCTACGCCCGGGATATGTTTCATATCCGGATGTCCCTGCAGGTAAGATCCCAGATGACGTAAGGTTTCCAGATCTTCTACCGGGAAATATCCTTTCAGTGCAAGTGCGCTGTAAAGACCTGGCGCTGTATGTCCTTTGGACAATACAAAGCGGTCACGATCTGCTTTTTCCGGATCTTTCGGATCCACGTTCATCTCTTCAAAATACAAGTATGTGAAAATATCTGCTGCTGATAAAGATCCGCCCGGATGTCCTGCTTTTGCAGCATGAACTGAGGTTACGATTCCTTTGCGGACTTCATTTGCTACTTTCTGAAGCTCCAGTTTGTTCATTCTGTACTCCTTTCCGTACACTGCTTAGAATTATTGCTCATTCGCCGTCTTAGTATGCCACATTTTGAAAAATATTGCAAGACTCTATACCTTTAATACGTGTTATTATTCGCCGAATACTGCTCTGTAATCATCCTGGAATTTTTTGATTCCGGCATCGGTCAGCGGATGTTTTGTCATCTGTTCAATGACTGCGTATGGAACGGTTGCGATATCAGCACCTGCCAGTGCACAGTCGGTTACATGGATCGGATTTCTTACGCTTGCTGCGATGATCTGTGTGTCCAGACCTGCTACCTCGAAAATCTCAGCGATCTCACGGATCAGATCCACACCTCTTGTGGAAATATCATCCAGTCTTCCCAGGAACGGAGAAACATAGGTTGCACCTGCTCTTGCGGCCAGCAGTGCCTGGTTTGCAGTAAAGATCAGTGTTACGTTTGTCTTGATGCCTTCTGCTGTCAGCACTTTGCAGGCTTTCAGACCTTCTACTGTCATAGGGATTTTTACAACCATGTTCGGATGGATTGCTGCGATCTCTCTTCCTTCCGCGATCATGCCTTCTGCGTCTACAGTCGTTGCTTTTACTTCACCGCTGATCGGTCCGTCTACGATAGAAGTGATCTCTTTGATGACTTCTTTAAAGTCTCTTCCCTCTTTTGCGATCAGGGACGGGTTGGTGGTAACACCACAGATCACGCCCATATCATTTGCTTTTTTGATGTCTTCTACTTTCGCGGTATCGATGAAAAATCTCATTATTTTGTCCTCCTGTTTTTCCTGAAATCTGCCGATCATTTCCGGCGTTTTTTATTTTCTGCCCTCAGTATAGCAGGTTTATTTTCACGGTCAAC
This sequence comes from Blautia faecicola, assembly GCF_004123145.1. Lineage (NCBI taxonomy): Bacteria > Bacillati > Bacillota > Clostridia > Lachnospirales > Lachnospiraceae > Blautia > Blautia faecicola. The sequence continues at coordinate 427,822 of NZ_SDKC01000001.1, read as the reverse complement.
AAGAGTGAATTTTTATTAATAACATTTTTTATTAATAGTAGCGGATTATTAATCGTTATATGATACGTTTTTCATCGTTTATCTTGAGTTTTTTCTTTATTTTCGCTATTTTCTTATTTATTTTATTATTAATATTTTCAGAAAAACCATTTATTTTTTCTTTTTTTCGCGGTGGCTCTCATCCGGCGCATATCCGGTGCTTCCGCGGACGATCAGACGCGGTTCATACTCGATATGGTAAATACTGGTAGGCTCGTCTCCCTTGCGGTAACTCTTCTGCGATTCGATCTTTCGAAGGATAATGTCACAGGCATCCCGCCCTTTCTGATCCACGAAATGTTCCACCGTTGTGAGTCCGATCGTGTGGAACCGGGAAAACAGGGTGTTGTCGCATCCAACCACCGAGATATCCCCCGGGATCCGGTACTGACGCTCGAGAAGGGCATCCATTGCCCCAAATGCCATCATATCATTCAGTGCCGCGATCGCTGTGATCGGACAGTCTTCCCGGAGCAGTTCCACGGTCAGATCGTATCCCATCCGGTACTCCGATTCAATATTCGGAATCTCCGTATCTTTGCTGTCTGCCGCGGAGCACACCAGCACATAATCCGAAAGTCCCGCCTTTTCAAACTCCATCAGAAAACCGCCCACACGTTTCTGTCGCTGATGCTGCCGCGCCGTCAGCGGCGGTGCGATAAATGCCACATCCCGGTGTCCAAGTTCGAGCAGATGACGCGCCATCAGGATCCCCGGTTTCTGATTGTTCAGAGCTACCGCATCAATGGAAAATTCATCGTCACGGTTACTGATGACTACCACCGGAATCTCCCGGGAGAGTTCTGCCACCTGTCGGCTGAAACTCGGATTGCAGGCGTAAATAATCCCCAGCGGCTGCACTTCCCGCATCATCCGCAGATAATTCTCTTCGATCTTCAGATCCCTCTGGGTGTTGCAGACAAACACGCCGTATCCGTATTCCTTTGCCATGGCTTCGATGCCCTGCAACAGCATGACATAATAGGGGTTCGTCAGCGTTGGACAGAACACGACCAGAAGTTTTCTGCTCTTTGCCGACCGGCGGATCCGCTGTTTGGGCAGATGATAATCCAGCCTTTCCGCCGCCTCCGTCACCTGACGGATCGTCTCTTTGGAAAAAGATACGTTATATTTTTTATTTAATATCATAGAAACAGTGGCCTGGGAAACTCCTGCTTCCCGGGCCACATCCATAGAAGTTGCTTTCTTCTTTGCCATCGTTTTTTCCTTATAATTCTACGCGTCCTTCCAGCGCACGCAGTAGTGTTACTTCATCGATGTACTCCAGATCACCGCCGACCGGAACGCCGCTTGCGATACGGCTCACTTTGATACCGGTAGGTTTGATCAGTTTGCTGATATACATGGCTGTCGTCTCCCCTTCCAGACTGGAATTGGTGGCAATGATCACTTCATCCACATCTTTTTGCAGACGCAGCATCAGCTCTTTTAACCGGATATCTCCCGGACCGATCCCCAGCATCGGGGAGATGGCTCCATGGAGGACATGATACACGCCCTCGTATTTGCCGGTTTTTTCATAAGCTGCCAGATCTCTTGTATTTTCCACAACCATGATCTGCTTATGGTTCCGCTTCGGATTGGCACAGATCGGGCACAGTTCCTGATCGGTCAGCGTGAAACATTCTTTGCAGTATCTGACATTCGATCTCGCGCTGGTCATCGCACCCGCAAGCTGCTCTACCTGATCCTGCGGCATGTTGATGATGTGAAATGCCAGACGCTGGGCTGATTTTGCGCCGATGCCCGGAAGCCTTGACAGCTGTTCAATTAACTTGCTGATATGACTGCTGTAGTATTCCATCTTAGAACGGGAATCCTCCACCCAGACCACCGGTCAGTTTGGACATCACAGCCTGTGTCTCAGCTTCCATCTTGCGGAGTGCCTCGTTGGTGGCTGCCATGATCAGATCCTCTAACATTTCTACGTCATCCGGATCTACGACTTCTTCTGCCAGTTTGACTTTGGTCACTTCTTTTTTACCGCTTACGGTTACTTCTACGGCTCCGCCGCCTGCTGCTGCCGTAAATTCTTTCTCTTCCAGCGCTTTCTGGTTCTCTTCCATCTGTTTCTGCATCTTCTGCGCCTGTTTCATCAGATTATTCATATTACCAGGCATACCCATGCCGCCTGGAAATCCACCACGTTTTGCCACGATTGGTTCCTCCTGTTTTCTCTTAAAATCATTCATTATTCATCGTCCGGTTCTTCTTCTACCACGATATCCATGTGAACCGTCTGTTTTAATATATCATCAACGGAGATTTCTGCCAAGTCCTGATGCATATTTGTTTTCTTTAAAAGCATCTCCACTTCCACGGTTTTCCCCGTCATTTGCAAAATCAGACTCTCGAGTAACTGCTTTTTGTCCGGATCGTCCACACAGGTCTGCGCCAGATCATTCGAGAATTCCACATATAATTTATTCTCCCCGGTATTGCCGTTATATTTCGGCACGGCAGTTGTTAAAAATGTCTTGAACATTCCCTGTGTCTGCATCACGATACTTTTCCAGTTTTCCTTGATCCGCTGAAGATCCTCCGGAGCCGCTTTCTCCGGTTTCTTTTCCGGTGCGGACGGAACTGCCTGCGTTGGCTGTGCCGGACTGCCATCGTTCCTTCCAGCATAACCCGGAAGTGGCTGAACTGCCGCCATCGGAATTCCTTTTTCCATCTGTTCTTCCAGCACCCGGAGACGGTCCAGGACAGAATCCAGGTTCGTTTCCATTGCAGGTTTACATAATTTGATCAATCCCACTTCCACCAGCACCCGCTTCTGTGTGGCATTTCGCAGATTGTTGGAAAGTTCGGATAATACACGGATATAGCGCATCAGTGTATCGGTATCGATCAGCTGGCTTTCTTCCTGCAGCGCTTTCAGATTTTCCGAAGATACATCCAGGACTTCTTCCGCGTCTTCGGAGGTCTTGACCAGCAGAAGATTTCGCAGATACCAGGTAAAGTCATTGACAAACTGTCCCAGTTCTTTTCCATTGACCAGAAGATCTTCCAGGATATGGATGCAGCTTGTGACATCCTGTTCCAGCACTTTGCGGAGCAGTTTGCTGAACACTTCCGTATCCACGGTTCCCAACACTTCCAGCACCTTATCAAAGGTCAGTTCCTGTCCCAGATAGAAGGCGATGCACTGATCCAGAAGACTCAACGCGTCTCGCATGGAACCGTCTCCCGCCTTCGCCACATAGCGAAGTGCTTTCTCCTCCACCGGAATCTGTTCTTTCTCCATCAGTTCCCGCAGCCGTCCGGCGATCGTGTCGATGGAAATACGGTGAAAATCGTACCGCTGACACCGAGACTGGATCGTTACCGGGATCTTGTGGGATTCGGTCGTCGCCAGAATAAAGATGACGTAAGACGGCGGTTCCTCCAGTGTCTTTAACAGTGCGTTAAATGCACCTGCTGACAGCATATGCACCTCATCGATGATATACACCTTGTATTTTCCCTGTGTCGGACGGTAGGTAACCTCCTCCCGGATCTCACGGATGTTGTCGACACCGTTGTTGGATGCCGCATCGATCTCGATCACGTTCATGGATGTTCCCGCCTGGATCGCTTTACAGGTCGGACATTCGTTACAGGGACTTCCATCCACCGGCTGCTCACAGTTGACCGCTTTCGCAAGGATCTTTGCCACGGTCGTCTTACCGGTTCCACGGGTTCCACAGAACAAAAATGCGTGACCGATACGGTCCGCACGAATCTGATTTTTTAATGTTGTTACAATATGATCCTGCCCTTTGACATCCTCGAAGGTGTCCGGACGGAACTTACGATATAGAGCGGTATAGCTCATGTTTCTCTGCCTCTCCTCAATCTGTCAATTTTAATATACAATGTTACAAAGAGATAGGGCTGTCGCAAAGACCAGCCCCTCTCCGTCTATCGTATTATTTTTCATAACTGTTCCGTATTTTCACAGTTACATTTTCTGCATCAGTCACCGAAGCTGATGCCGATTCTCTTGGCATCTTTGATCTCCTGTGCATCCGGTGTTACCACTTTCAGTTTTCCTGCACACTCTTCCAGCGGCACTTTTTTGGTCTTTCCGTTGACCAGACCTACCATGTAGCCGTACTCATCGTTCAGGATCAGTTTTGCTGCCGCAGAACCAAGTCTTGTGGACAGTACACGGTCGTATGGACACGGGCTTCCACCTCTCTGGGTATGTCCCGGAACCGTTACACGTATCTCCATACCGGTGCGGTCTTCGATCTCTTTTGCCACTTTATAGGAAACGGACGGGTAAAGTTTCTTATCTTCTTCCATTTTCTTTTTCAGTTCTTTTTTGCCAAGCTGCGCGTCCTCTTTGGAGATCGCACCTTCTGCTACTGCCAGAATCGTAAATCCGCTTCCGTTTCTCTTTCTTCTCTCGATGGCCTCCACTACTTTGTCGATATTATACGGAATCTCCGGAATCAGAATAACGTCTGCACCGCTGGCAATTCCTGCGTACAGAGTCAGCCAGCCTACCTTATGTCCCATAACTTCCACGATAAATACACGGTTGTGGGAGGATGCGGTTGTATGGATGCAGTCGATCGCTTCTGTCGCGATATTCACTGCGCTGTAGAAACCGAAGGTCATGTCTGTACCCCAGATATCGTTATCGATCGTCTTTGGCAGGTGGATGATATTCAGTCCTTCTTCTCTTAACAGGTTGGCGGTCTTCTGGGTTCCGTTACCGCCAAGGATTACCAGGCAGTCCAGATTCAGTTTATGATAGTTCTGTTTCATCGCTTCTACTTTGTCCAGTCCGTTGGCATCCGGGGTACGCATCAGTTTGAATGGCTGACGGGATGTACCGAGGATCGTGCCGCCGCGGGTCAGAATACCGGAAAAATCTTTTGCTGTCAGCATTCGATAATCTCCGTAGATCAGACCTTTATATCCGTTCATGAATCCATAGACTTCCAGGTCATCGATATTGTGGGAAAGTCCTTTTACTACGCCTCGCATGGTCGCGTTCAGAGCCTGGCAGTCTCCGCCGCTTGTCAGTAAACCAATTCTCTTCATACCTTTTTTCCGTCCTTCTTTTCAGATTTTTGCAGCCGGTTTTCACTGCTCCGGTTACAAATTCTTCCTACAGATCGCCGCACTGTTTTCCGGTGCCGGGCATCTGTATCTTTTCGTAACTGTTCAGTCCCTTCACAGTTACGAGACAAAATGCATTTAAAATCACCTTCGGTGATGGCATTTTTGCTTGTATGTCTCGGGATTTTAGCATATTCATGCCAAAACACCTCGCGGGATACTACCTACTGAATAGTTACGTTTTTTTACAATATCATCTGGTTATTATTATAGCCCATTTTCGCCACTCTCACAAGTAAATATCACGATTCAGATTGACAAATTAAAAAAAACACGATATACTGAATCCTGCGCAGCCGGGGAGTTAGCGGTGCCCTGTACCTGCAATCCGCTACAGCAGGGGTGATACCAAACTGAGGGCTTTTCTTTGCAGAGCTGCCTTCTGTAAGTGGCGTTGACGTCTGGGTCTTACGCAACAGGAATCTGTGAACCGTGTCAGGTCAGGAATGGAGCAGCACTAAGCAGAACCTTCTGTGTGCCGTAAGGGTGCCTGGGCCGAGTTAACTGCAGGAGTAACGTCTGTGGAGGGAGTTCGAAGGGCGGTGCGCTTTTAAAGTTTGAAAAATAGCCAACGGGGGGGGACGCCCGGAGGGAGATACATAAGGGAAGGGACAGCAGTGCGCAGAGCGATTTTAAGCTATGTGCTAACTCCGACTATGATTCACGAGTGCCAGCTGGCACTCGCGAAAGTCTACGTAAGCACAGGATCTTAAAACTCGCTCTACCCGCGCACAAAATGCTGTCCCTTCCCTTATGTATCTCCCTCCGGGCTGGGTGTTGGCTATTTTTGTAAGGGTTGGATGTCTGACGGGAGGTTTTCCAAGACACTTGTATTTGTCGTTAAAATCAGTCCACCGGACCAATTATTGATATGCACTGCAACGTAAAAAGGCTGCGAAGTATATTTTTTTCAAAATGTAACTGTTCAGTACCCTCACAGTTACGAGTCAAAATGCATTTCAAATCACCTTCGGTGATGGCATTTTGACTTGTATGTCTCGGGATTTTGGCAAAAACATGCCAAAACACCTCGCGGGATACTACCTTTTGAATAGTTACTTCAAAATAAACTTCGCAGCCTTCTTCTGTTGCATTGGTTACGGAGATGGAGAGATTTGAACTCTCGCGCCGGTTGCCCGACCTACCGCATTTCGAGTGCGGACCCTTCAGCCACTTGGGTACATCTCCATGGTGTTACGAATCAGCAGATTCGCTATTCATTATACTTCCTTGTTTTTCTTCCGTCAATACCCGTTTTTGCCGCTTCTTAATTTCACGCAGTTCTTTGAAGAATCCACTGAGCATCTGGGAGCACTCTTCCTGTAAAACGCCACGGGTAACCTCTACCTGATGATTGAACTGTTCCATCTCCAGAAGGTTCAGAATCGATCCGGCGCATCCCGCTTTCGGGTTCATGCTTCCGATCACCACCCGGCTAACTCTCGCCTGGACAATAGCTCCGGCGCACATCTGGCACGGCTCCAGGGTGATATACATCGTACATCCTTCCAGCCTCCAGTCGCCCAGCTTTTTACTTGCCTTTCGGATCGCATTCATCTCCGCATGGGAAATCGTATTTTTATCCGTATTTCTCCGGTTGTATCCTCTTGCAATAATCTTTCCTTCATAAACGATCACACACCCGATCGGCACTTCCATCAGCGCACCTGCTTTTCGTGCCTGTCGGATCGCCTCCCGCATAAACCGTTCATCTGTTTTCTTTTCATCTATCATGCTTCCGCTTCCTGTCATCATATCTTTTTTCTTCTTTGCATATGCTACCATAGAATACCTCAAAAAGGAAGTGTCCATTTTGTCTGCATACAAACGTTTTGTCTCTTACCTTTACGAATACGACCGTCAGAAAAAGGGGAAAAACCGCGGATTTGTCCGCGTTGAGATCCGGGATCACCAGTGCCGTCTGGAACTTCACATGACTCTTCCCTCCTGCCCGTTTATTCCTGTCTTCCGCGCCTACGCATTTGTCACCCGTCCCGACACACTGCACGGTCTGTTTCTCGGCAATCCCGCCTGGAAACAGGGTGATGTGTACGGTCAGTTCCAGATTCCCGACACCAATATCTGCAACACCAGCTGGAATCTCGACGATATCGACGGTCTCATCGTCGTCTGTGATACCGGGCAGCGTTACGCCACCTGCTGGAGCGACTGCAGGATTTCCCCGGAAGATCTCCTTTTGCCGGAATCTGTGCCGCTTCTCCGGGCAGCCTCGCTGGAACAGCCGGAATCCGTAGAGCCAGACACCGCCGACACGCGTTCTGATCCGGAGCCTGCATCGGATTCCTCCCGTTCTTCCACCCCTGCACCTGCACGTGCACAGACTCCCGCATTTTCCTGGAAACGACTGACGGAGAGTTATCCACAGGTCACACCGTTTTTCGATGAGGAAATCCACAACTGCCTGCAATTATCCCCGAAAGACCTTTCCCATCTTGGCTCCTTTGGGATTTCCTGCGGCAACAACCAGTTTTTTCTCTACGGCAGCCACGCTTTCCAGCATTTTCTTCTCGGGAAAATGGAACATGACGATACCGTCTGTTACGTTCTGGCTGTTCCGGGCATCTATGAGGAGCGGGAACGTCTGCTCGCCAATCTGTTCGGTTTTCCTTACTTTAAATCCGCCCGCGCCAAAGACGCACAGCCGGGGCATTTTGGTTACTGGTACCGGACGATCCACACCGAACCGCGAAATTCCGAGCCTATATCCCCCGAATCTCCACCTGCGGAATCGTTTTCTGAAGAATCTGCTGAAAATTCTCCAGCTGCTCGCGCGAGTAGGACGTAAATACCGGACGGATCACCTGCTCCGACTCCTTATAGTTTTGCAGAAAATACCGCCGGCTCCCGGAAAGCCACTGCCCGATGGCTTCGATATCTTCCCGTTTGTGAAGTTCCTTCACAACTGTGGTTCGGAATTCATAGTCCACCACACCCGATTTCAGATATTCCACCGTACGGGTGATGCTTTCCAGATCCGGATGGCGGATGCCGGCGGTCTCTGCATATTTTTCCGGGCTGTTTTTGATGTCCATTGCCACATAATCCACCAGCCCCGCATCAACCAGTTCCCTGACCAGCGCCGGGCGGGTTCCGTTCGTATCCAGTTTGACCGGATACCCCAGCTCTTTGATCTGTGCCAGAAGTTCGGTCAGTCCCGAATCCAGCGTCGGTTCCCCGCCGGTCACACAGACGCCGTCCAGGATTCCCTTTCTTTTTCTGAGCACTTTCAGAACTTCCTCCGCCTCAATCAGCGGCTCACTCTCCGGTGCCAGCACCAGACCGGCATTGTGGCAGAACGGACACCGGAAATTACAGGAGCCGAGAAAAATGGTAGCTGCCAGCCGTCCCGGGTAATCCAGCAACGTCAGTTTGTTAAATCCGTGTATTTTCGCCATACGCTACCTTACGAAGCAAAAAATGTTTCGATTTCCTTTCTGGATGCCTGCACGGAACCCTGTACGAAAAATGGCTTTCCGCCGCCCCGTCCCTGTAATTTCTGGTTCATTTCTTTTACAAATTCACGGAGATCTCCATCTTTTTCTCCGATGATATAACGATAGCCGTTTTCGTCATTGCCATTAAACACTGCGCAGCGGCCGCCACAGCTTTCCATCACATCCGAAGCCAGCTTTCTTACGCTGTCTGGTGACATATCTTCCTCGAACAACAGCTGATCGCCGCATCCTGCGGTCTGTGCTGCGATCGTCTCGATCTTTTTCAGTTCCATTCCTACCATGCGGAACTTTAACTGCTGATATTCTTTCTGTAATTTTTCCACTGCATCTGCGGTATCGTTCCATTTTGCGGACAACAGCTGGGAAATCCTTCGGTTCTGTTCTTTTAACTGATTGGTATACTCCAATGCCCGTTTTCCGCAGAGCATCTCAATACGCATACCGCCCTTGAACTTCTGCGCAGATACCAGGGTAATCTGTCCGATCTCTCCGGAAAAGTCCACATGGACACCACAGCAGGCACAGATATCCATACCCGGCCAGGTTACGATCCGCACATCACCGGTCAGCTCTTTCTTACTTCTGTAAGGCAGTGTCTTCCGTTCTTCCTCTGACGGATGGGTGATCTCAACCGGATGATTCTCCCACACATACTGATTTGCCTTTGCCTCGATCTCTTTCAGCACCGCTTCCGGCACTTCGCCGTCCACATCCAGCGTGATCGTCTCGCTTCCCATGTGAAATCCTACGTTGTTATAGCCGTATTTTTCGTGGATCAGTCCGCTGATCAGGTGCTCACCGGAGTGCTGCTGCATCAGGTCAAATCTGCGCTCCCAGTCGATCTTACAGTTCACTTCTGTTCCCTCAGGGATCGCTTCCCGTGTCCGATGCCAGATTTCTCCGTCTTTTTCCTGTACATCGGTAACTTCCACCTGGTTCATGGTTCCGATGTCACATGGCTGTCCGCCCCCTTCCGGGTAAAATACAGTCTGATCCAGAAGGATCTCATATCCTTTCTTCACCTCTCTGCACTCCAGCACTTTCGCCTGGCAGGTGGTCTGGTGGGAATCTTTATAAAATAAACGTTCTGTTCTCATATGCATGTCCTCTTTCTGTCTCTTCTACAGTATTTTTCTTTCTGCATCATCATAGTACGAAATTCACAAACTTGCAAGATTCCTGTTCACTTCGTACCCGGTAACACGCTTCGGGGGGATTATCAGAGAACGGTAACTGCATTTTGCGTTCTGTGTGACCATGTCACAGACGATTTCTTTGCTTTTTTCTCCATTTTTGCCTATACTGACAGTAAACAACGAACAGGAATCACGATTCCTACAAGGAGGTAATCTTTATGCAGGATGTTGTCATCATCGGCAGCGGACCGGCTGGTCTGTCCGCCGCTCTTTATATTCTCCGGGGTGGATTTTCCACTACCGTCATTGGAAAAGATAACGGTGCTCTGGAAAAAGCAGAAAAAATTGAAAATTATTTCGGACTGGATCATCCCCTCTCCGGTCATGAACTGATTGAAAACGGAAGAAAACAGGTACAGGATCTCGGCGGTACGCTTTTGCAGGATGAGGTAGTTGGGATCAGCTGGAACGGCAACTATCTGGTTTCTACCGCTTCCACGCAGATCGAAGCCCGCGCCATCATTCTCACCACCGGAACTTCCCGAAAAACATTGAAAATCAAGAATCTCGCCAAACTCGAGGGGCATGGTGTCAGCTACTGTGCCGTCTGTGATGCTTTTCTCTACCGCGGCGAATCTGTCGCCGTCCTTGGAAATGGCGAGTACGCCCTCCATGAAGTCCAGGAACTTCTTCCGGTTGTCGGCTCCGTCACACTGCTGACCAATGGACTGGAACCTTCGGTTGACTTTCCACCGAAAGTTACGATCATCCAGACACCGGTTCTGGAACTTGTCGGCACAGATGCACTGGAGGCTGTCTGTCTGGAAGACGGCACGCAGCTTCACCCGGCATGCCTTTTCATGGCGCTCGGCACTGCAAAGGGTAGCGATCTCGCACGGAAACTTGGTATCCGGCTTGAGGATGAGCGGATCATCGTCAACGAACAGATGGATACCGGTCTCCCTGGCGTCTTCGCCGCAGGGGACTGTATCGGCGGGATCCTGCAGGTTTCTGTTGCAGTCGGTGAAGGAGCGAAGGCCGCGCTTTCCTGTATCAAATATCTGCGGTCTTAATTTTGATTATCGCGGCAGTCGTCAAGGTCTCGTGCAAGCACGGACTTTGACTCGTTGCCCGCATAAAATAAGTGGCAGAATATCGATATGCAAAGTCCGATATTCTGTCACTCATTTTCTTTTACAATATTTCTACAGTGCAAAAACTGCCGCATCCGAATCACTTCGGATAGCGGCAGTTCTTTTATCGTTTGAACACTTTATATTTTTTAATTATTTCTGAGGACCAGCTGCTACCAGAGCTTTACCGGCTTCATTTCCTTCGTATTTAGCGAAGTTCTTGATGAATCTGTCAGCCAGGTCTTTCGCTTTTTCTTCCCACTGAGAAGCATCTGCGTAAGTATCGCGAGGATCCAGGATTCCGCTGTCTACGCCCGGCAGTTCTGTCGGAACTTCAAAGTTGAAGTAAGGAATAGTCTTTGTAGGAGCTGTTTTGATATCTCCGCTCAGGATAGCATCGATGATACCACGGGTATCTTTGATGGAGATACGTTTTCCGGTACCGTTCCAACCTGTGTTAACCAGGTATGCTTTTGCACCGCTCTTTTCCATTTTCTTAACCAGCTCTTCTGCATATTTTGTAGGATGCAGTTCCAGGAATGCCTGGCCGAAGCAAGCAGAGAAAGTAGGAGTCGGTTCTGTAATTCCACGTTCTGTACCAGCCAGTTTAGCTGTGAAACCAGACAGGAAGTAATACTGTGTCTGAGCTTCTGTCAGGATAGATACTGGAGGCAGTACGCCGAATGCATCTGCGGACAGGAAGATTACGTTCTTAGCTGCCGGAGCTGCGGAAATCGGGCGAACGATTTTTTCAATATGATCGATCGGGTAAGATACACGGGTGTTCTCTGTTACGCTCTTATCAGCGAAGTCGATTTTTCCGTTCTCATCCAGAGTAACGTTCTCTAACAGTGCGTTACGTCTGATTGCGTTGTAGATGTCTGGTTCAGATTCAGCATCCAGGTTGATAACTTTTGCGTAGCATCCACCTTCGAAGTTGAATACGCCGTTGTCATCCCAGCCGTGCTCGTCATCACCGATCAGCAGACGTTTCGGGTCTGTAGACAGTGTAGTTTTACCTGTTCCGGACAGACCGAAGAAGATTGCTGTGTTTTCGCCGTTCATGTCTGTGTTTGCGGAGCAGTGCATGGAAGCGATGCCTTTCAGTGGCAGATAGTAGTTCATCATAGAGAACATACCTTTTTTCATTTCTCCGCCGTACCATGTATTTACGATAACCTGCTCACGGCTTGTGATGTTGAACATAACAGCTGTTTCAGAGTTCAGACCCAGCTCTTTGTAATTTTCAACTTTTGCTTTGGAAGCGTTGTATACGATGAAATCCGGTTCGAAGTCTTTCAGTTCTTCTTCTGTAGGTTTGATGAACATGTTAGTTACGAAATGTGCCTGCCATGCTACTTCTACGATGAAACGGATAGCCATACGGGTGTCTTTGTTTGCACCACAGAATGCATCTACAACGAACAGTCTCTTGTTGGACAGTTCTTTCAGAGCCAGCTCTTTTACTGCGCTCCATGCTTCCTGTGTTGCCGGGTGGTTATCGTTCTTATATTCGTCAGAAGTCCACCAAACAGTATCTTTGGAGTTTTCGTCCATTACGATGAACTTATCTTTAGGAGAACGTCCGGTGTAAACACCAGTCATAACGTTAACTGCTCCCAGTTCACTTTCCCGTCCTTTTTCAAAACCTTCCAGTGTAGATTTTGTTTCTTCTTCAAATAACATTTCATAAGAAGGATTGTAAACAACCTCTGTAGTTCCGGTAATGCCATACTTACTTAAATTAATTTCTGCCATTTTACATTAACCTCTTTCTTTCATAATATGATAACCTCCTGCAAATGCAGGTTTCTGGTATCCCTCAAAGACAGCCGCCCATAGCAACTCTCTTTATCCCTAATTATACATATTTGCGACACAAAATCAATAAAAATTCTTTGAAATTTTTGAAAAGACTAGCTAAAAACTAGGATTTCCAGTTTCCTTTGATTTATCCCGCAAATCGAAGTTCCGATATGATAATATCAGGACCGTAATCTCTTCCGGTCCTGATATTATCTTTTGTAAACAGTTTCCCCTGCTTTTTTCGAAAGCAATTACTTGATTGCAGCTGTCTCGATAATGAATTTTACGCTGCCGTCTGCATCTTTCTTCCAGCCGTCGAATGCGGTGTAGTCTTTGTCGGCTTCTGTCACCGCGTCCAGACGATCCATCAGGGCAGTCAGGTTATCTCCTGCCAGATCTGAGATCTTCTGGATACCTTCCTCGTCAAATTCCTCCATACCGTCTGCAAGTTCTGTGGAGCCGTCTGCAAGTTTCGTGGTTCCTTCTTTTAATTTTTTGCCGCCGTCTGCCAGCTGACTGGTTCCGGATTTCAGCTGTGCGGCGCCATCTGCAAGTTTCTGGATACCTGCGCTTAACGTATTTCCACCGGACTGTAAAGCTTTGCCGCCGACGATCAGGGCGCTGCTTCCTGCTACCAGTTTTGCTGTTCCGTCTTTCAGGGTGCTGTTGTTTGCGATCAGGGTGTCCGATCCTTTTTTCAGGGTTTCGGTTCCCTGTGTCAGGGATGCGGATCCCTGTGCCAGCTGTGTGACACCGTCACTGAGGGCAGATGCGCCGGATGCCAGGGTGGTCAGTCCGCTGTTCAGAGATTTCGTTCCCTCTGCCAGAGCTGCTGCTCCGGTATTCAGCGTGGTATCATTGGCAGTCAGTGTATCACTGGCTTCCTTCAGCTGATTTACAGCTCCCAGCATGGTCTGTGTCATTGTTGAGAATGTCGTCAGCGGTTCTACGGCATCGCCAAGTGCTGCCGCACTCTTGGCAAGATTTGCGGTTCCTATTGCCACGGTGTCTGCTCCGTTTTTCAATGACTGCATCTGTTTTTCGGTTTCTGTCATACTGACACCGGCAAGACCGGATTCTACTTTCTTCAGGTTCTCCTGAACACCTGCAAGTGTGGTCTTTGTCTCCTGGCTGATGGAAGTGCTTACCTTGGATGCATCCACCTGGACGCTGACTTCCGGACTGGTCTGTACGCCCACATTGACCTGAATACCTGCCAGATTATTTAACACTGCCTGTCTTGTGGCTTCATCCACACCTGCAGCTTTCAGAGCAGCTTCCACATTGGCTCTCTGCTTTTCTGTTGCCTGTGTGCTGGCTGCTTCATTTACTTTTTCATTTTCTGCTGCCACTGCCTCTTTTGCTTTTGTCGTTGCCTCTGCGCTGGCTGCTTCACTTGCTTTTGTCACATCTGTTACAACCTGTGGTGCTGATACAGCGCTCTGTGCTGCCGATACGGCTGCTTTGGTTCCGGTCACTGCTCCGCTGAGTGCTGTCACGGCATCGTTCAGTTTCGAAGCACTGGCTGCTGCCTGATCTGCTCCTGCCTGCAGCGCTGCTGCTCCTGCGCTCAGTTTCTTGCATCCGTCCATGAGTCCGCTTACCGCACCCGGAAGTTCTCCGACATTGCCGAGTTTGTCTTCCATCGTATCATATAATGTATGGATTCCTGCACCCAGCTGCTCTGCTCCGCCGGTGTAAGCCACCAGACCGGACTGCAGACTGGCTGCTCCGCTCTCCAACTGTTTTCCGCCCTCGGAAAGCTGCGCAACACCTGCGGTAAGCGTTGCTTTCTTCTCATTTAACTGGCTGATTCCTGCATTTAACTGTTTCGCACCGCTGTTGACCTGTGCGATACCGGCGTTCAGCTGCTCGGTTCCGTCGGTGTAGGATTTTACACCACTCTGTAAACTTCCTGCGCCGCTTCCCAGGCTTTCCATGCCGGCTACCAGCTGATCGATACCGGAGATCAGGCTGCCTTTGCTGTTGTTCATCGTATCGATACCGTCTTTTAACTGTCCTGCACCGTCATCTGCGCTGTTCAGTCCGTCCACGAAGGTATCTGCGGAGCTGTCCAGTTCCTGGATGCCTTCCTGCAGCGCACGGCTTCCTTCTACCAGTGCGGTGGAGGATTCGGTCAGTTTATCGAGACTGTCCTGCAGATCATCCAGATCATCGATGTCATCCAGTCCCAGTTCTTTCAATGTACCGGTGGTTGCTACCGTAGCGGTCAGTGCCAGGGAGAAATCTTCCACATCTGCGGTGATCTCTACATAATCCGGGCTTTCTTTGTCCTTGAAGGAGTCCAGGTCACCCAGTTTCAGGCTGTCATACAGACCCGGGAAGCCGATGCCCAGAACGATGTTATTATTTCCATCGGAGATCACTTTACCGTTGGTTACTTCTACATTGGTAAAGGTATCCGTCGGAAGGATCATACCGGTTGCCATCATAAATGGTGTATAAATGGTCTCTTTCTTGCTGTTGATCTTCGCGGTCTGGGAAGAATTGTTGGTGTAATCGATACGGATCTTTACTTTTCCGCTCTTTCCTGCCAGATCTGCAGCACTGATTTCTTTGCCGTCCAGGAAGTAGGTCATTTTTACGGATACCGGGAGTTCCTTGCTGGTTTCTCCCTGATAGTAAATGTCATTTCCATCTGCTGCCCATACCAGTTTGCCGTCGCTTCCCTGGGTATAGCTTTCCTCACCCTTTACGTTGGTGATATTGTTCAGTTCGCTGTTATCTTCCACCGTGCTTTCTTTGTCTGCATTTTTCAGCCAGTTGCTTACGATCACTTTCTCTACATTTCCATTCTGATCGGCATTGACATAGACGGTCTGCTCTTTCTCCGGAGTCGCTGCGGCAACAGTCGTCACCGGAACGGTTACTGCCAGCATCGCTGCCATACCTGTCATCATTGCCTGTACATATTTTCTCTTCATAACGATCTCCTCCTAATGTTTCCGTCTGAAATTCAGACTCGTTTTACAAATAATTCCATCAAACAGCCAGAACATTGCCGGCAGGAATAATAATACTGCACACATACTGATCAGCGCGCCCCTTGCCATCAGCAGACACAGAGAACTGATCATATCGATCTGGGAATACATACCAACACCGAAAGTTGCGGCGAAGAAACTGAACGCCGATACCATGACCGGTCGGATGCTGGTCTTGTGCGCGATCTGGATCGCTTCTTTCTTGCTCTTTCCTCCTCCACGCTCCTTCTCGTAACGGCTGGTGATCAGAATCGCGTAATCGACGGTCGCGCCCAGCTGGATCGTTCCGATAACGATGGAAGCGATGAACGGAAGTTTGGTTCCCGTCAGGAACGGGATACCCATGTTGATAAAGATCGCACCCTCGATGACCATAACCAGGATCACCGGAAGGGAGATTGATTTAAATACAAAGAAAATAATAAAGAATACTGCCAGGATCGATACCGCGCTGACAACTGCAAAGTCGTGGTCGGTGATCTCGATCAGATCCTTCGTACACGGTGCTTCCCCTACCAGCATACCGGTCGGATCGTACTGTTTCAGGATCGTGTTGATCTCACTCAGCTGACTGTTGACCTCATCGGATGCTACCGCGTATTCGTTCATGATCAGCATCAGTTCGTAGTTATCACTCTCCAGGATTTCTTTCACATCGTCCGGGATCATACTCTCCGGAAATGCCGGTCCGATGATGCTCTCCAGACCGAGTACCTGTTTCACGCCGTCTACTTTTTCGATATCGGCGATCATGTTGTATTTCTGTTTGGCATCCAGATCCTTATCCAGCAGGATCATATGTGCTGCACCCATATCGTATTCTTCGGACAGTTTAGTATTTGCCTGCACACTCGGCAGATTATCCGGAAGGCTGGCATCCAGGTTGTAGTACACGCTTGCATGTGCCTGGAAATAAGCAAATGGAATAAATAATACCACAAACAAGACTGCAAAAATCACATGGTGTTTTACCACAAAATCAGAAATCTTCGGAAAATCCGGGATCAGCTGACGGTGTTTCGTTTTCTCCAGTGCATTGTCGAAGATCATGATCATCGACGGAAGTACGGTAACACAGCAGATCACGCCGAAGACAACACCTTTTGTCATGACGATACCAAGGTCAAGACCCAGGGTAAAACTCATAAAGCACAGCGCGATAAATCCGGCGATCGTTGTGATCGAGCTTCCGACTACGGATTTGATCGTAGCTGCGATTGCCTTTGCCATCGCCTCTTTATGATCCTCTTCGCCTTTTTCTCTCTGTTCCTGATAGCTGTGCCACAGGAAGATCGAGTAGTCCATCGTAACACCCAGCTGAAGGACTGCACTCAGCGCTTTCGTGATGTAGGAAATCTGTCCCATGAAAATATTACTTCCCATGTTATAGATGATCGCCATACCGATACTCAACAGGAAAAATACCGGGATCAGATAAGATTCCATCGTCAGTGCCAGAATGATACAGGAGAGGACAACCGCGATCAGTACATAGATCGCAACCTCGGACTCTGCCAGGTTCTTGGTGTCGGTAACGATAGCTGACATACCGCTTAAGAAACACTGTTTTCCTGCCAGTGCACGGATGTCCTCGATCGCATCCATCGTCTCATCGGCGGATGTTGTCGTATCAAAGATGATAAACATCATCGTGGAATCGTCCGCATTAAAGGCGTCCCGGATATCCTCCGGCAGCATCTCCATCGGGATACTGATGTCTGCGAAACTGTCATACCAGACAACCTTGCTGACATGTTCCACATCTTCAATCTGTTCTTTTAACTTCGCCACATCTTTGTTTTCCATGCCCTCACAGATAAACATCGAATAGGCTCCTGTTCCAAATTCATCTACCAGGATATCCTGACCCTGCATCGTCTCGATGGAATCCGGCAGATAATAAAGTACGTCGTAATTGACTCTTGTGTTGATATATCCAAAGACGGATGGAATCAGCAACAATAATCCGATGATAAATATCGGAATTCGAAACCTGACGATCTTCCTTCCCAGCTCCTCCATATCATGTTCCTCCCTTACCTTCTCTTATAATTTTCCGTTGGTCTTTTTCACTGACCTTTGGTCATTTATTGTTATACTCTATAAATGACTTTTAGTCAATATTTATCAGGCAAAAGGTTGACCAAAAGTCATTTTGTATTTTATGCAACTTACCGAAAATAAAAAAATGACCAATTTTCATTTGACTTTTTTGTAGATATTTACTTATAATATGGGAAACATAAGGATTTTATATTTCAGCGGGCATAATCCTGAACATGTTACACATGCTTTCGGAACACGCCTCGCTTATGCAAAGCACACGCAGAAAGGGGGCTGATCCCGGTATGGGAAAAGTCGATCACAACAAACAACAAAAAAGGGAATCCCTGCTGGATTCCGCTTTTTCTCTCTTTATAGACAATGGATTCAATAAGACTTCGATTTCTGATATCGTAAAAAACGCCGGTGTGGCAAAAGGAACTTTTTATCTGTATTTCAAAGACAAATACGATATCCGCAATCACCTGATCGCTCACAAAGCCAGTCAGGTCTTTCAGAATTCCTATCTCAAACTGCAAAAACATACAGAGATCCGGGATTTTGAAGATCAGGTAATCTTTATTATGGATGATATTCTGGATCAGCTGGCATCCAACCTGAACCTGGTACGGCTTTTGTCCAAGCATCTGAGCTGGGGATTTTTCAAGAATTCTCTGTTCTTCACACCGAGTGAGGACACCCCGTCAATCCATACCATCTACGATAAGATGCTGCAAAATGCTAATCATACCTATCATTCCCCGGAGCTTATGATGTATCTGATCCTCGAACTTGTCAACGGAACCAGCTACAACGCGATCCTCTACCAGCAGCCAGTAGGTCTTGAAGAACTCAAACCGCATCTGCACCAGGCAGTACGCGGGATCTTCGATCAGTACCGGACGGATGAGACTGCGGGCGATTCGAAACATTAAAAAACAGTGGCAAAGACCATTTTTCAGGTCTTTGCCACTGTTTTTTCGTATTTGGATAAAATATAAACACAGCCATCACAGGGAACTTCGGCGGATGCGGTTGCCTCAGGTTCCTCTGCAATGGCTGTAACCCTTACTGCACTGCTTTTATGAAAGACAAATTAGTTGGGGAGTAAGGGTATAAAACCACCTGCCCAGGAGTTTTGGAAACACGGTTGGGTGTTTGGGGGCTCCTGAAGGGAGGGGATTTTATCGAAGATTATAAACTGATGCTAGCACTGTAACCAACTAAATTCTCAGAAAACCCATTATATCCTGTTGCCATTGCGCTAGCTTTGCAACGATATCTACCTGATCCCAGACCAGAAATAGTATAACTTTTATGTGCACTAGATGTGTCATATGCTGTAGCTGTTTTTGATGCAATATCAACCCATTTACTACCATTCCATTTTTGTAGTATGTAAATGACTGTTATTGATTTAACCTTTTCGCCGCAAATAGCTTGTGCACGAATACTAACCTGCGTCGCACTTACTTTAACAATCGAAGTAACAACATCTGCAAGATATAAAGTATATGGACTAATCTCAATATCATTTAGCGAACTATCTGGAACCCAATCTTGTTCCTCTACCATTTGATACTGCTGCTGTTCATTCTCTTGATCTGCTGCAAAAATTATTGTTGCCTGTGCTAACATCAAAATACCACTTAATAATATTGCAATATATTTTTTCATTTTTCACCTCGTCTAATGATATTCTATATCCGATATAATATTCTCGAACTCCTCTACTGGTAAATTCGATACAACCACCAATGTTTTATTATTATACATTATATTACACTTTAAACTATCATCTCTCGCACTTCTATATATATCTGTTTCCATTTCCAGATTCTTCAAATATATAGTTGTCTCTTTATGCTCATTGACAGTTCCATTTCCGGTCTCATCCACTTGCATTTGTTCATTTACATATAAATACTCACCTGTATCTTTTAATTCTATCCGATAGGTAAAATTCCTATGTAATTTACTATAAAATGCATTTTCAACTGTATATGGCTCTGTAATATCTTTTATAATAAATATTGGAGCTTTTGTTTCTTGTTTTACTTGAGTATACAGTTCATCTAAACTTTCACATGTAAAATTCAAATCATTTTCATCCTCTGAAATTACATACTCTTCATCTTCTTCAACGTTTCCATATGTACTGTATTGGTACTCGCCATCCTCAAACCCATTTTTCGTAGTCTTCCCAATATCATCCGCCTGCACCATCGAAGTCAGCTCCAGACGTTCTCCCACATGAACGGCTCCAATGCCAAGAATGATCGCTGCACATGCGCCAGCAAAAATGCGGTTGCGGATGCGTTCTTTGCGGTGTTCTGCCTGGTAGATGCGTTCGAAGTCTTCGTTCCAGCCTTCCGGCATCTGATATTGTTTCAGACCCTTGTCACGTTCCATTTCTTTTAAAATCTCAGGAAGATGTTCTCTGATCTGCTTGTATTCCGGACTGTCATATATTTTATCTTTTTTCTTCATCGAATATCCTTTCTCAGCTTCCTTACGGAAGCCATTTCACGGTGAAGTGAATAACATCATCCGAATACATGATACTGATAGATCCCTATCGTTTCTTTCTGAATACTCCAAAACTTTCCTCGATTTTTCTTCTCAGACGGCTTCGTCTGCATTTGAAGGCATTCGAGACTTCATCATTCGTATCCGAGAAATATTCGATGGAAAGGACTCTCCGCTCTTTCTCTGTCAGTCCTTCTACCAGTTCCATTGCAATCATTCTCGCGATTACTGTGTCCTGCACAGAACATCCCTCTTTCTGTTCCTGTAAAGCAAGTCCAATCCTTTCTCCCAGTTCTTCTGTTTTCCTCTGGGAGCGGTAGTAATCGATTACCTTGGTTTGAGTCACCTTGATCAACCAGGCAAACTGACCTTCATCGCCCTTATCATATAACTTGTCGATTGCATTCAATAATGATGTCCACACCTCTTGTAGAATATCACGAATGTCTTCTTCTGGCAAATCCGGAAAATGCTTTTTCACGTACCAATACATAAACTCTCTATATTTCACGTAAAGTTCTTGGCATCGATCATGGTCCCTCCTATCCACGATACCACCTCCTTCGTTATTATTAGTCCCTTCTTCCTGTTTCCTCTTTTGTTTGTAGTTTCATAATACACAATGATCTTACATTTTTCAATAGTTTTTATTAATTTTACACAAATTTTTCTTTCTTTTTTGTGTATTTTTGTATCATTATGTCTATATTTGTCGGTTTTGCATATTTATATTTTGCACTTTGCAAGAAAGTACTTTCCGGCAAACACAGACTTTGGCTCGTTGCTCACGTAACCAAGAGGAAACTCGCTCTGCAAATTTCCTCTTGGTATCGCGGCAGTTGCCAAGGTCTCACGCAAGCATAGACTTTGGCTCGTTGCTCACGTAAATCGCAAAAAAGCATCGGAGTAAGAGTTCTTCTTCTCTTCCAGGAGTATTCTCCTGCTCCGATGCTTTATTATTCCTATCCCTATTTTCAATAATAGATTCTGTTAAAAAACAACTTTTCGCAAAATATCCGTCGCAAACTATGAAGGATCTGCCTTATTATTTTATTCAAACATCTCCACGGTAACTTTATTACTGATAAACTGATACCGGAATCGAACCACGGTATTATCTTTCTGAGTCGTAAAATAAGCTTTGTTCGAAGACCCGCTTCTCGGATAGCCGTCTGCCTGATACGTGGCAGACAGCGTTCCGTATGTTGCCACAGAATAATCATATGTGCCTGCAAACGGAATTACTACCGATAATGTATAAGTGTTATCACCGATATAGTACATTCTGGTCAGTTCACTGTTGGAATCATTTTTTACCGCTCCCACATGGGACTGGAAGCTTCCATAGACCACGATTTTTTCCGGAAGTTTCATACCGGTTTCTTCATCGTAGACCTCCTCTGCACCATAACGGATCAGCATCTCCGGATTCGCCGCCTTTTCCCGCAGCATATGACCGGCTGCCCATAACCTTTTTGCAGTTTCTTCCTGAGCAAATCCCATCGGGCATTCTGCACTTTTCGTATTGATCTGATAAAAATCCTGTGCATCCGTCTCACCATTATCTCCGCGTTTCATGGATACTTCCGCATTGTGGATCATCCGGCGAAACGGCAGTTCAAAGTATGCATTGGGATTGTTGATTTCTGTCCACTTGTAGGTATATTCCAGAAAATGATTCCTGCTTGCCTCCGGCTGATTGGCAAACCAGGCGATCTGATCATATCCCCACCAGTCTCTCCACGCCAGCTCTTCCCGGGGAATATTTTCCCGGTCGTCAACCACCAGTCCGCCCCAGTTGTCATATTCCATCAGGTACGGCATGGTTTTCGCAGACCATCCATTCGGATTTTCCCCGCCTTCGCTGTACCCTTCACGGACCAGTACCAGTTCTTCTCCCGGTACTTCCAAAAGCGGCATCCGGGTAAATGGCATCGCATGATAGTCAAACAGCAGTTTCCCACGGATATTTACACCATGGGTATGGGCATCCAGCAGGATCTTATGGCGTCTTCCGTGAATCCTTGCGTACGCGCGGATCATGCCGAACAGCTCTGCGGTCTTTGCCATTCCCTTGTCATTTGCGGTATACAGATGTACCTGTCCCATATGCAGTGCCTCATAGCCGCAGTCAATGTAGCGGGTTGCCCGGTAGTAAAACCACAGTCTTGCCTCCTGCCGGGACAGATCCGGGATACCGCCGTCTTTTGCCGGATCGTCTCTTCTACTGGTATATCCGCTGGACTCATCCGTAAACAACGCATCGTCCAGACGGAAACACCGAGGTTCCGGTTCCATACCGAATGCCTCAAACACATAGTCCGGAATCTCTACGGTCTCCATCCGCCGTGTGATCCACTCGAAAACGCAGGACTGCAGGATGACTTCCGGATCCTGTGCATGCACTTTATCTGCCAGTTCCTTAGACAGCCAAAAATGTTCTTCGTCATCCATCGTCATATACCAGATACCTGATGCTCTTCCGAGAAATTTTACGCCCATCTCCCGGATCGCACGCAGATCATCTTCCAGTGTTTTGCTCTCATATAAACCTGCTGCCGTCACACTCCGGGACAGGTAATTTTCCAGAACTTCTCTGGAGATATTTCCATCAAATGTAAAATTCATTGTTTCTTCCATTCGCAGCATCTTTCCCCACTTCAATATGCTGCTTCCCTTCTCTCCTGATTTTTATACTTTTCTGCGAGATATTTATCGCGATCTGTAAGCGCTTTTCCCTGACTCAATATGGCGCAGCGTTCTACGTCACCCAAATGACAGTAAAATATTCCACAAACGCCGACATACAAATTGCAGGAAGGATTTTTCAAGCACGCTTTAACATCTCTGTTTCATCAATCCGATTTATCTGGTCAAATATGCCGCCAGCGTGCTGATGCATGCCCCACTGGCGCCTTCTGCCATCTCCTCGGTTTCTTTCCGTACCACTGACGGTCCCACCATATCCAGATGGATCCACTGGGTACCCTCTTCTACAAAGTTCTCCAGAAAGCATGCCGCAACACTGGCACCTGCGCCCCGTCCCGGTGCATAATTGGCAAAATCCGCACAGATGGACCATTCGATCATCTTATGATAGATCGGTCCCATCGGCAGCTGCCAGTAATGTTCTCCGGTGAACGCAGCTGTTTTTTTCCAGTTTTCAAGCGCCTCGCAGTCATTTCCGAACAGTGCTGTCACCTGATCTCCCAGGGCACTCTGCGCCGAATAGGTCAGCGTGGCAAGGTCGATCACGGTGCGTGCCCCCATACGCTGTGCAAACGTGATTCCATCGCATAAGACCAGCCGTCCTTCCGCATCGGTGTTATAGACTTCCACGGTCTTTCCGGACAGTGTGGTGATCACATCCCCCATTTTCACCGCGTCCGGGCTGATCACATTTTCGGCCAGCATCAGCACGGCCATCACATTCTTTTTGACTTTTTGTGTGACAAGATACTCCAGTATCTCCAACACATCTGCTGCCCCGCACATGTCGTATTTCATCCCGTTCATTCCATCGATGGATTTCAGATGGTAGCCTCCGGCATCAAACAGCAGTCCCTTTCCAACCAGTGCCGTCCACGGACTTCCCTTTGCGCCCTCATACCGTAGAACCATCATAGCAGCTTCCCTGCGGCTTCCCTGATTCACCGCCAGAAGTCCGCCGCATCCAAGTTCTTCAAGTTTTCGGTCTCCATAGATCTCACAGAAGATTCCAAGCTTCTGTGCCAGTGTATGGGCGTAAGTCGCCAGATCTTCCGTATGCAGATAATTATTGGGCAGATTACCAAGTGTCCGGGCATATCCTTTACATCGTCCCAGTATTTCCCCACGCTCCAGCGCAGCAAGTTCCTGCGCTGTGCCTTCCAATACAAAGGTATAACAGGTCTCTCCGTAGTCACTGAGTGCATCCCTGTTTTCATATACGTTTCTTTGTCTTCCCAGCTTCTTCACCCCGTTCCGGGAAAACCGATATGCGCCGTCATACAGGCTGCACACCCCATTGCACAGCATCTGTATCCATTCTTCTTCGGAAAATCCTTCTCTTTTCACTGCGATCCGGCAGTCACCGCCACGTTTCTTTCCCAGTTTCCGGAAATTTTCCGGTGTTGCCGTTCTCTTTTCGAAAAAAATATCTGCCTGCAGTTCCTGTTCCTGATTCGTCCATCTGATTTTCATCTTATCCACACTCCATATACTTTTCCAACTGCCTATCCACATATACCACTGTATATTCTGTGGAGAATCTTAATGTACGTAACACCAGATCCTCTTTCACGTCTTACGAGTCTTTGACAGCCGCCCCCAACCGTCTTTTATCCGATGAATCATCCGGTTTTATACTTCAAACATCAGTGTCTTGATCTCATATGGTTTCAGTGTCACCCGGATCTCACCGTCTTTGAATTCTCCCGGCTCTTCCATCAGGTTACATTCACACCATTGTTTCACATCCAGACGGGTATGCACCGTAACTTCTCCACGTCTTCCCTGGAATTCATGGAACCGCAGGATCACACGATTGCCGTTTTCCTCTCTCTTCCATGCATCCACTACCAGGTTCTCCTGATCAAAAGAAAGCCAGCTTTCCTGTCCCAGTGCAGCTGCTCCTTTCACTGCCGTCAGCGGATTATTTAACGCAAAAGCGCTCTGCTCGATGCCTGCTTCATACCACTCACAACTGTGCGGTAAGATCGCATAGGTAAATACATGCGTTCCACGATCTGCCGTATAATCCGGTTCCACTGCTGATTTTAACAGGGTCAGGCGAATGGTATCCTCTTTGATATCATGGCCATATTTGCAGTCGTTCAGTACTGCCAGTCCGTATCCTGTCTCCCACAGGTCTACCCATTTGTGAGCGGCCACCTCGAACTTGGCGGCTTCCCAGGTAGTATTTCTGGTGATCGGGCGGCGGATATTTCCATCCTGAATATCAAATCTGGCATCTACCGCCCGGACATCTACCGGAAAACTGGTTTTTAACAGTTTCTGACGTTCCTGCCAGTCCACCTGTGTCTTAAAATCAATGCGCGGATCTTCTTCATACAGACACATGGTCTGCTGAATCTGTGACTTATGATAGTTCCAGGTAAAATCTACCTGCCAGCCGATCGCATCCTGGCGTACTCTGGTCTGTACACATTCCTTTATGACCTCCTTTTTCAGATCAATGGTCGGTTCCAGTTCCCAGGCATCAAAGCAGCGTGGTTTGTCTTCAAATACCTGCAGTTCATTGGCACATTTTCCTTCCGGAAGAACTTCCCGTCCGGCTTTCTTATCAAAGATTCTCGTCAGTTGTCCGGCTTCGTTCCATGCGATCTGATAATACGATGTCTCGATGGAAGTAACGTCCACACTCTCTTTGTCCGTTCTGTGCTCTCCGGCCTCCGGATGGAAGGTTGCAAAAGCAAATGGCGGAATCTCTTTTACCCAGATGCGGACTCCCTGTTCTTCCCATACTGCTTTGACTTCTTCTCCATGCGCATCCAGAACTTTTCCGCCCCGATACATCTGTAAGGCTTCTTCGCTCATCGGGATCCATGCTTCGCCGCTTCTTGCCCAGTTGGAATTGTTAAACAGCGTATACGTTCCTTCTTCCGGCTGATACAGAGCTCCTTCTACCGCTTCACATACCTGATCCAGCAGTTTGGCCGCTCTTGCGTACTCTGCGTGGCTGTCCTCGTAGACTTCCCGGATGGACGATCCCGGCAAAATATCATGGAACTGATGGCACAGAATGATTTTCCATGCTTTCAGGATCCGTTCGTAATCATACGGAACCCCTTTCAGTACCTGTGCGAGCATAGATTCCATCTCTACATCACGCATGCGGTACTCCATCCGGCGGTTCATCTTTTTATTGTAGCCCTGAGAAGTATACGTTCCACGGTGGAATTCCAGATACAATTCTCCGTCCCACACCGGCACATAACCATCCATCGGATTCTCTTTCATCGTCCGGTTCAGACGTCGAAAATAATCCGTCGGTTTTTCCATCTTCACATGCGGCAGTCCCGGAATCTTATCTGCCATCTGCGCCTGTTTGATGTGTGTTCTGGTTGGACCACCACCTCCGTCCCCAAACCCAAACGAAATCAGCAGATCTTTATTGGTATCTTTATTCTTGTACTGCTCCCATACCCCGCGAATCGCCTGCGGACTGGTATTTCCGTTATATGTATAATAATCTTCACCCGGATCTGTCGTCGTCACAAAATGCGCGGTCACCTCAGTCCCGTCCATACCCCTCCAGCGGAATGTATCATACGGCAGACGGTTGGTGTCGTTCCAGCTGATCTTGGTTGTCATAAACGTATCCACGCCTGATTTTTTCAGTATCTGCGGCAGCGCCCAGGAGTAGCCGAAGACATCCGGAAGCCACAGATATTCACTCTCGTAATTGAACTCCTTTTTGAAGAAATTCTTTCCTACCAGAATCTGGCGGATGATCGATTCGCCGGAAGCGATGTTACAGTCACATTCTACCCACATCGCACCGGAAGGCTCCCATTTGCCTTCTTTCACACGTTCCCGGATATGTTCATAAATGTCCGGGTAGTCCTCTTTGATAAAATCATAGAGCTGCGGCTGTGTCTGTAAAAACAGGTATTCCGGATATTTTTCCATCAGACGGTTTACGGTTGAGAAAGAGCGGGCTGCTTTTTCTCTGGTATGACGAAGTCTCCACAGCCATGCCACATCGATGTGGGTATGACCGATCAGACTGATATTGACATCCGGTTTGCCCTGGCCCTGCATCTGTCCGTCCAGATAGTTCCACGCCTCCTGTACACTCTCGTAGAACGCTTCACTTCCCGGTTCGGTAAAATCAACCAGTGTAAAGCATCTTACCAGACAGTTCAGGATCCACTCTTTGTACTCGTGATTTGCCGGAAGCAGATCATACGTTTCCAGTGCGGCTTTTGCCAGATAATACAGATCATCACATGGATGATCCAGAATGGCGATCTGTGCCTGCCGGATTTCCATGACATTATCAACCGGCACTCCACCACCGCTCAATCCGGACCAGAGACGGAACTTCATCTCCTGAATATAGCCTTCTTTTTCCACATCCAGGAACACTTCATGGTGATTCCCGTCCACTGCCTGATATGTTTTTCCGTTGATATATAACAGACTCTCCGGATCTCCGTTATTTCCGGTTCCCACGCTGGCGCCGAAATCAAACAGCGCCCGAACATCCTGTCCGCTCCAGCTTTCCGGGATCTTAGCTGTCACCGTCAGCCAGTTATAGCGATCCCAGCCCGTCCAGCAAAATCCCTGCTCTACCGGTACGCCTTCGCCCTGTGGTTCACGATTGCCTACAGATCCGTCGTCCTCCCAGAAAGAGAACCCGGACAGATCCCTTCTGTCTTTGTAACGCATCTGTTCGATTTCTTCTAACAGATGCTCAATCCTGTCACGATTATGAAAATCAAATGGCATTTTTTTATCCTCCCAATACATTTTTACAAAATTCCGCCGGTTTCAATGATCATTCCTGCAAACTGTCAGACACATCTTGCAGAAAGTGTTTTCCTCTAACGGAAAATTCCCCCATAAACTTCATCATACTTATCTACCAGCTGTTTTGCCAGAGAATATGAATTTACCAGCGGATGCAGCATCAGTGCCTGTACCGCGGTTTCTTTGGATTTGTTCTTTACTGCTTCCACGGTCAGTTTCTCGTACATTTTAATCAGACGGATCAGCAGATAGCAGTGTTCCGGTACCTCTTTTACTTTTACCGGATGGATGCCGTCTTTCGATACCAGACAGGTGGTCTCGATCACATCTTCGTCAGCCAGTCCCGGGATGCTTCCGTTATTTTCCACAGACAAC
This sequence comes from Blautia faecicola, assembly GCF_004123145.1. Lineage (NCBI taxonomy): Bacteria > Bacillati > Bacillota > Clostridia > Lachnospirales > Lachnospiraceae > Blautia > Blautia faecicola. The sequence goes on along the minus strand of NZ_SDKC01000001.1, from coordinate 399,668 downwards.
ACCAGATATTTTCCTTTTTCACTCTGCATTCCTTCGATGCAGTCCAGCATAACTCCGGCATATCCCATACCGTCCGGTACTTCCAGCTGACCTTTTTCCAGAAGCGGCCGCTTTGCCAGACCGGATTCGATGCTCATATAAGAGTTTTCACGTACCTGCATATAGTACAGGAAGATCTGCAGTGCACCTTCCGGATCCGCGTCGATATCCATATGTTTCAGTTCATCCATCATCTGGATATTTACGTTTTCGATAGTCTTTCCTCTGGTTGCCCCGGATTTTTTGATATTCTCCAGCGCTTTTTCTCTGTGATAGTAGTAGTACAGATATTCGTTCGGCAGGAATCCGATGGAACGCAACAGTTCCGGATCAAACATGGAAAATTCCTGTACGCCCTGTAAGAAAGCATCATCTGCCAGAAGTTCCGGCAAGATTTCCTCGCCTTTTTTCTTCACACTGCGGATCCAGGACAGATGATTTAATCCAAAGAATTCTACGTACAGATCATCTTCCTCCACTCCCAGATCATGTGCCATACGGAATTTTGTGCTGCTCGGTGCATCGCAGATTCCGATGATCTTATCGTATCCGGCGCTTCGCAGTGCCTGTGTTACCAGACCGGATGGATTCGTAAAGTTGAAGATCCATGCATCCGGTGCATATTTTTTGATCAGTTCACAGTACTCGATCAGTACCGGGATCGTGCGGACTGCCATGGAGAATCCACCCACACCGGTCGTCTCCTGTCCGATCACACCAAGATCCAGAGCGATAGTCTCATCTACTACACGGGAGTGATCTCCGCCGACACGCAGTGTGGTTACGATGTAATCCGCACCTGTGATCGCTTCTACCGGATCGGATACCGCCCATACTTTCAGATCTTCATGATTTCTCTCCACTACATGTTTACATAACTTTTCAATAATTTTCTGCTTCTCTTCCTGAATATCATAAAGTACCACTTCATCGATATGAAGTTTTTTATATCTCTTTAAAAGTCCGTTGATAAAGATTACGGTACGCACACCTGCACCGCCGATTACTGCGATTTTCATGTTTTTTCCTCCTGTTGTCTTTCTTATCTTATTTGTCTGACAGCTTTATAGTTATATCGCTGTACCCTGAGCACATCCGCAAAAAATCCGTCTTTACAAATTTATCCGTCTGCGGCTGGCCGCTTTAGCGACACGCTTCTGCTCCATTCATGCTTCACAACTCTTCATAAACGCTTCCAGTCCGTCCTCTGTCGGAAATCCGGTATTGCCGCCAAGGGCAGTCACGGAAAGTGCTCCGCATCCGTTTCCACATTTCAGGCATTCTTCCATGGTTTTTCCTTTCAGAAATCCGTAGACGAATCCGGCATTAAAAGAATCTCCGGCTCCGGTGGTGTCTACCGCTTCCACCGTGTACGGTGCTGCCTGATACAGTTTTCCGTCTTTCACTGCGATCGAACCTTTTTTCCCCATCTTGATCACCGCCATACCGGCTGTCCGGGCAAATTCCCGTGCCGCTTCCTCGGCTGTCTCTTTTCTTCCGTAATGCTGCGCCTCTGTCTCATTCATAAACAGTACATCAATATACGGGAAAAGATCCCTGATCTCCGCTTTCCACTCGCCGGTAGAATCCCAGCCCACATCAAAGGATACCGTAGCCTGTGTCTCGACCTTGATCTTCTTTAACAGTTCCAGGTATTCGTTATGATTGACAGATCCCGCATAGCCGGTCACATGGATATGCGCGGCTTCTTTTACTTTTTCTACATCAACCTGCGAGATGCTGATTTTTTCATTGGTTCCCCGATAGGTTAAGAACGAACGGTCTTTTTCATTCGTAAAGCTTAAGGAAATACCCGTTTTTAGCTCTTTACTTACCCCAAGAAGAGAATCGTCCACATTGCTTTCCCGGAACTTATTCCGAATCAGTTCACCGTAACAGTCATCTCCCACTTCTCCCTGAAAGACCGGGTGAAGTCCCAGCTTGCCTACTCCCAGAGTAAATAACGCAGCTCCGCCACCGACAAAAGTTTCCATCACAGAAACTTCATCTTCCTGTCCGGGTTCCGGAAACTTTTCCACCCCCGGGATCACAATATCAATATTGACGTCGCCGTATACATAAACATCCCATTTTTTAGCGTCCATACCTTCTCCCTTTCTTTTGGGCCGGATCACAGAAACTGTCTTTTTGTCCCCGTCGTTCTTCCACAGCCCGTTTTCTCCAGTGTACCATAAATCACATCTTTTTAGCTCGCATTTCTTATTCTATCATGGAAAAGCACATCCAGGTCATGTACTTTTTCATCTGTTATTTCGTATCTTTTCTATATATAATCTGCTTTTCCGAATTTTTCAGAATCAGTAATTTCCTATATCATTTTTCACAGAAAAAGGTTCCCCGCATCGCTCATAGATCTATCTCTATATAACTGCTGAACGAGGCAAAGAACCTTTCTTTTACTTTTTCTTTTATTTAACCTTTTACTGCACCGATCATGGCACCCTGTGCAAAGTATTTCTGCACGAACGGATATACGCAGAGAATCGGAACTGTCGTGACAACTACTGCTGCCATCTTCAGAGAATCGGATGTTACAGACACCGTATTATGTGCCAGCGCCTGCGCAACAGAAGTTACTTCCTGCTGTGAATTCATTGCTTTTGTCAACATCTGCTGCAGAACCGTCTGCACCGGCCACAGTTTTGTATCATTAACATAGAATGCCCCTGCAAACCAGTCATTCCAGTGGTTTACTGCCGTATACAGACCAACTACGGCAATAACCGGTTTACTAAGTGGAAGCATGATCTTGATATATGTCTGGAAAAATCCACAGCCGTCCAGTTTCGCCGACTCTTCCAGACTGTCCGGTATTCCTTCAAAAAAAGTTCGTACCATCAAAAGATACGTAACGCTTACCAGACTTGGCACCACATAAACCCAGAACGAATTTAACAGATGCAGATTTTTGTACTGAATATAGGTAGGGATCATACCACCGCCAAACAACATCGTAAATGTGATCAGCATAGTGATAACTTTTCTTCCCGGCAGATCTTCCTGTTTCAGAGCATATGCCGCCAGTGTCGTTACCATTAAGCTTAAAAATGTTCCAATTACAGTTCTTGCAATCGTAATAATATAAGCTGTTGTGATACTTCCGTCTTTGAATACTTCCTTGAAGTTATCCATCGTGAACTGTCTCGGCCAGAACCATACGCCGCCCCTGGCCGCATCAGCTCCATCATTAAATGCCAGCGCCACCACGTTCAGGCAGGGGAGCAGAATGATCAGACAGAGTGCAATAATGATCAGATAAATCAGAATCTGAAGGGCCTGATCTACCGGATTGACCTTTATCTTTTTTTTATACATTGCGTACCCAATCCTTTCTGTAAGCTATATCTTACCCGCTTTTCTTTCCCCTGCCTGCCACCCGGGGCAGGCAGGATCTTTGTTTTATTTGTAGAAAGTTACTGTATTCGGATCTTCGTCATAAATATTTTTTACATATTCTTCGAAGCGATCGATACCTGCTGCTTTCAGCTGATCACGGAAAGATTCTACAATAGATTTTACTTCGTCATCTGTTTTTGCAAAACAAGCCTGTACAAATGTTTCATCCCAGTCAAGCAGGTCCATCTGCATCTTTACATCTGCCAGTTCATCTGCTGACATGTAAGCTGTCGCATCCAGACCAGGAACCAGTTTCTTTTCTACCGGATAATCCTCAGCGATCTGTACACTTCTTGCGAAAGTGGAATTGCCGGAAGATGCTCCCGGACGGGACTCTCCAAAGTTATCCTGGTTGTTTTTGTTGGTTAAAACGAATTCAAAGAAATAATTTCCTGATCCGCCAAATCCTGCACCGATGGTATTGATCATATAATCGGTATCGCCATCGTTCAGTTTTTCCAGAGCTTCATCTGTCAGTCTCGGATATCCGTCTTCCATTGTATAAGATACACCTTCTGCACCATACTGTGCGATCGTCTGTCCTTCTTTTGTGGACAGCCAGTCAAAGAACTGGAAGATTTCTTCCGGATTCTCTGCATCTGCGGAGATTGCCATACATCCACGGCCGCTCTTTCCGTTTACAACTTCTTTGTTATCTCCGGCGATATCATTCAACGGTCCTAACGGAATCCAGTCTTCGCTGGAGTAAATGATCTCTTCGTAGTTATGCACATCGGCAATAATTGCGGAATTGTGATTTTTGGATACTTCTTCTGCACGGGTAGAATCCATGGTGAAGAATTCCGGATTCATCAGATCTTCATCCAGAAGTTTTCTGACAAAGTTGATTTCATCGTATACATAATCTGTTTCTGCGATATGTTTTACATCACCGTTTTCATCCAGGTTATAGTCATCACTGACACCCCAGTCATAACCGGTTGCAATGTATTTCAAAGCATCTACAGATCCGCCCCAGTATTTCGGTCCTAACGGATATACAGCGTTTCCGTTGTCATCTTTATAACCGCCTTCTTTGATCTTAACCAGCAGGTTGTAGAAGTCATCCTGTGTCTTGATTTCTCTGGTATCAATGCCAAGATCATCCGCAATGGATTTCTGAATGTACATACCACCTACATACTCATCGTCTGCATTATATTCCAGAGAACGGTCTACTTCATCAATATTCATCTGCCACAGATATACACCGTCCAGATCATCGCGGAATACGATATTGTTCTTCGTATCATCCGGCAGATAATCATCCTCGTAATATTTGGAATATACTTTACTGTCTTTCATATATTCGGATACATCTGCGAACATTCCGTCTTTTGCCGCTTTGTAAAGCAGTGGGAACTCCGGTCTTGTGGAGTTATCCAGGTAGGAGATGATCACATCCGGGATGGTTCCGGAAGCCAGCTGAGAAGCCATAACTTTTGCATCGCTGTCACCAGGTGTATATTTTACATCCAGTTTGATACCGGTCAGCTCTGTGATCTTTTTCATGGTTTCGGTGTTGTTAAAATCTTCCGGCAGTGTGTTTCCGATATCATCTACGTAAGCCTGTACGGTGATGGTACGGTCAGCGATCCAGGTATCCGGTTTGTCGGAGTTGTCTTCGCTGGAATCTTCTGTTTTCGCGCTGCTGTTGTCTTTGCTGTCAGATGAGCTGCCACATCCTGCAAACATGGTCACTGCCAGTGTTCCTGCCATGGAAGCTGCCATCAGGCGTTTTACCATTTTCTTTTTCATGTAGTTTCCTCCACTATACATTTGATTTCGACTTTTGTTTCCTCTTTACCACAGTCCGACTTCCGTGATCTTTTTACAGATCCGGTTGCAGACTACTACCAGCACCAGTCCTACCAGCCCCTGGATCAGACCGATCGCGGTTGCATATCCAAACTGTCCACCCTGAATACCCATACGCAGTACATATACATCAAGGGTATCTGCCAGAGACATGTTACCAGGTGTACGTAACAGCCAGATCTGTTCCACACCGGAAGAAAGCAGTCCGCCTACTCCCATGATAAACAGAAGACCGATCGTTCCCCGGATACCCGGCAGTGTGATATGCCACATTTTTTTCAGCTTTCCGCATCCATCCATCTCTGCTGCCTCGTACAATGCCAGGTCTACGGAACTGATTGCCGCCAGATACATGATGGAATCCCATCCGATGTTTCTCCACAGATCCATGGAAAACAGAATCTGGAAGAAATATTTTGCTTCCATCAGAAAGAATGTGCTTCCATCTCCGCCCATTGCTGCGATCGCCTGATTCAACACACCGGTATTCGGTGCCAGAATTCTCTGCAGCATGGTTACAATAATAACAGAAGAGAGAAAATGCGGCAGATAAGTGATCGTCTGCGAGATCTTCTTAAACTTCATGCTGCGAAGTTCATTCAGCAAAAGGGCAAGTATGATGGCAAACGGAAATTCCAGAATACATTTGATCACACCGACCGTCAGTGTATTACGGATCAGTCTCGGTGCATCATAACTGGAAAAGAAAGTCTTAAAATACTTCAGTCCGATCCATGGGCTTCCCCAGATTCCCTTCTTAAAGGAATAATCCTTAAAGGCGAGAACCGAACCTGCCATCGGCACATAACAGATCAGTGCATAATAGATGATGCAGGGAAGCAGCATCAGATACAACGGCCAGTAACGCACCAGTCGTTTCTTCAGCGGCTGTTTCTTCGGCTTGTATTTTTTCGCCTTTCCAACACTTGCTGCTTTCATAGATTTCCTCCTTCGTTGTTTGATGAGGTTATTATACGAAGCAGCCTTTTTTCTCACAATGGACATTTCTTTTCGCGCCAGTGGAAAAATCTACACTGATAAAAATGTCCATATTTTTGTATAGTTTTGTCCACTCCATGACCTTCTCCATAGCTTGTTTGAAAAAGGCTTGAAGGAAACTGCCAATGGCAGATCCTGTAGATGGACGTGCATCTTACAGGAATGATTTTAATCATTTCTGATTACCATCTCCGACAAACTCCAGTTCCACACAGATCGGATAATGATCCGACAGCCACACTTCCCCTTCTTTGTCTTCCCATTTTTTTACACCGGTACAGCGAATTCCCGGATAACCTTCCTGAGACTCCTTGATATATACATAATCGATCCGCTCCGGCTCATCCTCCGGTTCGAATCCGTGATAGGTGATTCCGATACCTTCCGTTACGTTTACATAATCTGTCCGTTCTTTCATCACTGCAAATTCTTCCCCATCCGGCTCTGCATTAAAGTCTCCGGCAAGGATCACCGGTGCTCCTGCAAACAGAACCGCCTCATCCATCTTCTTTAAGATCTGGGACAGCCCCAGTGTTCTCGCCAGTACACCGATATGATCCAGATGAATATCACATAAACGAAATACTTTCTTTTCCTGAAGATCTTCCAGTACCACTTCCGTGCATACCCGCGGACAAGTGGACTGTTCTTTGTATCGGCTTGCCGGCACATACGGTGTCGGGGAAAGCCAGAATGTTTCCATATTGATCAGATTCAGACGGTCGGTACGAAACGCGATCGTCATCTGCTCATCTTCCAGTGTCTCACTTCTTCCGCAGCCGATCACTGTATAATCTGTCAGATTCTCTTTCAGCCATGCTGCCACATGTGGCAGCACTTCCTGAAAGCAGATCACGTCCGGACGTTCTTCGGCAAGTTTCTTTAAAATAACAGGTTTACGAAACCGGAAACTGTTGGCTCCGTCCTGATCATAATCACATCGGATATTAAAGGTTACTAATTTTAACATCATTCTTCTCCTATTCTTCGATCAGCCATACCATACTCTTCGGCGCGATCTCAATGGTACCTTCCGCAGTCTTTCTGATTTTTTCGCCCCAGCAGATCAGTTCTTTCATCTGATCGATCCCCATATCTTTTGCCGTCACAACCCTGTCAAACGGGTTCAGCACAACATTTGTTGCCACTGGTCCCGGCACATCCACCGGCTGCTGCCAGCTGTTGTCTGTAATATTTGCAAATCCATAGTTTAAGGCCGGCTGAGAGGAAAAACAGTTCACGCCGCAGCACCCCTCTCTCTGCCAGACACCACGGAGAACACTCGCAATCCCGTCTACATCATCCATCATTTTTTTCACACTGTTGGTCCAGATATAGCGGTCTGTATATGCATTTTTCTTTGGCTGCGCGGATTCTTTAAACCATGCATGCGTAATCGAAGTGTGTCCCGGAACCAGATCCAGAAGCACATGCATGTTTCGTTTATGTGCTTCTTCGAAAAGATCTACCAGATCCTGATTCGTTCCATAACGTGGTGCAACCTGATAATAATCCTCCACATCATATCCCGCATCATAGAACTGTGATACAAAGCACGGATTGATCCACAGCGCGTTGCATCCCAGCGCTTCGATTTATCCTAGTTTCTGCATAATTCCCGGAATATCTCCGATACCATCTCCGTTGCTGTCATAAAAACTCTGTGGATATACCTCATAAAAAGCCGCATCTTTTAACCATTCAACCATAACTTTCTACCTCCTGTATGTTCTTTTTCTCCTGTTATCACGGTGGCCGCTCGTACTCTGGCATGCAGGCTTTGGTTCGTTGTCTGCGCAGCTTAAAACAGCCACAGCCAGATCGGCTGCGTCCATGCTTTCTCGCCTCTGCTGTTTTTGATCGTCACTCTTACATACTCTTCATCCCCGTTTAACGCAAAGCTTCCTTCTGTCAGACAATCTCCTTCTTCACTAAACAGGTGATCGCCTCTGTGCGGTGTCTGGAAATAAATATGCTGACACGGCTCACAGGTAATATATGCGACACTATCTTTCACATAAAAATCATGCAGAAGCGGTCCGCCGGATGCATAAAAACTTCCGTCCCGAATAGCGTCAAGGATACCTCTGTGTGTAAATTCCCTGGTCTTTACCATAATAAAACCGCCAAGATCATGCGTTCCAATATCATGAGCATCATCGGTGGCAAAGCAGAAAATCCTATTTCTCACAAACAGAAAATGATCAAAATACGTCTCAGAGTTTCCGTTATTTCCGAAAAATTCAGAGCCATGATTATAGATTTCCATTCCGATCATGCCCTGCAGATACTTGATATCCGTAGAATCAACTTTTGACCAGTACGGATGTCCGTACAGTGTTACATTTCCTCTCTGTCCAAAATATTCGATGATACGTTCCGCGGTTGTCAGCACACCGTTTTTCCGTTCTTCTTCAAACGTATAATGTTCCGGGATCCGATTCGTCTCCGGAAGTCCGAAGCCCACCAGATGGTGATCTTTTCTTCCCGGCAGTTCAATATCCAGTTCTGTTCCCGGAAACACCAGAAAATCATCCCTGTTTAATTCCGGATGAATTCCATAAACCCAGTGATCCGTCAGAGCCAGAAAATCATATCCTTTGCTTCGATAATGCTCCGCAGTCTCCTGTGGGGTATGTACACCATCCGACCAGGTCGTATGGGTATGAAGATTTCCTTTTTTGTAGGTGCCTTCTTTATACAGCGTCCTTTTTTCCATGTGACTCTCCTTTATTATTTTCGCATTTTTTGTTGTTTCGTCAATTCCTCTTCTGATATCTGTATGTACTTTCTGCTCCTTTCCTCCATATTTGCGACTATTATAGCAAATCTGTTTTTTTCTCATAATGTACATAACTTTCAAATTAACTGGACTTTTCTACAATTTTTTTCAGACTATTGACATCAGCCGACCGCCTGCGTATTCTGAAAGTACAGCGGTGTCATAACGACTCGTTGTTCGCATAAAAATCGTAAAAAAATCTACGAATAAAAATGGAGATTACTATGAAAGAAATGAAAACCATTTACCAGGTAGGGGGAAAATTATGTAAAGACTTTATCGGTCAGATTTCCTATACCGTCTGCCTGGATCAGACTTATGAAGAACTGGATATTGAATTTTCTTTTGGACCGCAGCACTTTCGCCCGGAAGATGTGACACCGGCATTGAAACAACGCCTGCTCGACTACTGCAAAAAAGAGTATGGCATGGAAGAAGGCACTCCGGAGGAATGGGAAGATGCCGTCTATCACGGCATGAAAACCGAGATTCACACTATGGCATCCCTGAATGATACCTTCATCGGAAATGTCCACAGACAGCTTACCACCCGGCATATGCACTTTACCGCAACGGAAGCCACCGAAGGATGCATTCCACAGCCTTGCATCGAAGGCGTGTTAAAAGTAAACGTTCAGGTATTTTCCGTACTGCTGGATAACACCGACTACCAGCTCACGGTACGTGTACGATAAGGGGGATTTTTATGTATAAGAGACTGGAATTACACAACCATACCAACGAATCTGATGCAGTATTTACCTGCAAAGAACTGACGGATTTTATGGTGGCCGATCACGTGGACGCGTTCGCCCTGACTGATCACAACACCATCTCCGGACATTACAAAATTGAAAATTATCTGAAAGAACATCCACAGCCGATCGCCTTTATCCCTGGCATGGAATATACCACGTACTACGGACATATCCTCTGCCTGAACCTGACCGAGTATGTGCCGTGGGAAAATATCAACAAACACAAACCGGAACTTCTCTTCCAGGCTGCCCGCGAAAAAGGGGCATTGGTCGGTGTCGCTCATCCGTATTCCTTCGGATGGCCGTTCGCACAGGGCTGCCGTTTCGAGATGACAATCACGGATTATTCCTGCTGTGACTTCATCGAGATCTTCAACAACCCGGAACCGCTCCACGAAGTCAATGAAAAGGGCGTAAAACTGTGGGAAGACCTGGTACTCTCTGGTGAGAAACTGGCTGCTACCTGCGGCATGGATCTTCACGGCAACAGCAGCCTGCACGGACATTACTCCACCTATATCCTGGGCGAACCGGACGGCGATGTCTGCCATGAACTCTCCGACGCGATCCACAACCAGCGCACCTGGGTATGCAAGGGACCTCTGCTGGAAGTACATAACGATGGCGAAGCACTCACCTTCACCATCCACCAAACCGGTAAACCGGGCTACGAACCGCTCGCTGAGGACGATTACAAGATCACCCTCCGCACCAAAGATCAGGTTATCACCTGCAACGTCTCCGCCCGGATCCCGCTGACTTCTTTCGCAGACCATGCAATCATCATCCCGATGCTTTTCGAGAAAGAAACCATCATCGAAAACCTCGTCTGCACAAGCCCGGTGATACTTTTGTAAGGCTGCGCAGGAAGTTGTTTTTAATCTTTGAAATTTTTTCCTGAATATCATCTGGAAGACGGTAAATTTTTTCTTACCGTCTTCCTTTTTTCTGGCTTTCACATTATGTACTCTTAATGACTATTCAGAAATGTCAAACGCCACTTCCGAACAATTTTTCTTTTATTTCATCAATTCTGCCAGTTGCTTTTCCAATATAGCAATTTTCCGAAAGGCTTCATCCGCACGTGCTTTTTCTCTCAGGGTATTCTGGCGTTCTTCTTCCCGACCTTCTTCTCTGCCTTCTTCCCTGTCAAATTCTCTTTGTTTTTCTTCGTCATATTCATAAAGACACATTTTTACAACCTCCGCCCTGTTCCTCTTCAGAAAATCAGCCATCACGTCTTCTTCCATGCACTCCCGAATCGTCTGCTCCACGGCATCTTCGAAGGTCTGCTCCTGTGAATACCTTCTTACTTTATCCACAAAGATCATATAATCCCGCATCGGTCTGCATTTTTCAAAAAGTTCACGACTGTTTCCCATATTGATATTTTTTACCTTTACAATCACTTCCAGATTCGGATTCTCCTGTTTCTTCACAAATGCATCCGAAAGTCTCAGCTCCCCTTCCTCATCCATCTTCTGCTTTCCATTATAAAATACCACAAACGTAGGCGATGGAAGCGGAAGCATCTTCGTACCATAAATATTCTTGTCCTTCACCAATACCGAATACGTGTCACTTGCATAAAACAGACAGCGTAACGGCATATTTGCATTTTTTGTAGACTGTTGCTCATATAAAAACAGTTCATCATGCAGCACATAAGCCACATCATTTTTCATCGATAAATAGATCGCATTTTCCAGTGTCACCACCTGTAGTTCACTGGCATCTTTATAATCCGATCCATTCATATCTGCTCTCCCTATAGTTCTTCCCATGAGTATAATATCTTTGAATGTTTGTAATAATAAACTCTTACTTTTTGGTCTGTTTTCGGTTTATTCATTTTTATAATTTCTTCATATCTCTTACAAACTGGAACCAACAATGTTAATTTTCCTTTAGATGAATAATAAAAATTCCATTCACAGAAATATCTTCTTTTAAAAGTACCATATACTGCATATTCATCTATATTACACATTTTACTAAAACATACCTCTTGTTTCACATATCCATGTAACACATCTAGTGGAAATACTATTATGCGCCATAGTAAGTATACTGAACTACATCCTAGTAACAATTCAAGCCCTAATGTTATTAAAATTATATCTGAAGTTTGAAAATAAAAAAAAATTTCCAAAATGATAATTGTTATCAATTGTACACTTTGATCAATTATATACTTTTTCAATTCAAATTTTTTTCCATTATTATCCCCTGAAAAAACCTGCTATAGTTGATGTAACCGTTGAATATATCCCTGCCTTGAATGTCCTTAAATTATTTTCTATAACAGCTATTTTTTGTTTTATTGGCTTAGACATATACTTATGGTAGTTTATATTAATATTAGCTTGCGAATTTCCATACAATTTTCTATTTATATATCTTTTTTGTTTTGCTCTCGGCATCTTATTGATTTTTTTTACTTTTAAAGCTGCCACTCCCTTTGACACAGCAATACCTCTAGCACTTGCTCCTGCTCCCCACACTGCACTTGTAACAAGATCTTTTCCACTTTTAATATTTTTCTTTATAGAATCTGTTACAACATTTCCAAGCGCTCCTACTGCTATTGTACCAGCTAAGCTCAATCCTGGAATAGCTGCTATACCTCCTCCAACAGCCGATGCCAGATAGTCCCTTCTAGAAGAAGTGATAGCAAATATATTTATTCCTCTTGCTCCAGAAGAAATATTATTCTGGATATCACTGATATATTGACCAAGAAGACCCATTCCAGCTCCAATGGCAACCGCTGTAATCCATATGTCACCCGTTTCATCTTTTCTCATTACTGGATTATTGTCGCAATAAGCATACAGATTTTTATCATACAAATTTTTTTGTATTTCCAAAGTCCCTGTATCATCCGCATTGATAAACCGTCCAACCTCCGGGTCATAATATCTGCTTGCCAGATAATACAGCCCTGTCTCTTCATCCCAGTAATATCCACGGTAGCGGAGCGGGTTTTTCTTTCCCAGATCCTGGTCACCTTCGATTGTGGTTACCTTTCCCCAGCTGTCATATGCATAGCTTACCACAGTGTTCCACCCGGTGTCTACCAGTGCGATCACATCTCCCGTCGGGTTCCATCCGCATCATAGCTGAAGGTCATCTCATACAGCGGTTTCTCCTGGTCTTCCCGCAGGTGCTGTTCTCCGATGATCTGTCCGTCCTGTACCTGGTACAGGACCGTTGTCCCATCCGACAGATACTTCCGGTTACGCATCCCTTCTTTGTCGTAGCGGTGCCGGATCGTTGTCTGATCTTTTACGATCTCTGTCAGTTCACTGCTGTTCTTCCAGCCCATCTCCATCCCGCGGTATACGGTCGGATTCCCCATGGCATCATACGCAATGGTTTCCCCGTTATACGATGTCAATTGATCCTTCCAGTTTCCTTCATAACGGTAGATCTTTGTTTCTGACGGGGTGGCGGACGCTAAGGTCTCCATAGTGGCTTCCGGCTGGTATTCGTATTGGTTTTTTCGTAACAGGTTGCCATTTTTGTCATACGCATAGGTGATCGTCTGCCTGTCTGCCTCCCGGTCTTCCCGGATCAGCTGGTTACGGGTATCGTAGGTGTACTGGATCTTTCCTTTTCCGTCTGTGATCTGCGTAATGTTCCCATTCGCATCATACTGATAATTGATGTGCACACCTTCCCACACAAACTGTTCCAGCTGGTCGGACTGGCTGCCATCTGCCCCTTCCCGGTAACCATACCGAATCCTCTGTTCAAAGATCTTTCCCAGTGCCTTTGCAACAACCCTGCCTAAGCCATCATAAAATACTGCTTCCGTACACTCCCCGCTTGTCACACCGATCGCACGGTTGTCCCGGTCGTTCCGGTAATAGACAAGTCTTCCTGATAGGTCATAAAAATATCGGGTCTCGATGGTTTCTTCTCCCCGTTCTTCCCGGATATCCCGTACCACCGCAAGGTTTCCTTCCCGGTCATACGCATACTCATACAGCCGGTATTCCTCCCCGGACGGGTCTGTCAGACGGATCCCGGTCACCCGATCCATATCATCGTATGTATACTGGTAGACATAGCCGTTTCCATACGTTTCCGCCAGCAGGTTTCCGTTTTTTTCCTCGTAGGTCTGTGATACCAGACATCTGTCCCCGACATAGGTTGCTTTTGTATTTCCAAACTCGTCATTTTCGAACCGGTATATCGTTCCGCTTTCCGGGTCATTGATCTGGATTTGTCTGAGTTCATCATTTTCGTAGCTATATTGGATCTGACCGGTATCGTCTGTCACACCGGTCAGCTGGTCTGCCGCATCGTAAGCATAACTTGTTACGTTGCCGCTGGGATCCGTTACTTCTGCGAGCAGTCCGGTCTCCTCCTCATACTTTTCATCTTTTGTTTTTGTATATATTGCCGGTGATTTTCCTAACATGTCTGCCCACTTTTCCCTTCAAACACTGCACTCCCAAAAATGCAATATAAAAACCCTGACAAGTTCCTCCCTGTCAGGGTTCTATAATATCTCCTGTTTTCAGTTTTTTCCGGATTATCCCGTCTGCTACGAAAATTTCTTTCTCCCCAGCATACAAACCACCAGTGCCAAAAACGTCATCACGACCCAGCTTCCGATCGTCACGTTCCAGCCTTTCTGTTCTACCAGAACACCGATCGTAAAGGTAGATACTGCCGTTCCCACGTATGCCATGCCGTTCATGAAACCGGACACTGTGGATACCTTTCCGATCGTCTCATAGCGAAGCGGGAAGAAGTTGACAAATATCGTGTTGACACCCATCATAGATGCTGTTGTCATCGCAAACAGTACAATCGTCAGGATCATTGAAGTATCTTTTCCGATCCAGATGCCCGTCAGAGCCAGCACCGCGATCAGAAACAGCCAGACGGCTGCGACTGCCTCCTGTTTTTTGCATTTCTGATACAGATACTGCGCCAGATAGGCTCCTGTCAGGTTGACGATCGGAAGTACGGTGGTCACCAGAATGGAAAATGCCGGAGAAGTGAGGAAAGTCTCCGTAATATATGTCGGAACCCATGTCGTCACTCCGTCCTTTAACATGCCGTGGATGAGCACCGGGAATAATACCATCAGGATGCCGGAACCACGCCATGCCTGCTGTCCTGCATTTACCGTATTTGCAGCTGTAGACTCATCGTTATCCACATCTGCCGTTTCTTCCTCCGGATCTTTTCCACATTTTTCGATCTTTCCAAACCCGAGGATCCAGATAACTGCCATCACACACAGACAGATCGCTGCCGCGCCGAACACGGCTCTCCATCCGATCAGCCACATCACCACTGCCGCCAGCAGATACGAAGCCAGCGTTCCTACCACCTGCGAGGATACGATATTGACGCAGAACTTCATCTTCTGTTCCCGGCTTACCATCTCTGCGAAGATCCGGATCACCGGCGGCCAGATCATTGCCTGTGCGTAGCCGTTGATTCCCCAGACCACTGACATCGCTCCGAAACCGCTGACAAATCCCATACACAGATTTGCCCCTGCTGCGATCGCAAGACCAGTAAAGATCATCTTTCCCGGGTGAAACCTGTCACCTAACATCCCGTTACAGAACTGTCCGATCCCATAGGCGAAAAAATATACCATACTGATAAATCCCGCCCGGCTCTTCGTCAGAACCGCCTCCTGAATCATCGCCGTCATCGCTGACGAATAATTCAGCCGTCCGATATAGGAGGTAAAATAAGCAAACCAGCACAGTAAAAACAGCAGCTGCGCGACCTTCGGACTTTCAATTCTTCTCATTCGTTTCATAGTTTCTTTTCCCTTTCCCTCTCTCATGAAAGTTTTCTCTTCCATGTTCCCCACTATATCCCTTTCTGCCTTTCTCGAAAATAGAAATAACACCGTTTTTCAGTAGATAATTCTACAAAAAACGATGTTATTTTTTCCAGTGTTTTTTCTATTTTCTGCTCTCTTCCCGGTACTGTAACGGTGTCATTCCCAGGTACTTTTTAAATACCCGGAAGAAATACTGGCTGTCCTCGTATCCCACTTTTTTCGAGATATCCACCACACTCAGTTCCGAGTGATACAGCAGTTCCCTCGCCTGGTTGATCCGCAGCTCCGTAATATAATTTACCGCCGACCGGCTCATCTCTTTCTTAAACATCGACGAAAAATAATTCGGACTCATCCCATAATGTTCCGCCAGGTCATTGACCGTCAGGTTCTCCCCGAAATGCTCCTGAATATAACCGACCGCCATCTGGATCTTGCTTCTGGCATTGGCATCGGTGACGCTTTCCGTGGATACACACTCCATCACCATCTCCACGATCTTCTGCCGGATCTCCTGGATCGACTGGATCTGATCGGGAAGATTGTAACTTTGCAGCAATTTTTCGATCTCCGCCGCATTTCTTCCTCTTCGGTCATAGTGATGCAGCAAAATATTCAGAATCCGGATCCACATGATCCGCAGATAGGCGCTGCCGTATTTTTTCACCAGTTCCTCTGAAAAAATCTCCTGCACCAGATTCTTCACCTTAAAGATCTCATTGTGCTCCATATACTGTTCCAGCAGATGCAGCTGTGATACCGGAAATTCCTGTTCGTCCAGGATCCTGATATCCTCATAAAAATAAATATTTGCTTTTCCATAGATGATCTGCTGCTTTAGCGCCTGTCTCGCCTCTGCCGCTTCCTTTCCCTGCACCTGACTGCAACACCGGCTGACACCGACGGTCAGATAAATTCCCATCTTCTTTTCCAGCACGGAGCGCATCCGAAGAAAGATCCGTTCCACTTCCATCCGCAGCTTTTTCTTATCATTTAGCGTAAAGATCCCATACAGCTGCCTGCCATCCGACAGACTGTTGACCAGAAGTTTTTCACACTGTGCATCGATCTCCTCAAAAATATTGCGGATCGTAAAACGTACCAGTTCATGATCCACCGGACGAAACCTCTGATGTTCAAAGCTTTCCTTGTTGATGTGCAGCACTGCCAGATAAAATACCTGTTCCGTTCCCCACATGTTCTCATCACATCCACAGATTACACAGAGCTGTTCTCTTGTGATCACACTGGTTTCCCGGCTGGAAAAGAGTGCATTCAGTGCTTTCTCCTGCTGATACACATGTTTTTCCCGATCCATCCGTTTTTTCATCTGTACTTCCTGTCGAATACTTGCCGTCTGCTCCATCTCTTTATACGCCTTATCAAACGCATCCTTCAGATCATCATTTGATACCGGTTTCAGAAGATACGCCTTTACACCCAGCCGGATCGCTGTCTCCGCATAACTGAATTCTGCATAACCGCTGAGCACAATGAACTTGATCTGGTTATTTTTCTCCTGCATCTTTTGAATCAGTTCCAGACCATCCATATCCGGCATTCGGATATCTGTGATTACCAGATCGATCGGATGCTCTTCCTGGATCCCCAATGCCATCAGACCGTTGTCCTCCTCAAAAATTTCATCCACATCAATTCCCAGATACTCGATTCGCGCCCATAATCCCTGGCGAATCAGCTGTTCATCATCCACGATCAATACATTATGTCTCATTTTTTTCTCCTTCTCTTATGATCGGCAGTTGTATGGTAAAACGACTTCCCTGATACGGAGTACTCTCAATAATGATTCCGTACTCTTCTCCACATGCCAGTTTGATTCTCTGGTTCACATTGCGGATTCCTATATTTTTCTTTCCTTCCACCGGTTTTGCAGTATTGATAAACCGTATGATCTCTGCTACTTTTTCCGGTTCCATGCCTTCTCCGTCATCCTCGATCCGGATATACAGCCGGTCTTTCTTTTCAAATGCAGAGATTTCCAGCGTTCCGACACTGGTCAGATTCCCCAGCCCGTGAGAAATCGCATTTTCCACGATCGGCTGCAGGATAAACCTTGGAATATATACATGCATCGCATCTACATCAATATTATAAAATACCTGTAATCTGCCCCCATGGCGAATCTCCTGGATAAACATATAATTTTTAATATGTGCAATCTCCTGTTCCAGCGGAACCAGCTCTCCATAATCTTTTCCCAGACTGTACCGGAAGATTTCCCCCAGCTTTCCACAGATATCGCACACGATAAATACCTGCTTCACCGCCGCGATGGAACTGATCGTTTCTAGTGTATTGTACAGAAAATGCGGATTGATCTGCAACTGCAGGTTTTTCAACTGTGCCTCTTTATTTTCCAGCTTCTGCACATAATTCGTCTTGATCAGCTGATCCAGCTTTCCAAGCATCCGATTAAACTGCTTGTCAAGCACAGCGATCTCATCGTCACCGCCGATTTCTTCACTCACAGACAGATCCCCGGTTTCCGCACGGCGGAATTTTTTTACCAGAAGTTCCACACGGGAAGAAAAGTCCTTGCTGTACCAGTAGATCAATCCGGTAACGGTCACGCTCAGAAGAAGCAGCAACGGAAGAATCGCTTCTATGATCTCCACCCGCTTCTGCCACGAATCCCGATTATCAAATAAAAACAGAAGATTCACTCCGTAATCTTCCAACGTCTGACCATCTACCGTATAAGTAGAAATCTGTCCGCTGGAATTTCCACCATCCTTTTCCGTAACTGTGTCTTCCCAGTACTTTTTTAAGATCTCGCTTCCATTATTCTTCACCGTCTGATACAGAATCTTCGCATCTTTTCCCTCGTTTTTATAAACGATGACATCATAGGTGGCACTCTCGTCCTTCTCCGTTACCGCCGGTACAAATAAACGCTTCATCGCCACATCCAGTTTTATGATTCCCAGCTGCGAGCGGCTCAGATGTTCCGTATCCAGTTCTTCGATATCCTTCACCAGTGACAGAATCGGTTCCGAATCGTTCAGGGCAAAATACGAAAACCAGTCATCTTCCATCGCCCTATCCTGTAAATACCATACTTCCCTGCTCGCCTGTTGCATCATCGATGCCCGGCTGCCATATACTTTACAATTTTGCACTCTGGAATAGACCATACAGTTTCTCACTTCGCTCTGCATCTCCAGCAAAAGAGAGTTATCTACCTCCTGGCTGACCACTTCTCCTCTGTCATACGGATTCATTGTCTCATCCGTCAGTGTTTTCAGAATCACCGTATTATTGGCGATCACTTCCAGACTGTTTCGGTACTGCTGAAGTTTTTCCTCGATATTTTTCATATACTGCGAAGTAATCTGCTCATGATAATCCTTTGTCTCCTCTTGTGCCGTACTGTCCAGCTTATAAAACAAAAATATACTGATAATCAAGATCGGAACCAGACTGGCAAGCAGCGAAAATACTACCAGCTGTACAAAAATCGATCTTGAATGTATTCCTTTTCCTTTCATCCTGTGCTCCTGTCTCTCAATCTGAATTGCCATATACATCTTAACGTAGAAAAATCCACTGTTGCAATAGAAAAAACTATCGCTCACAGTGGATTTTTCTACGATTTACTGATTCCGGATCCATGATTATTATGTAACACAATCAAAATTGGTCCAGTGGACCAATTATTGATATGCAATGCAACGAAAAACACCGGAACCCTGATTTCTCAAGTGTTCCGGTGCCCCTGCCAAGGAGTCGAAGCGACGGGATTCGAACCCACGACCTCTGCGTCCCGAACGCAGCGCTCTACCAAACTGAGCCACGCTTCGATACTGATTGTTCATCAGCAATGATTATTATATATGATAAAACCTCATTTGTCAACAAGATTTTTCATCTTTATATAAATTCCTCCGAGCTTTTTCAATCTTCCGACATAAAAAAGCTCCCCCAGTTGGACTCGAACCAACGACACTGCGGTTAACAGCCGCATGCTCTACCGACTGAGCTATGGAGGATCATTTCTCTCTTCCACATGTACCTTCAAAACTGCATACACACAACATCCTTACTTCCTACTGCTTTGCGATCGACCACTCTGCTTATCTCTAAGCCCTCAGGTCAAACCCTCGACCGATTAGTAACAGTCAGCTCCATACATTACTGCACTTCCACCTCTGCCCTATCTACCTCGTCGTCTTCAAGGGGTCTTACTTCTTTTATAGAATGGGATATCTCATCTTGAGGGGGGCTTCACGCTTAGATGCCTTCAGCGTTTATCCCTTCCGGACTTGGCTACCCTGCCATGCAGCTGGCACTGCAACAGGTACACCAGCGGTCCGTCCATCCCGGTCCTCTCGTACTAAGGACAGCTCCTCTCAGATATCCTACGCCCACGCCGGATAGGGACCGAACTGTCTCACGACGTTCTGAACCCAGCTCGCGTACCGCTTTAATGGGCGAACAGCCCAACCCTTGGGACCTACTACAGCCCCAGGATGCGATGAGCCGACATCGAGGTGCCAAACCACTCCGTCGATGTGAACTCTTGGGAGTGATAAGCCTGTTATCCCCAGGGTAGCTTTTATCCGTTGAGCGATGGCATTCCCACTTAATACCACCGGATCACTAAGTCCTACTTTCGTACCTGCTCCACCCGTCGGTGTCGCAGTCAAGCTCCCTTCTGCCTTTGCACTCTTCGAATGGTTTCCAACCATTCTGAGGGAACCTTTGAGCGCCTCCGATACCCTTTCGGAGGCGACCGCCCCAGTCAAACTCCCCACCTGACATTGTCCCCCAGCCGGGTCACGGCTGCTGGTTAGAAACCCAGTACTGCAAGGGTGGTATCCCAACAGCGGCTCCATGGCAACTGGCGTTACCATTTCTTAGCCTCCCACCTATCCTGTACATGCAATACCGAATCCCAGTATCAAGCTGGAGTAAAGCTCCATGGGGTCTTTCCGTCCTGGCGCAGGTAACCAGCATCTTCACTGGTACTTCAATTTCACCGGATGCATTGTCGAGACAGCGCTCAAATCATTACGCCTTTCGTGCGGGTCGGAACTTACCCGACAAGGAATTTCGCTACCTTAGGACCGTTATAGTTACGGCCGCCGTTTACTGGGGCTTAAATTCAAAGCTTCGCTTGCGCTAACCTCTCCTCTTAACCTTCCAGCACCGGGCAGGCGTCAGCCCATATACCTCACCTTTCGGTTTTGCATAGACCTGTGTTTTTGCTAAACAGTTGCTTGAGCCTATTCTCTGCGGCCCGCTGTTACACGGGCACCCCTTCTCCCGAAGTTACGGGGTCATTTTGCCGAGTTCCTTAACAATGCTTCTTCCGTCGGCCTTAGGATTCTCTCCTCATCCACCTGTGTCGGTTTACGGTACGGGTACAATAAGAACAATAGCGGCTTTTCTTGACGCATGGCTCACATACTTCCCTACTAAATTTCGGTCCGCATCACGTCTTCGGATTGCCCTGCGGTTTTTCCTACAGGACTCCTACCCCGCTTGCACGCGGCTTTCCATTCCGCGCCTATGCTCTCCACACGTGTCCCCACAGTTCTGTCTTACTGCAGTACAGGAATCTCAACCTGTTGTCCATCGGCTACGGCTCTCGCCCTCGCCTTAGGCCCCGACTTACCCAGGGCAGATCAGCTTTACCCTGGAAACCTTAGATATTCGGCCGAAAGGATTCTCACCTTTCTCTCGCTACTCATTCCGGCATTCTCTCTTCGATACACTCCACAGCTCCTTCCGGTACTGCTTCGTCGCGTATCCAATGCTCCTCTACCAATGTCTTCAGACATTCCTCAGCTTCGGTGTCGTGTTTCAGCCCCGGACATTTTCGGCGCAGGACCTCTCGACCAGTGAGCTATTACGCACTCTTTGAATGTGTGGCTGCTTCTGAGCCAACATCCTGGTTGTCTTCGAAATCCCACATCCTTTTCCACTTAACACGTACTTTGGGACCTTAGCTGGAGGTCTGGGCTCTTTCCCTTTTGACTATCCAACTTATCTCGTATAGTCTGACTCCCGATAAGCATCTACACGGCATTCGGAGTTTGATATTCTTCGGTAAGCTTTGACGCCC
Organism: Blautia faecicola; assembly: GCF_004123145.1. NCBI lineage: Bacteria > Bacillati > Bacillota > Clostridia > Lachnospirales > Lachnospiraceae > Blautia > Blautia faecicola. The sequence goes on along the minus strand of NZ_SDKC01000001.1, from coordinate 377,940 downwards.
CCTAGGAAATTCAGTGCTCTACCTCCGCAAGACTCTATCGAGGCTAGCCCTAAAGCTATTTCGAGGAGAACCAGCTATCTCCGGGTTCGATTGGAATTTCTCCCCTATCCACACCTCATCCCCACCCTTTTCAACGGATGTGGGTTCGGTCCTCCATTGCCTTTTACGGCAACTTCAACCTGGACATGGATAGATCACCCGGTTTCGGGTCTACTCTGACTGACTTCATCGCCCTCTTAAGACTTGGTTTCCCTTCGGCTCCACGGCTCTACCGTTTAACCTCGCCAGCCAGCGTAACTCGCCGGACCGTTCTACAAAAAGTACGCGGTTGCACTCATAAGGTGCTCCCACAGCTTGTAAACACAGGGTTTCAGGTTCTCTTTCACTCCCCTCCCGGGGTCCTTTTCACCTTTCCTTCACAGTACTATGCGCTATCGGTC
>NZ_SDKC01000001.1:335000-375000 GCF_004123145.1 Blautia faecicola | reverse complement strand
GCGATGCTGTGCGCTTATGCGGTATTAGCAGCCATTTCTAACTGTTATCCCCCTGTATGAGGCAGGTTACCCACGCGTTACTCACCCGTCCGCCACTCAGTCACAGGAAACTTCATCCGAAGAATCCGTTTCAAGTGCTTCGTTCGACTTGCATGTGTTAAGCACGCCGCCAGCGTTCATCCTGAGCCAGGATCAAACTCTCTAAATAAATGTTTGTTCCAGGTCAAAATCAACTCTTGGCTAATTTATCCCTTTTACTGTTTTTAAGGATCTTTCGATCGTTCGTTTTTATGATTTTAAAAAGAACTTTCGAGGAATGTGTTTCACTGTTCAGTTATCAAAGATCATTTTTCGCATTGCTGTTTGTCTCAAACAGCTTTACTATTATATCATGTTGTTTTCTGCTTGTCAAGAAGTTTTTTCAACTTTTTTGAAGCTGTTTTCGTTTCTCTCTTGCAGCAACTTTGATATCTTATCACATCCAACCGGCTGTTGTCAAGAACTTTTTTTATTTCTTTTTGACAGCTTTGTGATCTCTGTGAGATCTCTCAGACGCAACTCTGATAGAATACCATTGTATACATGGTTTGTCAACAGTTATTTTCATGTTTTTTTATTTTTTTGCGAATAACCAAAATATCAGATTTTTCAGTCTTTTATTCCATTTCCCCTTCATTCGCCTCTTCCAGTGTCACTTCCGTTTCCGGCTGTCCCTGATCTTCCACATAATCGAAACACAGGACCGCCTGTGGCCAGTTCAGGCTGATACGGGCACTTTTCTGTTTTTCTTTTCCGGCTTTCCGGATCAGTTCCAGAAGTTCTCCGAGGATCTCCCGGGTGAGATATCCTCCACGCCAGTGAAAAGTAAACACTCGACCTTTTTTTGCAGTCTGTAATGCTCGCTTATACACATCCTCCTGCTTCGTGAAGGACAGTTTCTTTTCCCTATAATAGAAGTGATCCCCATCCGTACAGTGTGGAGCCGGTGCGATCAGCGGTTCGTGATCCCGGAAGATATTTTTGTCATCCAGATTGAAGTAGTCGTAACGGATGCCATTGTGACTCAGGGAATTGTCAAAGGTGACATCCATGTGATAATATTTGCCACCCAGTTTTACGATATTCCAGGTGTGGCGGTATTTGATCCCTTTTTCCGGGTTGTTGCCGCAGATAACGATCATACACCAGAGCCCCAGTGCATCGCACAAAACTTTTACTGCCTTGGCAATCCCCTCGCAAACACCCACACCCTGTCCCAGCGGTCCGATGATCTCATGGGAATAGGCTTTCTTTAATTTATCATACCGGACATTCTCGCATATAAAGTCGTGGACAAATTTTTCTTTTTCCCACTCGGACTTATCCTTTACCGGACGCACCAGCTTTTCTACTCTCGCCTGCATGGCGCGCTGGTGTTCTTTTACTTTATTTTTCTCAAACAGATATTCCGGCACAAAGATCAGATTCGGGGAATCCTGATAATATTTGTAGCGAAATCCCGTCGCCCAGAAGATCTCTGGGTGATCCAGACGGAGCTGAAAAAACACATTGTAGAGTTCTTCCTGCTCCAGACGTGGAAGTAAGATCTCATCTGCCATGTTCTGAAATCCCTGAAGGATATTATGGTAGGCAGACTGCTGCGTTTTGTTCATGTGGTTATAATAATATGTTTCGATGACGGTTCTCCTTTGTATTTCTTCTTTTCACAAATAAGGGTGGAAAATGCGATTCTGCGCCTTTTATTTTGTTTCCTATTTTCTATATTCTTCAATCATACTTTCCTTATACGTTATACTATAACGTTCACTGCCAACAGCACAATTGCAAAGACTATATTCCATACCGTAAAATACCGAAAATATTGCCCTTTTGTACCAGCTGTTTCATTCTTTTCACTTTCCTGTACATAAAATTTATAAGAGATCAGACTTGCCAGGGAAGCGATCAGGGTTCCCAGACCTCCAATATTCACTCCCCGGAGAAGCATAGGATAGTCTGTAGTAAAACCGGAAAGTAAAATAGCCGCCGGAACATTGCTGATGACCTGGCTGGCAACAAAACCAAGAATAAGTTCATGTCCTTCCAGCACTTTTATCAGGAGTTCTTTTACGATTGGAATCCGCCCCATATTTCCGATAAATACAAAAAATGCAACAAAAGTAAGAAGCAGACTATAATCTACTCTCAGCGGTAAAAATTCTTCTTTTCCACTTCCGAAAAGGAACAGACAAATCAGAAGTGTAATTCCCAGAAGCACTGGCCAGGACAGCACATGTAAAACCGTTGCCAGACTTACGAAAAAAAGGAAGAGCAAAATCAGATTTTCAGCTGTTTTGTTCTTTTTGGTTTTTCTCCTGATCTGTTCTATCTGCATACTTTCATTCTTCTGTAACAGACAGCCCCCGATCAGAAGAAGCAAAGATACCAGTGACAAAGGTCCCATGACCTTTACAAAGGACAGAGCAGACATTCCGGAGACGGAATACAAATACAGATTCTGCGGATTACCCACCGGAGTTGCCATACTTCCAAGATTGGCAGCTATCGTCTCCATGGTAATCACCGGAATCATCCGCTGATCCAGTTTTGCCATACGCAGCACCAGAATCGTAAACGGCACAAAAGTCAGAAGTGCCACATCATTGGTAATCCACATAGAGCAGAAAAAACAAAGTCCCACCAGAACCAGCATCAACTGCCGGAAAGTGTGTACCTTTTTCAGCAGTGTATTCGCCATCTGTTCAAATAACCCAGTCTTCTTAAATCCCTCCATGATCGTCATCAGACAAAACAATAAAGCCAGTACTCTGGTGTCAATATATTCTGCATAAGCTCGGTCCGGTCTGACAAAAAACATGGAAATAACAGCAAGAAAAACCGCGATACAAAGCACGGTTTCTCTTTTTAAATATACAATTACTCTCTTCATCTTCTTATACCAGTGTCAGAACCCGGCTCGTCAGGGATATAACCAGAATGATCACTGCGATGATTCCCACGATCCGGAAGATTTTTGTCTGTCGTACCGACTGATACTTCATGCCTCTTGCAAATCCTTTTGGGTTGATCGCCATGAAAAGGGCAATGGCAAGGCAGATCGTATCCAAAATAATACCTATCCAAAATTCCATAGATGTTCTCCTTTATGTTTTCTGTGTTCCAGTATACCGCAATTTTCAGGAAAAGAAAATCCTTTTATCCGATCCCCGCAATCGCCGTCAGCAGCTTCAGCACTCCTGCCAGTGCCATCACAAGTACCGGGTTCCATTTTGTTTTCCGAAGAAGGATCAGGCAGATCACAAAGATTCCCACCATCGTCCAGCGGGTGTCCGCCAGTGCGATGACATCCGCCCCGTTCCAGAAGGCAGATACCAGAATTGATACGCCCGCAGACGCGATCATCGCCACGACAGCCGGTCGCAGAGACTGTAAGACGCTCTGCAACAGATCCATTTTCTGATATTTCAGGTACAGCCAGGCAAGTAACGTTACCAAAATGCATGAAGGCAGAATACATCCCACTGTGGAAACCACTGCTCCCGGGATTCCGGCGATCTTGGTTCCGACAAAGGTTGCGGAATTGATCGCGATGGGACCCGGTGTCATCTGGGAAATGGTGATCAGATTGGTGAATTCTCCCATGTCCAGCCATCCGTGACGGCTCACCACCTGTTCCTGAATTAACGGCATCGCGGCATAACCGCCTCCGAAGCTGAACATGCCGATCTGAAGAAAACTGAAAAATAACTGAAGATAAATCATTTCTTCCGTTTCCCCCTTCCTGACAGTACCGTGCGGCTCACTCCCATCGCAATACAGATCAGCACGATATACACCACCGGAACTTCCATCGCATAAGAAGCGATAAAAGCGGCTACCATGATCACAATCGATGTCCACTCTTTTTTCTTCGTGATCCCCGCTGCCATATCCCATACCACGGAAGCGATCACTGCTCCCACGCCAGCCTGCATCCCGTCCAGAAGCTCACGGATGATGAAATTATCCCGAAACATCTGATAAAAAACAGAGATCGCAGAGATGATAAGAAAAGGTGGCAGAACTGTTCCGAAAATTGCTGTCAGTACCCCTGCAAGACCGGCCAGTTTATAGCCAACCACAATTGCTCCATTTACCGCGATCGCCCCAGGTGCCGACTGTGCAATAGCAATCAGATCCAACATCTCATTTTCTTCGATCCAATGGTACTTATCCACGAACTTATCCTTCATCAGCGTAACGATCACATACCCGCCTCCAAAAGTAAAGGCACTCAGATATAACGTGGACAAAAACAATTTCCAAAGCACCTTTTGTTTTTTCTTCACATTCTTCCTCCTGATTTCCATCTTTTTTATCTTTTCAGCAACATACGCTTTTATTGTATCAGTTTCTTTTTTTCTTTACAATCACTTCCGTAGTTCAACAGAACAAAGAACGTGTTCTGACACATCCGCATGAAACATTTTTCATTTACAGAAAAGCCTTTTTTGACGTAGAAAAGGGTGCATCGATTTTTACAAAAATCGATGCACCCACCTCTAATGATCCGACAGCATTTTTCTGCCTTTATTTTTTGATGCCAAATGCTTCTTTTCCCGGAAATACTGCTGCTTCACCGAGTTCTTCCTCGATTCTTAACAGCTGGTTGTATTTTGCCACACGTTCGCTTCGGCTTGGTGCACCGGTCTTGATCTGACAGGTGTTCAGTGCTACTGCAAGATCTGCGATCGTGGTGTCTTCGGTTTCACCGGAACGGTGAGAGGAAATGGCGGTATATCCTGCTTTGTGTGCCATCTTGATAGCTTCCAGTGTCTCGGATACAGAACCGATCTGGTTCAGTTTGATCAGGATGGAGTTTGCACAGCCAAGGCCGATTCCTTTTGCAAGGCGTTCGGTGTTGGTTACGAACAGATCATCGCCAACCAGCTGTACCGTATCTCCCAGCTCTTTGGTCATCATCTGCCATCCTTCCCAGTCTTCCTCATCCAGACCGTCTTCAATGGAGTAGATCGGATATTTGCTGCACAGTTCTTTCCAGTGTGCTACCAGTTCTTCCGATGTAAATTTCTTTCCGCATTTTGGCAGAACGTATTCGCCCTTCTTGCTTCCTTTCCACTCACTGGATGCTGCATCCATAGCCAGTACGAAATCTTTGCCCGGTTCATAGCCTGCTCTTTTAATCGCCTCAAGAATGCACTCGATGGCTTCTTCATCGCTGCCAAGATCCGGTGCGAATCCACCTTCGTCACCTACGGAAGTAGCCAGACCTTTCTCTTTTAACAGAGCTGCCAGCGCGTGGAAGACTTCCGTACACCAGCGCAGACCTTCTTTGAAGCTTGCTGCGCCTGCAGGCATGATCATGAATTCCTGTACATCTACCGTGTTGGCTGCATGTGCACCACCATTCAAGATGTTCATCATCGGCAGTGGCAGGCGATTGCCGTTTACACCGCCCAGGAAACGATACAGTGGCAGATCCAGTGCGTTTGCTGCCGCTCTGGCACCTGCGATCGATACTGCCAGAATAGCGTTTGCGCCCAGATTGGATTTATCTTTGGTTCCGTCTGCTTTGATCATAGCTGCATCTATCGCATAGATATCCAGCGCATTGACACCTTTTAATGTTTCATTGATTACTGTGTTTACATTGACAACCGCTTTGGATACACCTTTGCCTCCGAATTTTTCTTTATCTCCGTCTCTCAGCTCCAGTGCTTCGAATTCTCCGGTAGATGCGCCGCTGGGTGCGGTGCCTCTTCCCATGGTACCGTCCGAAAGATAAACCTCTGCTTCTACAGTAGGATTGCCTCTGGAGTCAATAATTTCACGTCCGCTTACTTTTTCAATTGTCAAATGTTTCATCTTATCCCTGACCCTTTCCCATGGACGATCCTCTGCTCTCATTCCGCAGGAGCAGAAAGGATCTTCCCACGACTTATTCACATGATGGTTAGCTTTTACTAACTGTGATAAGTGTAGCGCAACTTTCTGGGATTTTCAATAGGCTTAAACGGGATTTTTTCTCATTTACTTTTTTCTTTTTCTGTGTTTTTTCCAGCCGTACCGCTTCCTTACGGTATGTCTGTGTCCGATTCTGACAAACGGGACATACTGAAGGGGCACTCTTCAGAGATTTTCTGCAATCTCATATGCCTCGGCATAGAAATACTCCTGAGAATCCAGCGGTTCTTCATCGGTCGGCAGAATCCGGTAGATCCCTTCTCCGTCTTCCTGACGCGCCTGCTGGTTATCCTGTAACATGATATGGAACATCCGCAGAAGGCGGGCTTTGATCTCTTCATCGTAAACCGGTGCTGCCACCTCCACACGACGCAGAGTATTTCTGGTCATGAAGTCGGCAGAGGCAATATAGATTTTTTCTCTTCCCTCACTTCCGAAGATATAGATTCTGGAGTGTTCGAGGAAACGGCCTACGATACTTCTCACACGGATATTTTCTGTTTTTCCCGGTACCTGCGGAATCAGACAGCAGATACCACGAACTACCATATCGATCTTCACGCCGGCGCAGGATGCCTCCACCAGTTTTTCCATGATCTTCTTATCGGTCAGAGAGTTCATCTTCAGTCCGATGTATGCCGGTTCACCTGCCTCGGCATGCCTGATCTCTTCATCGATCATATCCAGCACTTTATTTTGCAGACACTTCGGTGCCACCAGCAGATGATCGACCCGTTTGATCGTCTCTCCCATCGCCAGTGCCTGGAAGACATTCGCTGCCTCCAGACCGATATCCACGTTATACGTCATCAGAGACAGGTCGGTGTACAGACGGGAGGTCTTCTCGTTGTAGTTTCCGGTACCGATCTGGGTATAATATTCGATCTGTTCATCGGTTTTCTTGGTGATCAGGCAGAGTTTGGAATGTACTTTGTAACCATCCAGACCGTAGATCACGCGGCAGCCCGCATCCTCCAAAAGGCGGGACCATCCGATATTATTTTCCTCGTCAAAACGGGCTTTCAGTTCCACCAGTACCAGCACTTCTTTTCCGTTCTCTGCGGCTTCGATCAGGGCTTCCACGACTTTACTCTGTTTTGCCACACGGTACAGTGTCATCTTAATCGAAACAACATCTTTATCGTTGGCTGCCTGGTGAAGCATATTTAAGAACGGGTTGATGCTCTCATACGGATAGGAAAGCAGTTTGTCCTTTTCTTTGATCTGGTCAAGGATCGGCCGGTCACCGGTAAATGCCGGGGATTTTCTCGGCGTTCTTCTCGCATAGAACAGTTCCGGGATCTTGCGGAGTGCATCCTCGATCTGGAAGACAAAGGACAGATCCAGCGGAGACTGGCTGCGGAACACATACTGTGGTTTCGTTGTCAGATAACCACAGAGCATCTTGACACTCTCTTCGCTGAGTTTTCTGGAAAGTTCGATGCGCACTGGGGAAAGTTTCTTTCTTCTCTTGATCAGTTCCGCCATAAATTCCCGGTAGTCCAGATCCTCGTCATACAATGCATCGGCATCGATATCTGCATTTCTGGTCACGCGAAGCAGGGATTTTTCTTTTACCTGATATCCTTTGAAGACTTTCGGGATATAGTGAAGAATCAATTCTTCGGACAGCATGTAGGTATTGCCACCCGGCAGGCGGATCAGCCGGTCAAAAACACCGCTTCCGCACGGGATGATTCCCAGTCGTTCTTTTCCGCTCTTTGTTGTCAGAATCACAACCGCATAGATTTCTTTATTCTTTAAAAATGGAAATGGCTGTCGTTTTCCCACGATCGTCGGAGAGATCAGACCGGAGATTTCCACATCAAAATACGCTTCCAGAAATTTACTCTCTTCTTCGGAAATCTTACTGAAATCCACCAGCTTTACACCATAATCCTCGATCTTTTTCATGATCTTTCCATAGACTTCGTCTTTTCGTCTGTTCAGGATCTCCACCTGCGGCAGGATTGCCTGGATCTGCTCCTTCGGTGTCATGTGCGTCTTATTTTCTCTGGAATCTTTTGCCACCAGCATCTGATCGATCAGCGATCCCACACGCACCATGAAAAATTCGTCCAGATTACTCTGGTAGATCGATGCAAATGACAGTCGCTCACACAGCGGAACCTTCGGGTTCTCCGCTTCTTCCAGTACACGTTCATTAAACTTTAACCAGGACAGTTCCCGGTTCATATAGATGGTCTCGTTCATTGCTTATCCCTTTACTTTCTTTTACCTTTGTCCAATTGTCACACTTACAGGAACACAATATCAAATTTACTTTAATTCTATATTATCTTCCCGTAAAATTCATGTTAACAAACCTTTTATTTTTCTTTCAGTTCATACAGATCCGTTCTTCGCGCGGACAGTAGCGGTAACTGTTCCCGGATCGCTTCCACGCGGTCGAGATCAAGTTCCGTGACCTGAATGCCCGGTTTTTCATCCATCTGTGCCACCACATCCCCCCAGGGTGACACGACCAGAGAATGTCCCCAGGAAATATATCCTGCCTGTTCGTCTCTGGCATCGGAAGTTCCGATCATATAACACTGGTTATCCACCGCTCTTCCCCGGAACATCAGCTCCCAGTGCGCCGGTCCGGTCGTCATGTTAAATGCCGCGGGCACTAAGATCACCTTTGCCCCCTGTAAGGTCATCAGCCGTACAATCTCCGGGAAACGACAGTCAAAACAGATACAGATTCCCATTTTTCCAAACTCGGTATCAAATACGGTGATCTGATCTCCTGCCGTCAGTGTCGCAGACTCCTGATAGCACTGTCCGCCCTTCACGGCGATATCAAACAGATGCACTTTCCGGTGTTTGGCAATCTGTCTGCCCTGGCGGTCAAAGACATAGGCGGTATTGTATACATGCCCTTCTTCGTCCTTTTCCGGTACGCTTCCGGCAGACAGATAGATCTGATATTTTTTTGCAAGTGCACTTAACTTCTGCCAGGTTTCTCCCCGTTCCGCTTCTGCATAGACCGGAAAACAGGGCGTCTGATACGGACAGTTAAACATCTCCCCAAGCGTTACCAGGTCGATTTTCTCGTCCTTTATGCGTTCCAGGTTCCGCTCCAGTTCTTTCAGATTTTCGCCTTTTTCTTCATAAACATGCGCCTGGATCTGGGCGATTTTCACCTTCATTTTTTCTCCCCCTTTCTGTCACAAATATTTGTAATTCTCTGACTTCAGTATAGATTTTCCACAACTTTTTGTCAATTTATCCGGGGGAAAATTGTATATAAAAATCCCCGGGAAGTCATGTTTTCCCCGGGGAATTTTTCAATCTTTATTTGTTGTCCATCTGCTCGTTTTCTCACTGCAGATACTGTTCCACTGACAGTCCCCGCAGATCTTCGCCCGCAGCCCTGTATCGATCACTTTTTCCTGGACTTTCCGTGTAAACTCCAGGAAATTCAGTTCTTCTCCCTCTGCAAGTCCGCAGGCATCCAGCACGCCATGGTCGTACCGGTACACTTTCTCCTGTGCCTCACAGATTTCTTTTTCTGCTCCGGACGCTTCCACCGTCACCTGACGATTCGGACACGCGCTGCAGATTTCGTCCAGCGAAACCACCAGCCGGATCGACACATCCTGTTCCAGAATGTGTAACATTGTCTCCATATGTGCGGAAAATCCTTCGCTGTATCCTTTTCCTATAAAATACGCCAGACACATCCCGTGATGCGGACGCACCGGTATTCGTTTTTTCTCCATAGTTTTCTCATTTCTCACAGCCATCTGCTGTATTGTTATTTCTGATTCCGATACGCTTCCACGCCCCGTTTCAGCCGTTCACAGCCATCCGCGATCCGGCTTCTCTGGCATGCCAGGTTGATGCGTAAAAACTGTTCGCCGGTTTTTCCGTACTGCGCGCCTTCCGACACATAAAGACCTGTCGTTTTGCGGATCGCATCGGCAAGTTCTTTCGCGCTGCATCCGAGCGCACTGCAGTCCACCCACAGAAGGTAGGTCGCATCTGCCTCTGTCACTTTCAACTGCGGAATCTCTTTTCGGATATAGTCGGTCATGTATGCACGGTTTTCGAAAAGATATGCACGGAGTTCTTCCAGCCAGTCTTCCCCTTTGGTAAATGCCGCGATCGCCGCACCGATGGCAAATACATTCGGTTCTGCCACCTCATCCGTATTCAGTGCACGCCACACTTTATGGTGCAGTGCCTCGTTCGGGATCATCACGGCTGCTGTCTGGATGCCTGCAATGTTAAATGCCTTCGTCGGTGCGATACAGGTCACACTGATATTTTTACACGTCTCGGAAGCCGCCGCAAACGGAAGGTATCCGGTGCCAGGTCGGGTGATATCACAGTGGATCTCGTCCGACAGAACGGTTACATGATATTTTTCACACAGTTCTCCCACCCGTGCCAGTGTCTCCCGCTCCCAGATTCTTCCCACCGGGTTGTGCGGATTACACAGGATCATCAGTGAAGTCTGCGGATCCGATAATTTTTCCTCCAGCGCCTCAAAATCCATCTCATACTGTTCCCCGTCATATGCCAGCGGGCATTCCACAACATTTCTTCCGTTGTTGACGATGGAATTAAAGAAAATATTATACACCGGTGTTTGGATCAGCACATTTTCTCCCGGTGTGGTCAGCTTGCGGACCGTACTTGAGATCGCCGGTACAACACCGGTACAGAAGGTCAGCCATTCTTTTTTGATGGAAAACTGATGGCGTCTCTCCCACCAGTCCATGTAGGCCTGATACCAGTCTTCTTCCACATCCGTGTAGCCGAACACACCGTGTGCGGCCCGCTTTTCAATTGCCTCCCGTACAGCCGGGGCCGTCTGAAAATCCATATCTGCCACCCACATCGGCAGTTCACCTTCTGCCACATCCCATTTCAGAGATCCGGTATTTCTCCGGTCTGTGATCTGATCAAAATCATAGTTGCTCATGCTGTATCTTCCTCTCTGTTTTTTGCAGTCTGTCCTATGCCTCGACTTCTTTTCCCTGTACAAAAATCTTCGTCTTTGACGGATCTACCTTATCTTTTTCCACCGTCAGTTCTTTGATCTCATCCGCACGGATCACACCGCTCGACGGATTCAGCACGCTGTCGATGGTTCCGTGGATCTTGGCATCTACAGAAGAGTATTCAAATGCCAGTGTCGTATTGATCAGCTTACAGTTTTTCATCACCAGATTGTCAATATAACACATGCCCTGCAGACTCTCGATCGTACAGTTTACCAGTGTCAGATTCTTCGCATTCCATCCCAGATATTCTCCGGAGATAAAGGAATCGTACACCGTTACATTTTCACTGTTCCAGAATGCATCCTTGGACAGCATCGTTGCGTTGTGTACTTCCATATTTTTTACACCGTCAAAGGAATAATTTCCCACCAGACGGAAGTTTTTCAGCACCAGATCCTGGCAGTTCATACCGAAATAATCGCCCTTTGCATCCACATGATCCAGTTCCACATTCTGACAGCTCCACAGCGTCTCTGCCGCATTCGGGAAAGTTACATTGGTCAGTTTCAGTCCGTTACACCGGCGGAAATTCTTCGGTGCTTCGATCACTGCGTTGGTCACTTCGATCCGGTCCGTATACCACACACCCGCGCGTGCCATCTCAAACCAGGTACAGTTCTCTGCCTTGATATCTTTCGCATACCACAGCGGATATTTCCACTTGAACATGCTTCCGTATAATTCAATATTTCTGCTCTCTTTTAACGGAGACTCTCCGTCGTCAAAAATAGTATCATAAATTTTCAGATCCTTCCCCTGAAACAGCGCACGCTCGCCGGTCAGGAACTTCTGATGAATCTCTTTCATTTCTTTTCCATCTCCCATAATTCTCTTCTCCCATTCTGCTGCCATATATTTCGTTATTCTGACAGGCTTATATAGAATTATTGTATTCCATTTTGTCAGATATGGCAAATACTTGTTTCGTATATCTTACCATAGATTCTGCCTATAGATAGCATGCACCACTGCCTGTCCGGATATTCCCGACAGACAGTGGTGCATCTCTCAGCTTCCTGCAATCCACAAAAGCCCTCTGCACACAACCGGCAGTGTCACGATCCCGCAAAGGGTGGTCAGCATCACCCCTCCCAGTGAATATTCTCCGTCAGAACCGGAGGAATTAGCGAGCATGACTACGGAGGACATGGTCGGCATCGCGGTGATCAGGGACATGGTCATACGGATTTCTTCCGATACCGGGATGAAGCCCAGGACAAAGTAAAACAGTACCGGAAAAATCAGCATTTTACAGATGACAATTCCATATAATTCGATCTGTTTTACATATTTTCGGATATCCATACAGGCAAACACTCCGCCAAGATAGATCATCGCAAGCGGTGTCGCCGTCGCCCCGATATTCTGGAATCCCGTCTGGAAGACACCCAGAAGTTTCAGCCCGGTCAGTACGAAAAGGACTGCCAGCGCGATGGCAACTGTCGCCGGATTGATCAGCTTTTTCGGATCAAACTTTCCTTTTCCACTCGGGGAGGTCAGTTTCACTCCTACCGTCCACATCGCCAGCTGATCCACGATGGTAAATACGGATACATACAGCATGCCCCGTTCCGGGAAAATGCTGGTAATGATCGGGATTCCCATAAATCCCACATTGCCAAACATCGTCATCGCCCGGTAGATCTGCGACCGGTCACCTTCTACATGAAACAGTTTTGTCAACGCAACGCCCAGTCCAAATAAGAGAATCGAGGCTGTCACCGCCAGTCCGATGATAGACAGCGATTTTACCAGTGCCACCCGGTCTACCTGGCTGACTACATTGACAAAGATCATCGTCGGCAGCGAAAGTTTCATCACGACTCGGGCGATCCAGTCGAGTCCCTTATCACTCAGCACACCGGTCCGCACCATTATCATACCGATGACAAGATAGACGATAAACAGCTCGATCTGTTCCATTAAAATCCAAAATGTATTCATTTTTTTCGTTTCCTGTTTTCTTTATTTCTGTATTTTTCCTACCATATATGTTTGCAGGATTTCTTCTGTCGGCAGCCCTTCGTTATCGCCACGGTGCTGTACCTGGATCGAGCCGATCGCATTGCCCCGTTTCGCACATTCGCTCACCGGAAGACCTTTCAGCAGTCCGCTCAGTACACCGACGGCAAATCCGTCTCCCGCGCCTACGGTATCCACCACTTTTTTTACCGGATACCCCGGGATCATATCCCGGGTGATCTCCCCGTTTTCTTTCTTTTCGGATACATAAGCACCATTTTTTCCATCTTTGATTACAACAAGAGCCGCACCTTTCTGATGATAAAAATCAGCCGCTTTTTCCTTATCTGTTGTACCCGCAAGGATCTCACATTCCCCGATTCCCGGCAGTACCACATCTGCGTAATTTGCCAGATCGTTCAGAACCTTTCTCATCATCTCATCATTTTCCCACAGTGCCGGACGGAGATTCGGATCAAAAGTCACCGGAATCTGCGCCTTACGCGCCCGCTCCATCAGGCGATACGTCGCCTCTCTCGCTTCTTTTGAAAGCGCCGGCGGGATCCCCGTCACATGCACCAGCCCGATCTCACCAAGATCCAGCGCATCGATTTCTCTTATAGACAGATGCGATGCCGCCGATCCTTTTCGATAATACGGTGCCGCCGGATCATGTCCGTCTTCCACATATTCTTTCAGTTGAATCCCGGTTCGATAAACCGGATCATACGTCAGAAGATTCGTTCCGATCCCATTGTCTTTTAACGCCTGTTCAATATAATGCCCAAACGGATCATCCCCAAGCCGTGTCAGATATTCTGCCGGAAAACCAAGCCGGGTAAGCCCGATCGCCACATTGACCTCCGCCCCGGACATTCTTCTTGTAAAATGCTCCACGCCCTCCAACGCACCAGGTGTGTCTGCCAGTAACAGAGCCATCGGTTCTCCAAATAATAATGTTTTTTTCATATTTATTTCTCCTGACTGCCTCGTACTTCTCTGACCAGTGCCACCGCATCCGCTGTCATCTGGCGGATCGCATCAAACTGCCCGCTCTGGATCAGGTCTTTTTTCACCATCCAGCTGCCGCCACAGGCAAGAATCACATCACTTTCCAGATAAGAACGGACATTTTTCAGATTGATACCACCGGTCGGCATAAATTTCATTCCCACATATGGAGCTGCCAGTGCTTTGATCGCTGCCAGCCCGCCGGAAGTCTCTGCCGGGAAGAATTTGACCACTTCCAGTCCCCGTTTTACCGCCTGCGCCAGCTCCGATGCCGTCACGCAGCCAGGAAATACCGGGATCTGTTTTTCGATACAGTAATCCACGATCTCCGGATCCAATCCCGGGCTTACGATAAATTTTGCTCCTGCTTCGATGGCTTCGTCTACCTGTCTTGTCATCAGAACAGTTCCCGCACCCACGAACATCTCCGGATATTCCTCCAGCATGATACGAATGGATTCCTTCGCTGCCGCCGTTCGGAATGTCACCTCCGCGCACGGAAGCCCGCCCTCGCAAAGAGCTTTCGCCAGCGGTTTTGCATCCATCGCATCCTCCAGTACCACGACCGGTACGATCCCCATTTCTTTTATTTTTTCTGCTGCTGTCATCTGTCTTCTCCTTCCCCTGTACCCGTTCTGTCAGTGACTCTTTTCTTCCCCTTTGTACCGGGCACATCGCTGCTATCATTATATCGACTTTGACAGGTGCTTTCAATTGTAAAAAAGCGATTGACATTACTTTCTGTTTGCTATATGATAGTCACGACAAATAAAGATATTTCGGTAGGTGAGGTTACCACAGGGATTTGGATTTTCCTGAGATTGCTGCCGCAAGGCTGTGGAGACACGGCGCGCTGGTCAGCAGGTCATGTCGTGAAGGCATAACCTAATGCAATTGATATATGCCCTGTGATACTAAAGCTTGAACGATGGTCAGGATTTTTTCGTGATGTATTTTGCAGATTCTTTCATTGCTCAGGCTTTGAAGGAATTTTTTTATGCTGATTTTTAAAGAATGAAAGGTGGTGAGGAAATGGACGCTGGTGCCAGTTATCACGCGGAATGCGACGATCATATACCAATAATTGCATATCGGAGGTACGTTTATGATGAACAAAGATATTTTTGTAAAACTGCTCCAGGAACGCCGTTACAAATCGGTAAAAGACGTTCTGGACGTAATGAACGCAGTGGACATTGCCTCACTGCTTGGAGAATTTGATGATAAAGAACTGGCTCTCGCCTTCCGTCTGATTCCCAAAGAAAAGGCGGCAGACGTATTTGCCAACATGGAAAGTTCCCTGCAGTCTGTCCTGGTAGAAGTCCTCTCAGAAAAAGAACTGAAAGAAATCCTGGACGATCTGTACATGGATGACACCGTGGATCTGTTAGAAGAACTTCCAGCCAATCTGGTTACCCGGATTCTTGATGCCAGCGGCCCGAAGGAACGGGAAACCATCAACAAACTGTTAAATTATCCGGAGGACAGTGCCGGAAGTATCATGACAACCGAATACGTGGATCTGAAACCGCATCTGACGGTAGGTCAGGCACTCGCACATATCAAGGAAACCGGTATTCACAAAGAAACCATCTATACCTGTTATGTGATCCAGCAGCGGAAACTGCTTGGCATCGTTTCTGCAAAAGATCTGCTGACTACGGATGATGATGTCCTGATTGAAGATATCATGGAGACAGAAATCATCTCTGTGTCTACCCTGACCGACAAAGAGGAGGTGGCTCACCAGCTTCGCAAATACGATCTGCTGGCACTTCCGGTTCTTGACAATGACGGTCTGCTAGTCGGCATCGTAACATTCGATGACGCCATGGATGTCATGGTCGAAGAGGCAACCGAGGATATCACCAAGATGGCGGCCGTATCTCCCAGTGAAAAAACTTACTTTGAAGTATCCGCCTGGGAACACGCAAAACGCAGAATCCCATGGCTTCTGGTACTGATGTTTTCTTCTATCATCACCGGAAGTATTATCACCCGTTATGAAAACGCTTTCGCGGCAATCCCTCTTCTGGTATCCTTCATCCCGATGCTGATGGACACCGGCGGAAACTGTGGTTCTCAGAGTTCCACCCTGATCATCCGCGGAATCGCCCTGAACCAGGTAACCTTCCATGACTTTTTCCGTGTCATCTGGAAAGAATTCCGTGTTTCCCTGATCGTGGGTGTTGTCCTCGCTGTCGCCAACGGACTGCGGATCTATCTGACCTATCAGCAGGCAGGTATGGCAATCGTCATCGCCCTGTCCCTGGTCGCAACCGTTATTTCCGCCAAACTGCTCGGCTGCATCCTCCCGATGTTCGCCAAAAAAATCGGTCTGGACCCGGCACTGATGGCATCTCCGCTGATCACTACCATCGTCGATGCGAGTTCCATTATGATTTACTTCTTTATCGCAACGAAAGTATTTCGCCTGTAGGAATTAAAAACATTACAAAAAGCATCACAGTAACCATTACATTTTTCTTACATTTTTCTAAAATTCTTGTTTTCATTTGGATATACTCATATAATATAATTACTTATGACATTTTTTCGTATTGCAGACAGAGACCCGCTGTTTCTGTCTCCATCACATGCAGAAAGGAATTACAAGTATGAATATTAATGAATGTTATCAGGCTATGGGAGCTGATTATGAGGAAGTCTTCGGACGCCTTCGCAGCGAAAGACTGATCACCAAATTCGTCCTGAAATTTCCTGGTGACCCCAGCTTTTCCCAGCTCCAGAGCACTCTGGAAGAAAAAAATGTAGAAGAAGCGTTCCGTGCCGCCCACACCTTAAAAGGCGTCGCACAGAACCTTGGATTCACCCCGCTCTATGAAGCCACCGCCACTCTCACCGAAGTTCTCCGCGCAGGCAACCTGCCGGAAGATGACAATATGATGAACGCGGTTGCGAAAGAATATGAGAGAACGGTTGCTGCGATTGAACAATTGAATGCGTAAATCAAAATTGGTCCACCGAACTAATTATTGATATGCAGTGCAATAAAAATGCTCCTGATGATTGATCAGGAGCATTTTTATTTATGCGGGCAACAGAGTCAAAGTCCATGCTTGCACAGGACCTTGGCGACTGCCGCGATTACCGTATTCTTTTCTTTATCATCGGTCCGATGAGCATCGCGATAATCATTTTTACCAGGTCGGCCGGAATAAACGGGATGACGCAGACTGCGAGGGCTGCCTGGAAAGTATAACCTGCGACCACGCAGAACCATATGGTTCCGAAAAGGTAACATACGATGGTTCCGACGATCATACCGATAAGCTGAAGCCATGGTTTGCGGCAGTTGTCGATGACCAGTCCGGCAATAATTGCCATTACGATAAATCCGATGATATATCCGCCTGTAGGCCCTGCCAGTTTTGCCGGACCGCCAGTGAAGCCGGAAAATACCGGGAGCCCAACGAGTCCGATCAGAAGATAGATCAGATAACTGATGGTTCCTCTTTTCCATCCGAGAAGATACAGGGACAGATAGATTGCCAGGTTAGTAAAGGAAATCGGAACCGGTCCGATGGGGATGGACATTGGAGCAAGAATACAGGTGACTGCTGTCATCAGTGCGGTTATGGTGATTTCATAGGTTTTGCTGCGAGGTAACGTACTGCTTTGTGTCTGGTTCATGTTAAAAATTCTCCTTCTAAAATTTGTCCGTTATGCGGATTCAATCTCATAAATAAATCCGGCATCCGTGATCGTTTTGAGGGTATCTTCAATTCCCTGACCGCCTTCTGTCAGGTAACCTGAGGCAAAGATTGAGTCAACCACACTGAGCAGTTTCTTTTCTTCCCCTTTAAAATAGACTTCTCTTCCGGCCGCGCAGCGAATATCTGCTTTCGGCACCAGAAGTCTTGCAAGACAGAGAACTTTCATGCAGTATTCGGTTGTCAGCCCGGAGATATCAGCATCTCCAAGCGGAGTTCCTTTGATCGGCAGAAGGAAATTGATCGGCAGAGCCTCCGGCTGAATCTCCCGCAGTTCAAGAAGCATATCAACGACATCCTCTTTACTTTCGCCCATTCCAATGATCCCGCCACTGCAGATCTCAAATCCGATTCCCTGAAGCATGCGGATATTCTGTACACGTTGCTCAAACGTGTGTGTGCTGCAGATATTATGATAATAAGACCGGCTGCTGTTCAGATTGTGATTGATCCGATCCAGACCGGCTTCTTTGAGCATTCTTGCCTGCTTTTCTGTCAGAAACCCGATAGAACAGCAAAGATGCGTTCCATGTTCTTTCATCCTCCTGATCCGGCGGGCAAGTTCCTCGATCTCTTTATCTGTAAACTTCATCCCACTCAGACCAATACAATGTCTGGATAAATGATACTCATTTACAAAATCATTATCCTGATACAGCTTATCTTCATCTACCCATTTATACTTATCAATATCTGCGGTAGAACGACATGACTGTGCACAATAAGCACAATCCTGCGAACAGTTGCCGCTGCGAGCGTTGGTAAGAATATGAATACTTACACGATCCCCCTTATATCGATATCGCAAACTCTTCGCGCGATCGATCAGCGTATCCAGCTCCTCATCCGGCGTGTTCAAAATAGCGATCGCATCCTCCCTGGAAAGAACAGGTACCTCTTTTTCATAAAATTCGGAATTCATAACATATCCTTTCATTTGTCATGGGCAAAATGCCCTTTCATTTTTCGTACGGATATCACTTTAACACATAAAAGTATCGATTGTCAACTTATTTTGGTTTTAAGTTTACATTTTACATGTGTAAATTCAAATATCGAATATTCTTCCCCCTCTGGTGTATCTCTATGTCTCAGTTGGATGTGTAGGATTATGTATGTTGTAGTGTCTTGAAACCCGGACGCGGAAGGAGCAGATCCTGGGGTGGGGCAACATGGGCAGGGGAACTTTAAGCTAGCCGAAGTTAGCGGCTAGCTTAAAGTTCCCCTGCCCATGTTGCCCCACCCCAAGACCTGCTCCTTCCACTGTTAAATTTCTATTCGACATAAGTAAACTGAAATGACTCAACAACCTCAATCGAAGTAAGCTGCAGACAGCCTTTTGCTGGTGCCCTTAGCAAAGATGAGATCCATCGTTTACGGAATCTTAGGCTCGAGCGCTCTCGCGAGAGTCTTAGATGCAGTTACCGATTACCTCAGATTTGCGTTACCAGCGGTTGTCTGCAGCTTACGGGCAGGCGCTCCATTTCGTCCGGCGTAAGAGAAAACTACAAGAAAACCTAGAACGTGTTTGAAAAAGGCTTTTCGTGAACTGCGAGTCCCAGTTTGTGGGAGATTTTATCCGAATGAGGGCGGCGTAGCGGGCTACGGCAACCGAATGAGGGTAAAATATACCGCAAAGTGGGGCTTGCAGATTGCGGAAATGATTTTTCAGACACGCTCTAAGCCTCCCTGACAGCATCCTTCATAGCTTTCACATACTCCTTCACATAAGGAATACACTCCACCCCATACTGTCCGCAAAGCTTCACGATCGCCGATCCGACAATTACCCCATCCGACTGCCCGGCCATCTTCTTCGCCTGCTCCGGATTCGAGATACCAAACCCAACCGCACAGGGAATATCCTTCGCCTTCTTCACCAGATCCACCATTGCTCCGATATCCGTCGTGATCTGAGAGCGCATACCCGTAACCCCCAGAGAAGAAACACAGTACACAAATCCCTGCGCTTCCTTCGCGATCATGGAGATTCTCTCATGCGAAGTCGGTGCGATCAGAGAAATCAGATCCAGTCCGTACTCCTTGCAGACTCCGTCAAACTCCTCTTTTTCTTCAAACGGTACATCCGGTAAGATCAGTCCGTCCATGCCAACTTCTGCTGCCTTTTTCACAAAACGCTCTGTTCCATAAGAAAACACTACATTTGCATATGTCATAAACACCATCGGAATACTCGAATTCTTCCGAATCTTCTCAACCATCGCAAACACCTTGTCCGTCGTAACGCCACCGGACAGCGCACGGATATTTGCCGCCTGAATCACCGGACCCTCTGCGGTCGGGTCAGAAAACGGGATTCCCAGTTCGATCAGATCTGCCCCTGCTTCCTCCATGGCATATACAAGCTGCTCTGTCACCTCCAGTGACGGATCCCCGCAGGTAATAAACGGAATAAATGCTTTCCCTTTTGTAAAACTCTCTGTAATTCTCTTATTCATGGATATCCTCCCCTCTGTAGCGGGCAATCGCTGCACAGTCTTTATCTCCCCTTCCGGAGATGGTAATTACTACAATCTGATCCTTTCCCATCGTCGGCACCAGCTTCTTCGCATATGCAACTGCATGGGCACTCTCGATCGCCGGGATAATACCTTCCACCTTAGACAAATATTCAAAGGCATCTACTGCCTCATCATCCGTGACCGGCACATATTCCGCACGTCCGGTGTCATACAGATGGGCATGCTCCGGTCCCACACCCGGATAATCCAGTCCGGCTGAGATCGAATATACCGGTGCGATCTGACCATATTCATCCTGGCAGAAATAAGATTTCATTCCATGGAAGATACCCAGCTTTCCGGTAGCGATCGTTGCTGCAGTTTCTGCCGTATTGATACCCCGTCCTGCTGCCTCACAGCCGATCAGACGTACACCGTCATCTTCGATAAAATTATAAAAGGTTCCGATCGCATTCGATCCGCCGCCGACACACGCCAGAACAGCATCCGGAAGCCGTCCCTCTTTCTCCAGGATCTGCTCCTTGATCTCCTTGGAGATTACCGCCTGAAAATCTCTGACAATCGTCGGGAACGGATGCGGTCCCATCGCAGAACCCAGTACATAATGCGTGTCCGCGATCCGGTTGGTCCACTCTCTCATGGTCTCGGAAACCGCATCTTTTAACGTGGCAGTTCCGGAAGTAACCGCATGAACTTTTGCTCCCAGAAGGCGCATCCGATACACGTTCAGCGCCTGACGCTCCGTATCCTCTTTTCCCATAAATACTTCACATTCCATACCCATCATGGCAGCTGCGGTAGCTGTCGCCACCCCATGCTGACCGGCTCCTGTCTCTGCGATCACACGGGTTTTTCCCATTTTCTTTGCCAGCAGTACCTGCCCCAGCACGTTATTAATCTTATGTGCACCGGTATGGTTCAGATCTTCTCTCTTCAGATACACTTTTGCCCCGCCGAGATCCTCTGTCATATGAGCCGCATAGTACAGCCTGGACGGTCTTCCCGCATATTCATTCAGAAGCTCCGCCAGTTCCCGGTTGAACTCCGGGTCATTTTTATAATGATTGTAGGCTTCCTCCAGTTCCAGAACCGCATTCATCAGCGTCTCCGGAATATACTGTCCGCCATGTACTCCAAATCTACCTTTTGACATCTTTTGTTTCCTCCATTCTTACTATTTCCACTGCCTGACAGATCCGTCCGGCATTTTTTATTCCATCAATCTCCAGACTGCTGCTCAGATCCACCGCCCATGGATGAAGCAGCCCGATCGCTTCCCGCAGATTTTCCACATCGAGACCTCCGGCCAGAAAATACGGTCGTCCGACTTCACCCACCAGAGACCAGTCAAACACTTTTCCCGTTCCGCCGCTTCCCTGATCCAGTAAAATATAATCCGCCACACTCTCCCGGGCCCGCTCCACATCTTCCTTCGACTTTATGGAAAATGCCTGAATCAGCGGTTTTTCTGTCAGTACCTTTAATTCCTGTATATATTCCTTCGGTTCCTGTCCGTGAAGCTGTGCTATCTGTATCGTTCCCTCCTCGAGAAGCTCTGCCACCAGCTCTTTCGGTGCATTGACAAATACACCTACCGGAACAATTTCCTCCCGCAGTCCCCGTACCAGTTCCCGTAATGTTGCCCGGTCGATACTCCGTCTGCTTTTGGGATATTCCACAATAAATCCACAATAATCCGGCCTTGCCTCATTAACCGCCGCGATATCCTCCGGCCGCCGCAGACCGCATATTTTTATTCTGCTCATGCTTAATCTCTCCTGCTGCTTTTTACCCCGATACGCGTTATAAGGATTTCCCTTCCTTACCCGCATCCGCTCTCTCATTTACCGGGAAAGTGGTTTTCCGTTCAGCGTCTCAAGCATCGCCTTTTTATCCGGGCTTCGCATCAGCGTTTCTCCGATCAGCACGGCATCCACCCGGTTATCATATAACAGGTTGATATCTGCACTCGTCCTGATTCCGCTTTCTGATACAAAGACCACTTCCTCCGGTGCCAGATTCCGCAGCCGGATGCTGTTATTCATATCCACCCGGAATGTCCGAAGATCCCGGTTATTGACTCCTACGATCTTCGCTCCGGCTTCCAATGCCCGCTCTACTTCCCGCTCATCATGTGCTTCCACCAGCGCATCCAGCCCCAGACTTTCTGCCAGCTGCCGGTACTCTCTCAGCTGTACATCATCAAGGATCGCACAGATCAGAAGTACTGCTGATGCCCCAAAGGCTTTCGCCTGATAGATCATATACTCATCTACTGTAAAATCTTTCCGGAGTACCGGAATATTCACTGCCGCTGTGATCTCTTCCAGATACCGGTCGGATCCCTGAAAATAAAACGGTTCTGTCAGACAGGAAATCGCCGATGCTCCTGCTGCCTCATATTCCTTCGCGATCTCCACATACGGAAAATCCGGTGCGATCAGTCCTTTTGACGGAGATGCTTTCTTCACCTCACAGATATAGGACATCCCTTCTTTTTTCAATGCCTGATAAAAAGACAGTGTCGGAAGAATCGCCGGATTCTGTTCCCGGTCCCGGATCCTTTCCTTTAATTCTGCAACAGATACCTTACCTTTTTCCTGGTCAATCCGCTCTCTTGTCTTTCCTGCAATTTCTTCTAATATATTCATGCTTCATTACTCTCCCGAATGAATGTTTCCAGTTTCTTCAGTGCTGCACCGCTGTCGATCAGTTGCTCTGCCAGACGTACACCTTCTTCCAGTGTCCCTGCTTTTCCTGCCACATACAGAGCGGCTCCGGCGTTCATGCACACGGCCTGTCGTTTCGCCCCCTGTTCACTGCCATCGAGGATTGCTCGGGTGATGGTCGCATTTTCCTGCGGAGTGTCACCTTTTAACTCGTCTTTCTCGCATTTTTTGTAACCGAACTGTTCCGGAACTATCTCATAAGGAGCTAATTTACCATCACAGATCTCACACACAGCAGTCGGTGCACTCATCGAGATCTCATCCAGGCTGTCCGTACCATACACAACCATACCCTTTTTCACGCCCAGTTTCACCAGAACCTGTGCCATCGGCTCTACCAGCTCTTCACTGTAGACGCCCATGATCTGCATGTTTGCATTTGCCGGGTTCGTTAGCGGGCCGAGAATGTTAAACACTGTGCGGATACCCAGTTCTTTTCTGACCGGTGCCACATATTTCATCGCGGTGTGATAAGTCTGTGCAAACAGGAAACAGATCCCGATCTTTTCCAGTATTTTTTCACTCTGTTCCGGTGTCAGCGTGATCTTTACACCCAGGGCTTCCAGTACATCCGCTGCTCCTGATTTGGAAGATGCCGCACGGTTTCCATGTTTTGCTACCGGAACACCACCTGCTGCGATGACCAGAGAAGCGGTTGTGGAAATATTAAAAGAATTGGAACCGTCCCCACCGGTACCGACAATCTCCAGGACATCCATATCATGTTTTAACTGCAGGGCATGGGAACGCATACCTTCGGCAGATCCTGTGATCTCATCAATGGTTTCACCCTTCATAGCTAAGGCTGTCAGATATGCCGCCGTCTGTACCTGAGAAGTTTCTCCATCCATGATCTCATTCATAACAGCTTTTGATTCTTCATATGTCAGATCTTCTTTTTTTGCCACTTTGATAATTGCTTCTTTGATCATTGTTCTCTTCCTCCTCTGACTACATCCATAAAGTTCTCTATCATAATCTTGCCATCCGGTGTCATCACCGATTCCGGGTGAAACTGTACACCGTAGATCGGATATTTTGTGTGTTCTACCGCCATCACTTCTCCGTCTTCCGACTCCGCAGTCACTTTCAGTTCTTCCGGCAGTTCTTCCTTTAATGCTGCCAGTGAGTGATACCGCGCTGCCGGAAATGTCTCCGGCAACCCCTGAAACAGCTGATTTTCACCGATCTGATGAATCTCTTTCTGTTTTCCGTGCATCAGTTCTTTCGCATAGGACACCGTTCCACCAAATGCTTCGCAGATTGCCTGATGTCCCAGACACACACCAAAGACCGGAACCTTTCCGGCAAAATACCGGATCGCCTCAATACAGATTCCTGCATCGGACGGTTTTCCGGGTCCCGGAGAAAGGATGATGGCTTCCGGTTTCATCGCCTCGATCTCTTCCACCGTATATGCATCGTTTCGCACGACTTTGATATCCGGCTCCACGGAACCGATCAGCTGATATAAGTTATAAGAAAAACTGTCGTAATTATCAATCAGTACTATCATTCCAATCCCTCCTGTGCCTGTGCAATTGCCTGAACCACGGCCCGTGCCTTGTTGCAGCATTCTTCAAATTCTTTCTCCGGTACGCTGTCCGCCACGATACCGGCACCGGAACGAATACAGATTTCACCTTTCTTTTTATAAACCAGGCGGATCGCGATACAGGTATCCAGATTTCCTGTAAAATCCAGATAACCGATCGCCCCACCGTAGATACCACGTTTGCTGTGTTCCAGTTCTTCGATGATCTGACAGGCCCGGAACTTCGGTGCTCCGGAGAGTGTTCCAGCCGGCAGGATCGCATCAACGGCATCCACCGCATCTTTATCCTCTCGCAGATCTCCGACTACCGTAGAACCAAGATGCATGACATGTGAAAAATGTTCCACACACATGTATTTTTCCACTTTCACACTGCCAATCTTACTGATCTTTCCGATATCATTTCTTCCCAGATCCACCAGCATGTTGTGTTCTGCCCGTTCTTTTTCATCTTTTAAAAGTCCGGCTTCCAGTTCCCTGTCTTCTTCCCTTGTCTTTCCTCTCGGTCTGGTTCCGGCCAACGGGAAAGTACTCAGATTCCCGGCTTCCAGTTTTACCAGAGTCTCCGGAGATGCTCCCGCAATCTCAATATCGTCGCTGGAAAAATAGAACATATACGGAGATGGGTTTGTCGCCCTCAGCACCCGGTAGGTATCGAAAAGATTTCCTGTCACTTTCGCCCGCATCGGATTCGATAATACCACCTGGAAAATATCACCCTCACGGATGTAATGTTTGGCTTTCTCCACCATCTCACAATATTCCGCTTCCGGGAACTGTGGCCGGATATCGGACTCCAGCTTCAGTTTTTCGAATTCCATATGCGGTCCGGTTTTCAGAAGCTGTGCCATCTCTTCCAGTTTTCCTTCTGCCTTCTGATAAGACGCTTCCAGATCATCGGTCATCACTCCGGCGATCAGCAACACTTTCTGACGGTAATGATCAAAGGCAATCACCTGATCGAACAACATCAGATCCATATCCCTGAAATCCTGCTGCTCTTTATCTTCGAGTTTTAATTTCTGTTCGCTGTATTTGATATAGTCATAGGAAAAGTACCCTACCAGCCCGCCGGTAAATGGTGGAAATTCTTCCATCACCGGTGTTTTATATTCCTGAATGATCTCCCGCAGAGTATCGCCCGGATGTTCTACTTTCTTTGTCACAACCGCATCTTCCCCGGTTTTTCGGATGTTCAGAAGACCATCCGTACAGGTGATCTCCATCGCCGGCTCATAACCGAGAAAAGAAAATCTTCCCCATACCTCCGTCTGGCTGGCACTCTCTAACAGATAACAATGTTTACTTGCTTTCCGCAAAACCCGCATCACTTCTACGGGTGTATATCGATCCGCATATAACTCTTTACATACGGGAACTCTGCGATACTGTCCACTGGCTGCAATTTCTTTTACCTTTTCTAATGTTGGATACATTCGGGCACCTCCTGTAAATCTTTTCTTTTACTGTCTTTCCCTTTGTTTTTCTGTCAAGGTAATATATAGATCCACAGGATCAATTATTGATGCACAACGCGAAAAAACGCCCGCCCTCGACAGAAACTTGTTCTTCTGTCAAGGACGAGCGTATGATAAACTACCCGCGGTACCACCTTGTTTCACAGTTTGCACTGTGCGCTTCGCGGAATACCTGCATATTCCCGGCAACTGACGTATGCCCCACGTCGCAGAATACTGAGCCGATTCGAAATAATGACTGTTCACTGCGCCCTCAGCGGTCCATTTGGCAATCTGCATCTCCACCCGGCTCTCACCCTCCCGGACTCTCTGTGCGCGCATAACTGCTTTGATCTCCGCTTCAACGGTTTACTACACTAAACTTTTCTATAAATTACCACATACATATATATTTGTCAAACATTTTTTTCAAATTTTATTGTTTACTTTTTTCTTAATTCCATATCATCCAGCTGTCTACTTTGATATAATACCAGTAGAAACATCATCATAACCATGATTTTCACTGTTCCAGGCAGGATGTAAAAAACTCCGGAACTCATTCAAGCGGATATTCGCAATCCGCTTCGCTACTTGCTCATAACTGAACAGCTGCAAATTTTCTATACAGGAGGTACATATTATGCGTTATGAAATTCAAGGCGACACTTTACCCGTTGTTATCTGTTATCTGGACGGCGGTGAAAAAATGATCACAGAAAAAGGAGCCATGAGCTGGATGTCACCGAACATGCACATGGCAACTTCTACCAACGGCGGCATCGGAAAAGCTTTCGGACGGATGTTTTCCGGTGAATCCATGTTTCAGAATATCTATACTGCCCAGGGCGGTCCCGGCATGATTGCTTTTGCCTCCTGCTTCCCGGGAAGTATTCTTCCTTACCAGATTTCCCCCGGGCGGGAACTGATTGTACAGAAGTCCGGTTTTCTCGCTTCCGAAGCCGGGGTAAACCTTTCTGTTTTCTTCCAGAAACGCTTCGGTTCCGGACTCTTCGGCGGTGAGGGATTTATCATGCAGCGCCTTGCCGGAGAAGGGATGGTATTCCTAGAATTTGACGGCCATGTTGTCGAATACGACCTGCAGCCCGGTCAGCAGATCATCGTGGATACCGGTTATCTGGCTGCTATGGAAGCCACCTGTTCCATGGATATCCAGACCGTTCCCGGTGTAAAAAATATGCTTTTTGGCGGGGAAGGCATCTTCAACACCGTCATCACCGGCCCGGGACATATATGGCTCCAGACCATGCCAATCTCGAATGTAGCAGGAGCGATTGCACCGTTTATTCCGTCAAAGTCTTAATTCGCAGAATCCATTCGCCAGACTGTACAGGGAACCTTACTCATCCCTGCCTAGTACAAATGCAGACTTTGATTCGTTTCCCTTGAATAAATCAACAGCCGGTATATGTTTCCCTAACAATTCGAAGCATACACCGGCTGCTGTTTTTCATAAACTGCATTCCTTATTTTGGTTCGTTATATTTTCTTCTCGCAAACTACCAGAAATCCCTTAATTGCTAAAACAAATCTCTGTTTTCTATCCGCAGGACATCTTTGCATGTAAGCAATTATTCAAATTTTACTCTATTTCCGGCTTTCAAAAATACCGTCCTGCTCTCCTGCATTTTCACACGCACCCGGACTTCCTGATCTGTTTTGCTCGTCAGCCAACAGTTCACACACTCTCCTTCCCACGCGATATCCACCGTAATCGCACCCCGGGCGATCAGCCCCTGTACAGAGCCACATTTCCACTTCGGCGATACCGCCGGAAGGATCACGAGTTCTCCTCCGTGGCTTTGCAGCAGCATCTCTGCGATTCCCGCGGTAAATCCAAGATTTCCGTCAATCTGGAACGGTGGATGTGCACAGAACAGGTTCGGGTATACACCGCCGCCCTGCACGGACATTTCCGCGAAAGGATCACGAACCTGCAGCATCTGCGCCACCTGTTTTGCCGCATGCGCACCGTCTTCCATCCTTGCCCACATCAGAATTTTCCACGCCAGACTCCAGCCGGTTCCCTCGTCGCCCCGGACAAGCAGGCTTTTTTGCACTCCTTCCAGAAGTTCCGGCGTCTTTCTCGTGATTCCTCTTCCCGGATGGAACTCATACAGATGCGACAAATGTCTGTGTTCTACTTCCGCCTCCGGGAGTTCCTCATTCCACTCCAGAATCCTTCCGTCACTTCCCAGCTGTGTCGGTACGATCACCGACAGCTGTTCACGGATCGTTTTTAAAAGAGTCCTCTCTTTCTTTAATACTTCACATGCTTCCAGATAATCCCGGAACAGGTTTCGAATAATTGCCAGCGTATTTTCTGTATACAATGCCACCGGAACTGCTTCTCCCTGATCCAGGAAACAATTTTCCGGCGATGTTGCCGGAACCACTGCCAGTCCTTTATCCGTCTTTTGTAACATGTTGCTGCAAAATCTGGCATGTTCCTCCAGCACCGGAAAAATCTCCTGCAAATACTCTCTGTCCTGCGTAAACAGATATTCCTCATAGAGATTCCGGCACATCCACGCCCCGCCAAATGGCCAGAACGCCCAGTTTGCCAGTCCTGCTGCCGGTGATGTCTTTCTCCACAGATCCACGTTATGGAAACACGCCGCACCTTCACAGTGAAAATATTTCTGCGCCGTCTCCCTCGCACTTTCCAGCAGTTCCCGGTTCATCCGCACCAGAGGCTCTGCCAGTTCGTGAAGATTACACGGACCGGTCATCCAGTAATTCATCTCGGTATTGATATTTACCGTATAATCGCTCTTCCACGCCGGGATCCGGTCGCAGTTCCAGATACCCTGCAAGTTTGCCGCCTGCGTGCCCGGTCGGGAACAGGAAATCAGCAGATACCGTCCATAATCAAACAACAGCTGCTCCAGCCCCGGATCCTCGCCGTCTTTTTTATACTGTTCCAGCCGTTTCGAAAGATCCATCCCGTCTCTGCTGCCATCTCCAAGCGTCAATTTCACTCTCTGAAAATACTGCTGATACTCCCGGATATGTTCTTTCCACAACTCTTCCACCGGCATCCCGGCTCTCTCCTGATCCTGAAGTAACAGCTTTGCCGGATCCTTCCCGTCTGTGTACGGATGTCTGGAAACTCCTGCAAACCCGGAACGGATTAGAATCCGCATGGTAATCTCATGCACATTGACGCAGCGAACTCCCATCTCTGTCGGAAGGATCTCCCCCTCTTTCGTCTCAAACATACACCAGCCTTCATATAACATTCCTTTTTCCTGCGGATTTTCCGAAAAAACGAACTCACTGCCGTCCCCTTCTTTCGCCCCCACAGGGATCTTACTTTTTCCCGGCATCTGTCCCTGCATTTTCCATATTTTTCCGTCCCAGCTGTTTCCCGTAAGAAATCCGCCCTCTGCCGTGACCGTTATGGTAAATGCTTCCTCTGCTCGGATCCGGTACACCAACATCTGCGCCGGTGCACTGCAAAAGCAACGGTGTTCATACGATTTCCCGCAATTTCGATATGTCACCCGGGCAGTTGCCGTCTCAAGATCCAGTTCTCTTTGATAATCTGCAATCTCCCGCTCTCCCTCAAACCGAATCCGTACCGTGCCGAAAGGCTCATACATCTCTACATCCTCTGCCGTCTCCTGTGCCTGATTTAGCACCTGTGCAGCCTGAAGATACTTTCCCTCTTTTGCATACACTTCTGCTTTTTTGATATCCTCATATCCCATACCGGTGCGCGGATCCCCCGGATAGCCCGACCAGAGGGTATCTTCATTCAAGCAAAGCGTTTCTGCCTCCCCGTCCCCGAACATCAGCGCACCGATCCGTCCGTTTCCCAGCGGAAATGCCTCCTGCCAGACAGTCGCCGGCGTCTCAAATATCATTTTCATACTCTGTTCCCCGTTTTCCAGCTTCTTATTTTTCCTATTATCTGCTACTTTCTTCCTATCCCGTTTTTCACCTGATTTCCTATTGTCTCAGATGATACTTTTCTTTACCGTTCGTAACTGTTCAGTCTCTTCAAAGTTACCTGCTGAATAGTTACTACCGTTCTATCTTCCATACAATTGCAATCGGCGTATCTCCTTCGCGGTACCCTTTCGGAATCACCACCCGGATTCCTTCTTCTGTTATCTGCCATTCAACCGCTTTTTTCGTGTCCACCATGGAAATCCCGCGGATTTTTTCCTGATAAGGAATCAAAAGTTCTTCTTCTACCGCTTCCCCTTCCTCCGGATACAGCCGGATCACATAGACGGTATCGCCTTTTTGCGTAAATGCCAGATTTCCGCTCTGATACGGCGCACAGATTCTTGTTCCATAGATGGCTTCCCCATATGTCTGCATCCATGCACCCAGTCCCCGCAGGCTCTCCCACGCTTCCACCGGAATCCTGCCATCCGGCTGCGGACTTACATTTAACGCCATATTTCCGCCCTTCGCCACAATATTGACCAGAAGATTTACCAGTTCTCTCTGGGATTTGTAATGATCTCCATACGCATAGTTAAAATCAGCTCCCAGCGTCAGGCAGCTCTCCCAGGGCACACGCAGCGGTTTTTCCGGCACACACATCTCCGGTGTGACATAATTCTCATAAGCACCGCCCACCGTCCGGTCTACTGCCAGCACCCATGGCTGCGTTTTTCGCACTTTCTCTACAATCTCGCCCAGCCGGATATCCTGTCCGTTTGCAGCCGCTACCCAGCCAGCATCAAACCAGAGGATATCCAGCCTTCCATACTGCTTTCCAAGTTCCAGAATCTGATCCCTGGTAAATGCCCGGAACCGCTCCCACGCTTCAGGATTTTCTTTCGGGTCATAGGTAGGATTTCTGGTAGTTTTCCGTGTAAGCGCCTTCTCTGTTTCCCAGTAATCCGGACAGTGCCAGTCCGCCTTGGAAAAATACGCTCCGATTCCCAGTCCTTCTTTTCGAAACGCATCAAACATGGTACGGACAATATCCGCATATTTATGCGTATGAAACGGACATTCCTCCGCCGTGGTCTTGTATTCTGTATATGCCGTATCCCACAGACAGAAGCCGTCGTGATGCTTGGTCGTCAGAATCAGATACCGGAACCCACATTTCTTTGCCATCTTCGCCCATTCTTCCGGCTGAAAAGCCACCGGATCAAACGCACGGTTTAATGCCCGATACTGCCTCTTAAAAAGCTCCCCGTCATCCGTCCAGTCTACCGTCTTTCTGGACCACTCCGCATCCTCATCACTGAGCGCCCAGCTCGCCACCATGCCCAGCTGATTATACATTCCCCAGTGCACCATCAACGCCAGCTTCTGATCCTGAAACCACTCCAGCTGCTCCCTCAAAATAGGCTCCTGTGGCCAGACATAAGATTCCACCTGACTGTATGTATGAACCCCCTGATTCACAATTTCCTGTTTCTGCTCTGTCTCTTTTCCCATTTCTCTTCTCCGTTCGCATACTTATTTTCTAATATTGTTTAGTCCTGACTGCCCCATAGCTTTTCAGTCACTTCCTGACATCATACCCCATATACTTTGTCATTCTATTCTATAGTGTACAAGAAAGAGGTAGCAGATTCAATCTTTTCCGACTGAATCTGCCACCTTTTTGCTGTCCATTTCGTGCTGATAACACGCTTCGCAGAATATTACCATTGACCAGTAATCTCTGTTTTCATATTCATCAAATAACATACATATGCTTCGCGAATTTTACACGTTGTCGCAGCAGTCACCAAGTTCTCATGTAGGCATGAACTTTGGCTCGTTACTCGCGTAAATTATTTCGGTAATTTTACCTCAACAAGATCTTCTTCCCCCGGTTCCTGTAGATTTCCGCCCGGTTTCACATACAACAGACTGTTGATCTGCTCCACTTCTACAATCTGATCCGTTGCATATTGTACTGTATAGGCCTCCGTTGTCTCATCATCATATCCCTGCTCCTGCGACTGAAAAACCATTTGCCGGACAGTTCCGTCTTTCATGCGAAATCCATATAAAAACCACGGTTCTTCATATGTTTCCCATGTAGTCACCCCATCATCGCCATATGATTGTTTTGTAATCTTCTTTCTTGGCATATCATAATGGATCGTCAGAGACAGCGGCGTAATCTCTATGGATTTTACTACCGTATCCGTATCTCCGATCGTCTGATTGACCGACAATCCTTCCTCTTTTTCCGTGCCTGCAAGTTCCCAGTCCAGCGTCCAGGTTCCTTTCACACCCGAGACAAATTCTGCCTGTTTATTTACCGTACCTAAATTTTCTAAGATTACCTGTATCTTCTTAACTGCCAGCCCGTTTTCTTCGTTCGAATCAATTTGCATGAGATATTCCATCGTTCCATCCGCTTTCTGATAGCCCGGCATATCTTCTTCACCAAAATTCCGGAAACTTCCGGAAGCATTTACTTCTTTTCCATCCACCTTCACAATCACCTGCTCAAAGTCTGGCTGTTCTTTCGTTTCTGCCGAGTATCCTTTTACCGAAAACGCCAGATGGCTGAAATTCTGATCGGTAATACTCTGCAACACAGTAACCGTGATTCCCTGACTGGTGCAGGATGCAT
The DNA here is from genome assembly GCF_004123145.1 of Blautia faecicola. Classification (NCBI taxonomy): domain Bacteria; kingdom Bacillati; phylum Bacillota; class Clostridia; order Lachnospirales; family Lachnospiraceae; genus Blautia; species Blautia faecicola. The sequence continues at coordinate 342,519 of NZ_SDKC01000001.1, read as the reverse complement.
CGGTTCTTTCTCAATGTAGAAATCTTTTCCCAGCAAGTCAGAACCGTCTCCGCCATTGCATCAGCCACATCTTCCTCATTTTTCAAAATGGTTTTCGCCATCTTATACATACAGTCCGACTGCAACTCCATCAACCGGATAAATGCCTCCTCATTCCCGCTCTTCGCTCTTTTTACCAGATCCAGATATTCCATAGCTTCACCCCCTCTTTTGTCTTTCTATTGATTAGACGAGGCACTGTGTAAAAAAGTTTCAGGATTTTTCACATCTTATTTCGCACAAACCTCCACAAACTGCCTGATGCAGCGGTTTCCCACCTCGTTGTTCATCTGTTCCGGGTGAAACTGGACGCCGTAGATGTGTTTTTCGTTATTGGAAATCGCTTCGATGGTTCCGTCACCTGCACGCATGTCTGCCTGAAAACCGTCCGCCAGGTCACGGATCGACTGGTGATGGTAGCTGAGGACGCGCACGGAACCGGAGTAAATATTGGAAAACCAGCCGCTTCTGCTCACACTTACCGTGTGCCATACTCCCATATGACCTGAGATACTCTGATTCAGCGTCCCGCCGAAAACTACATTGATCAGCTGCACGCCTTTACAGATACCAAAGATCGGCTTCCCCGCTGCTACACATTGTTTCACAGCATCTATCTGCCTTTCATCCAGTATGTTGTCGATATTTCCGCTTGCCGTATTGGTCTGTCCGTATCGTGCCGGATCCAGATCACCGCCACCGGGAATGATAATTCCGTCATACCGGGAGATCTCAAAGTTTCCTGTAACAACCGTTGCATCAACACCCATTTCGACAAATTTTGCCGCCGTGGTGATTGCACCTGCCTCGTTGTTTCCAATCACGGCAAGACGGATATCTTTCCAGATACCTCCCGGGGTCAGATAATAATTTCTTCCCCCGTTGCGAATCCATCCTGTTTTCATCGCCCCGTCATTATTTCCACCAAGATAATACCAGGATCCCTCCAGACAGATCCAACCGCTCTGCATCGCCCCGTCTCCGTCGAAATAATACCAGGAAGATCCAACAACCTGCCAGCCGGTCAACATCGCTCCACTCCTGTTCAGATAGTACCAGACACCCCTCCGGTGCAGCCAGCCGGTTTGCATCACACCATCCTCATTCAGATAGAACCAGTTATTTCCTCTGTGAAGCCAGCCCGTCTGCATTGCTCCATGATCGTTCAGGTAATACCAGGAACCTCTGACCTGCGTCCAGTCCTTCGCCATAGCGCCACTTCCACTGAGATAATACCATGCAGTCCCATGTTTCAGCCAGCCGGTTTGCATCGCTCCACTGCCGCTCATATAGTACCAGGTTTCACGATCCCGCACCCATCCGGTCATCATATCACCGTTCCCCGGACGAAAATAATACCACGTTCCACCAATATCTTTCCATCCGGTACACATCGCCCCGTTTTCTTGCAGATAAAACCAGCTCCCGCCTTTATGCAGCCACCCGGTACGCATCGCTCCCGTACCATCCGCAAAATACCACTGTTTCTGCTCCAGGATCCAACCGGTCTGCATCACACCATTATCCTTCAGATAATACCGCTTTCCGCCATCTTCCAGCCAACCCGTCTGCATCCATCCCTCCTCATCAAAATAATACCAGTTCCCGTTTATCTTCTGCCAGCCGGTCAGCCGTTCGAGATTACTGTCCAGATAAAATCTCTGCCTTTCCCTTGCCTTCCACCCCTGACTTACCTCTTCTTCTGGTATCTCCCTTTCTTCCTCATCCGTTCCGAGCCTTTCCTGTCTCTCCACCCTCTGTCCGCCGTCTGCCTCCGATCCATAAACAGCCGGCCATGCCGAAAACAGCATCGCACTCATAAAAAGTACTCCCAGTATTTTTCTTTTGCATTTTCTCATTTTCTTTCTCCTCCATTCTTTTCGTGTGATACCTCTGTTTACTGAACATTTTTTCTTCGAAAGTAAACGTATCCGGAAAGCAGGAAGTCATCAGGAAAATTCAGGAGACAGCCAAAAACGTGCGATCAGAATTTGATCCGGTACAAAATCCAGATAAAAAGAAATGCATAAACAGAAAAAATATAATTGAATCATATAAAAAACTTTTGTGGAACTTTACTGATATCTGTAATTGAAAATTAATGATTGGTATATGAAGTGTTCTCTTTAGATATTATAGAAAGTGCTTTAATCTTTTCGGATTAAAGCACTTGAGAGGCGCAGACCGGATTTGAACCGGTGGATACTGGTGTTGCAGACCATTGCCTTACCACTTGGCTACTGCGCCATTATAAAATTGTGGAAAAATCTTTCTCAGATTTTTCAGTGACTCCGACGGGAATCGAACCCGTGTTACCGCCGTGAAAGGGCGATGTCTTAACCGCTTGACCACAGAGCCTTGTTTTTTGTTTGTGTCGTATCTCAGTGACGAATGTTATTCTATCATAGGTTTCCGAAGAATGCAAGCACTTTTTTAAAAAAATTGTATCTTTTTTTCAGAAATTCCTGTACAATAACAAATGTATGGATCATACAGCGAATTATGCTATCATTCTAAGAGATAATTGTGCTGTAACCGAGTCAGGCGGATATTCGCAATTCGCTTCGCTGCTTGCTCATAACCGAACAACTGCTTATTGCTCTTCACAATTTACTTAATAATACGTAAGGAAAAGGCTGATTGCAAAGATCCATTCAATATAATTTTCAGGAGGAAAATATAAAGATGAAGGAAACTATCTTACTTTTCAATATAACCGACCGTAACACCAAACTGAAATTAGAACGCATTCTCTTGCCGCTGAAGCTCCGGATCCGGCGGATCCCGGTGTCTCAGTATGGACAGACACTGGCTGCGCTGTGTGGTCTGGAAGAACCTGCTGATCTGCCCTCCGAGAGCGCTGTTACCCCGTCTTTTTCCGATCCTATGATGATCTTTGCAGGTTTATCTGAAATGACCCTGGATCGCGTTCTGACGGGCTTACGCGCGCAGCAGATCCGTATTCCTTATAAAGCCATTCTGACGCCCACCAACCAGCACTGGACACCGGAGGAATGTTTTATCGAGATCAAAAAAGAACACGAACAGATGCATGGCTTGAATCAATAATCTGTTCTGTCAACCGTTCTTAGATAGGAACAGCCGGTTCGAACCACAAAAACATTCAAACCGGCTATTCCTGTCTTTACTCATTGATTTGTATAATAAATACTCTATCTCCCCGTTTCCATCCGATCAGTTAAATTCATCCTCTTCCACATACTTCTCATTCGAATAGGCAAGACCATTCTGATATTTCACAGTCACATACAGTGTCTCGTCTCCGTCCTGCACTTTCACATAGCATACATCGTCTTTGAACTTGTCCGTGATCTCGATCTTCTGATTCTTATAATACAGCCATACCGTTCCGTCGTCATTATATTCCACATCCGGGCTGTTCGCTTCCTCCAGAAGTTCCTCACCTGTCAATGGACGTTCTGTGCCATCCGCTTCATAAGCGATTCCACCACCGCTTATTTCTCTCGTTTCTCCGTTTTCATCCGGATACTCTATGGTATATGTGCCATCGTCTGAAACCGTCATGTTTGCAGTCGTCTGGTCTCCGTGTAACCATACCTGAACCGTTCTCTGAATACCGCCAACATTTGCGGCATAAGCGGTTCCTGTTCCGCCCGCCAGAAGAATACATCCTGCCAGTGCAGCTGCGGCTACTTTCATGTTATGTTTTTTGTTTAATCTGCTCATATTCTCTACCTCCACAGAAAACTGATCGGAGGTATGCAACACCGAAAATGCCTGTTTGTAACGTTCTTTATTTGTCATCGTCCCATTCCTCCTTCAAAGTCTCGCGAAGCAACATTCTTCCACGGGATAATCTTACTTTGACATTACTCTCCGAAATCTTCAGGATCTCCCCGATTTCCCTGACACTGTAATCCTCGTAGTAAAACAGATGAATCACAATTCTGTATTTTTCAGGGAGTCTCATCACGGTTTCAAACAGATGCTCCGACTCCGGTGTCTCAAAAACGAGTGTCTCCATATAATCTTCCAGGGAAATTTTATTCTTCCTCCAGAATGAAAGATTCATATTCTTCGCTTTATTGATCGCCACCCGGATCAGCCATGCCCGTATATGCTGCTCACTTTCAAATTCTTTTTTGCTGTTATAATATTGGAGAAACGTATCCTGAACAGCATCTTCCGCATCCTGCTGATTTTTGCATACGTTAAATGCCACTGCGTACAGACTGTTCTGATATCGTTCCACCAATTCCTGTATCGTTTGTCTCATGAGTCTCTCCTGTATCAATAACCCTTGCGCCAGCTTACCGGCGTTGATTATTTGTTTTCAAAGGCCTTTCACTAATAATACAAATAACAGCAGGTAAAGGTTACAAAATTTCAAAACATATATAAAATTATCCTGAACCACAATATATCTGCAAAATCTGACCTGACAAATATCTGTATAACAAAAAAAACCTGCAGGATACATTCTCTTGTATCTTACAGGTCTCATCTATCTCGTTCCTCCCGGAGCCTTCCCACACCCTTTTCTGGCATAAAAAAGCTCCCCCAGTTGGACTCGAACCAACGACACTGCGGTTAACAGCCGCATGCTCTACCGACTGAGCTATGGAGGATTATTTCTTTTTTCTTATCTCTCTTTTTTGTTTCTTCTCTCTCCATGTACCTTCAAAACTGCACACACGTAACATCCACTTTCCTACTTCCTGCGGTTGACCGCTTCCAGGTCAAACCCTCGACCGATTAGTAACAGTCAGCTCCATACATTACTGCACTTCCACCTCTGCCCTATCTACCTCGTCGTCTTCAAGGGGTCTTACTTCTTTTATAGAATGGGATATCTCATCTTGAGGGGGGCTTCACGCTTAGATGCCTTCAGCGTTTATCCCTTCCGGACTTGGCTACCCTGCCATGCAGCTGGCACTGCAACAGGTACACCAGCGGTCCGTCCATCCCGGTCCTCTCGTACTAAGGACAGCTCCTCTCAGATATCCTACGCCCACGCCGGATAGGGACCGAACTGTCTCACGACGTTCTGAACCCAGCTCGCGTACCGCTTTAATGGGCGAACAGCCCAACCCTTGGGACCTACTACAGCCCCAGGATGCGATGAGCCGACATCGAGGTGCCAAACCACTCCGTCGATGTGAACTCTTGGGAGTGATAAGCCTGTTATCCCCAGGGTAGCTTTTATCCGTTGAGCGATGGCATTCCCACTTAATACCACCGGATCACTAAGTCCTACTTTCGTACCTGCTCCACCCGTCGGTGTCGCAGTCAAGCTCCCTTCTGCCTTTGCACTCTTCGAATGGTTTCCAACCATTCTGAGGGAACCTTTGAGCGCCTCCGATACCCTTTCGGAGGCGACCGCCCCAGTCAAACTCCCCACCTGACATTGTCCCCCAGCCGGGTCACGGCTGCTGGTTAGAAACCCAGTACTGCAAGGGTGGTATCCCAACAGCGGCTCCATGGCAACTGGCGTTACCATTTCTTAGCCTCCCACCTATCCTGTACATGCAATACCGAATCCCAGTATCAAGCTGGAGTAAAGCTCCATGGGGTCTTTCCGTCCTGGCGCAGGTAACCAGCATCTTCACTGGTACTTCAATTTCACCGGATGCATTGTCGAGACAGCGCTCAAATCATTACGCCTTTCGTGCGGGTCGGAACTTACCCGACAAGGAATTTCGCTACCTTAGGACCGTTATAGTTACGGCCGCCGTTTACTGGGGCTTAAATTCAAAGCTTCGCTTGCGCTAACCTCTCCTCTTAACCTTCCAGCACCGGGCAGGCGTCAGCCCATATACCTCACCTTTCGGTTTTGCATAGACCTGTGTTTTTGCTAAACAGTTGCTTGAGCCTATTCTCTGCGGCCCGCTGTTACACGGGCACCCCTTCTCCCGAAGTTACGGGGTCATTTTGCCGAGTTCCTTAACAATGCTTCTTCCGTCGGCCTTAGGATTCTCTCCTCATCCACCTGTGTCGGTTTACGGTACGGGTACAATAAGAACAATAGCGGCTTTTCTTGACGCATGGCTCACATACTTCCCTACTAAATTTCGGTCCGCATCACGTCTTCGGATTGCCCTGCGGTTTTTCCTACAGGACTCCTACCCCGCTTGCACGCGGCTTTCCACTCCGCGCCTATGCTCTCCACACGTGTCCCCACAGTTCTGTCTTACTGCAGTACAGGAATCTCAACCTGTTGTCCATCGGCTACGGCTCTCGCCCTCGCCTTAGGCCCCGACTTACCCAGGGCAGATCAGCTTTACCCTGGAAACCTTAGATATTCGGCCGAAAGGATTCTCACCTTTCTCTCGCTACTCATTCCGGCATTCTCTCTTCGATACACTCCACAGCTCCTTCCGGTACTGCTTCGTCGCGTATCCAATGCTCCTCTACCAATGTCTTCAGACATTCCTCAGCTTCGGTGTCGTGTTTCAGCCCCGGACATTTTCGGCGCAGGACCTCTCGACCAGTGAGCTATTACGCACTCTTTGAATGTGTGGCTGCTTCTGAGCCAACATCCTGGTTGTCTTCGAAATCCCACATCCTTTTCCACTTAACACGTACTTTGGGACCTTAGCTGGAGGTCTGGGCTCTTTCCCTTTTGACTATCCAACTTATCTCGTATAGTCTGACTCCCGATAAGCATCTACACGGCATTCGGAGTTTGATATTCTTCGGTAAGCTTTGACGCCCCCTAGGAAATTCAGTGCTCTACCTCCGCAAGACTCTATCGAGGCTAGCCCTAAAGCTATTTCGAGGAGAACCAGCTATCTCCGGGTTCGATTGGAATTTCTCCCCTATCCACACCTCATCCCCACCCTTTTCAACGGATGTGGGTTCGGTCCTCCATTGCCTTTTACGGCAACTTCAACCTGGACATGGATAGATCACCCGGTTTCGGGTCTACTCTGACTGACTTCATCGCCCTCTTAAGACTTGGTTTCCCTTCGGCTCCACGGCTCTACCGTTTAACCTCGCCAGCCAGCGTAACTCGCCGGACCGTTCTACAAAAAGTACGCGGTTGCACTCATAAGGTGCTCCCACAGCTTGTAAACACAGGGTTTCAGGTTCTCTTTCACTCCCCTCCCGGGGTCCTTTTCACCTTTCCTTCACAGTACTATGCGCTATCGGTCACTAAGGAGTATTTAGCCTTGGGGGGTGGTCCCCCCGACTTCCCACAAGGTTCCACGTGTCTCGTGGTACTCTGGATCCTGCCGTCCTGGTCACAATTTCATGTACGGGGCTTTCACCCTCTCTGGCTGGCTTTCCCAAAACCATTCCACTATCGTTTCCAGTAACTTCTGCAGTCCATAACCCCAGCATGCACGCACGCTGGTTTAGGCTCCTCCCATTTCGCTCGCCGCTACTCTGGGAATCGAGTTTTCTTTCTTTTCCTCCGGCTACTTAGATGTTTCAGTTCACCGGGTTCCCTTCCATACGTTATGGATTGGCGTATGGATACCTGGAGTCTATCCAG
>NZ_SDKC01000001.1:0-22500 GCF_004123145.1 Blautia faecicola | reverse complement strand
GCTGCTTTCAGCTGTAATGCTGCTTTGTCCACTTCTTCCTGTTCTGCATCGTCCTTGTCATAGATTACTTTTACTGCTGTCAGAACATCCTGCAGTTCCTTATAGCTTTCTGCCGTATAGTCATCTGCGGATATTGCTTCTGCATTTTTAATCAGTTTGCCAAGTTCTGTCTTGTCTGCCGGTGTCGGATCAACCGTTTTTTCTGTCAGTCCGTCAACAGCTGCTTTTAGTGCTTCTGTCGCTGCCTGTACCATTTCTTCGGTTGCACCTTCGTTATCCAGCACTGCTTTTGCACTTTCCAGTGCGGTTTCAAAAGCTTTCCAGCTTTCGTCTGTATAATTGCCCTGTTCTTTCTGGCTGTTTTCATCATACAGTTTCTGCAGTTTGCTCTTATCTGCCTGTACCGGTTCCGGAGCTTTTTCTGTCAATCCTTTGACTGCTTCCTCCAGAGCTGTGGTTGCTGCTGCTACCTGCTCTGCGGTTGCATCTGCGTTATCCAGTACCGCTTTTGCTGCTTCTAATGCTGTGGTAAAGATATTCCAGCTGTCATCTGTGTAGTTACCCTGCTCTTTTCCACTGTTTTCATCGTACAGTTTCTGCAGTTCACTCTTGTCTACCGGTTCCGGCTGAGGTTCTGCTTCTTTGTATTCGTTTGCTCCGATATCGATCTTTCCATCGGTCAACTTTGTTCCATAGTAATCTCTGGATGGTTTTTCATTTGTATTTGCAACCAATTCAGATTTTACGCTGTCTGGCTGTACTGCCGGTGCATCTTCATGTGCTGCTCCTGCATCGATGGCCGGAGAACCTGCCTGCAGTTTAAAGCCTTCTGCTGTTCCCAGTGTTGTTTTTCCGTTTTCCCATGTTCCGGATGTGTAATCTTTTACATTTACAAACAACGGGTCTGCTACAACAGTAGTATCATCATTTACTGTTGCGGTATAAACATTCTGTGCGCCACCGTAAACCAGGTTGTGGCTGTAGGTTACGCCGTCTGTCTTCACACTGTCTGCTTTTGCAGGTCCGTAGAAAATGTTGTTGCTTACAGTTACATCTTTTACAACGCTTCCTTCCCAGTTAGAGGTCGGAGTCAGTGCTACAGAGTAATTGCTGTCTGCCCAGTACATGGTGTTGTTGTAAATCTGTACGCCGTTGGAACCGTATTTTCCTCCGCCAAGACGGATCATCGGTGCGCCGTCATACAGACCGTCATTTACGCTGACATTGTATCTTGCAATATTGTTTACAGTTGCTCCAGGTCCCGGGCACAGCATCAGGAATCCACCATAGTTGTCATGGCTGTAGTTGTACTCATACAGACAGTTCTGTACACCATAGTCAAAGTCAAATGCCATACTGTCGTTGGTTCCTGAGATTCCCAGGTTCCATCCTGCTTTACTTGTGTTGCATGCTTCGTTGTAACGGAAGGTTACATTATCAGAATCCCATGTCCACAGTGCTGCATGATTCGGGTTACCGGAATAATTCCAGTTGGTATCTGCGGAGTTGTCAATCAAGTTATATTCTACGATTGCTTCTGTTGTATTGATTGGTACAATACCGTCTCCTGCTACATCATGTACATAGTTGCTGTTGATCACAACGTTGCTGCTGCCGATCCATTTGCTGTTTCCTGCGTTCTGGTATCCTGTATCGCTGCTTGTTCCGCCAACCAGAGTACGGCTTGCCCATACGCTTTCCATGTAGATTGCTTCATGGCTTACTCTGTATACTTCGTTTCCTTCAATGGTAAGGTTGCTGTATTTGGATTCTACCGTACCGGTATGATTGCTTCCGCTTCCGGTTACTACAACAATCAGTCCGCCGGCTGCTTTGTCTGCGCCGCCTGCCATCTTACCGTTGACATCATGAATCTTGTTGTTTCTTACTGTAACATTTGAAAGGTCTCCCTTATCCTGGTTTTCCACTACCAGACCGGATAACAGTTTGCTGCTCTGTGTATAGTCTCCGCTTACAGAACTATCCCAGTTGGTAATTTCCAGATTTTCCACAACAATGTTCTCACTGTTGTAGATGTGTACTGCTGCAAGTTCTTCTTTGCTGTCTGCATCCCACGGTGCACCCTGTCCGTTGATCACCGGTTTTTCGCCTTCACCGTAGCTTCCGATCACGATCGGGTTTTCTTCTGTTCCTTCAGCATTTCTTACTTCCAGCTGTTCACCGTTCCATACGCAGCCTGCTTTCAGAAGGATACTTCCGCCTTCTGTCATCTTACGGATGGAGGATGCTTTTGTTAAAGTCTTCCATGCAGTTTCCGGTGTTGTTCCATCGTTTGCATCGTTGCCGTTTTCGGCATCTACATAATAAGTAGTATTTCCATCCGGATCATTTACCGGGATCAGAGCTTCTTTTGCTTCTTCCAGTTTCTTGATCATCAGACGGATCTCTCTCTGTTTTGTTGCTTCTGTTGCATTTTTCTTAAATGCTTTTGCTTCTTCTACAACAGCCTGGAATTCTGCCCAGGATGCTTCTTTGTAGTCTGCTGCCTGCAGGCTGTCTGCATCTTCTACTGCTTTGTCAAATGCCGTCCAGTCCAGATCGGAAGATACCGGTGTCAGTACCAGATTGTCCAGATAACCCTGGATACCGTTGTCTGCCCAGGTATATACATCCAGTGTCGTTACATCAGATGGTGTGGTAAAGCGGATCTCAAAAGGTGTCCACTCCGTTGCTCCCGGTTTTACTGCTGCTGCCAGTTTGCTGTCGGTATCGGTTGTATCGGTATAGCTGCTGTCTGTTGCTGCCACACAGTAGATTTCTTTTCCGGCTACTCTTGCGCCTGCCCAGTAGCATCCGCTGCCGCTCACTTTGATACTTCCGGTTAATACATATTCCGTATCCGGTTCTACGCTGATCGGATAGTTTGTTTTGTCGTTGGAACTTCCATCTCCCCAGGAGTGTTTATTTCCATTATCATGCAGATAATGTGTTCCGTCCGGAGCTTCGCTGTCTTCTTCAATGGCTGCACCATTTCCCAGAGACCAGCCATCGGTTCCGTTTTCAAAGCTTCCGTTTGTCAGAAGATTTTTTACTTCCGGAGCTTTTGCTTCGGTATCGATAATACCGATCCAGCTTAATACAGGATCACTGCCGGAGTTTTTGCTGATGGTTACCAGAATATGATCAGAACCTTCCGGAACGGTCACTGCAACTTCGTTTCTGTCCTGTGTCTTGCTGGAAGAAAGGCTTGCATTTCCGGTTCCCAGTTCGGTCTTGTTACCGTCAGCATCTACAGAAGATACGGTTACTTTGATTCCTCTGGTGCTGCTCCACCATTCGTTGAAACCGGTAGAAACTACATAGTTTCCAGGATCCAGTTCGAAGCCGTACTCAATGGTATGACCGCTGGTTGCCCACCAGCCGGTATTAAAGAAGTCGCCGCTTCCTTTGGAACCCATATCTTCAGAGCTGCTTCCGCCGGATGCTCCCGGTGTGCTTGTGTAACCCCAGTTTACATCGACATCTTTTCCGTATTTCTGGTCAGATACCGTATTTTTCAGATTATTTGCAGCTGCTGCGAATTTTTCAAATACAGAAGAGGTATTATCCCCATTTGTATAACAGTCCGCAAAATAAGTCAGTCCTTTTGGACAGCAGAATACTTTGGTTGTAATTTCTCTGTTCAGATCTGCAAGTGTTCCTGTAACAGTAACTTCACCCAGCGGATATTCTCCAAGTCTTTCTGCATCATTGATGATCCAGGTTACTGTCTGGTTATTATATGCCTTTCCGCCAATCTCAACATTGATCGTGGACGGAAGTGCGCTTTGCAGTTCACTGATGCTTTCTGCGGTCTCTGGCAGTTTCGTTGTTACATCGATGCTTCCTTTGCCTTCGAGTTCATCCAGTGTCCAGTTGCTGTAATTTTTCAGCATGATAGTATCGCCTGATCCGAATTCGATCGGGAGCCATACATATCTGGAATCGCTCAGGTCTTTTCCGTTATCCGGATTGTACCAGCGGTCTCCCATGTAGATGAACTTTCCGTTTTCCGCATCTACCGGAATGACACAGGTACTCTGGGTATCAAAAGTTGTTTTGGAGGTATCTCCGACGCACGGATCTCCCATCCGTTTCCATGGTCCTAACGGGCTGTCTGCAACAGAGTATGCTGCCTGGTTTGGTGCCCATCCGGTACAGCCGGAAGTGATCAGATAATATTTTCCACGATACTTGAACATCGCCGGACCTTCTCTGGAATCGGTACTGCTGATGCAAAAGTCCTCTCCCAGTTTCATCTCGGAAGCGTCTTTTGCAAGTCCTGTGTATTCATCGTTCAGTTTTGCGATATACATAACCGCATTACCTTCGGAAGAGTACATTACATATGCAGTTCCATCATCATCTTTAAACAAGTTCATGTCACGGACATGTCCGCTTACGGAATCAAATCCATGGTTGCTGTAATCTCCGGTAAGCATATAACTTCCCAGCAGTCTGTATGGTCCGTTGACCGAATCAGCGATCGCGATACCTGCTTTTGCTTTTGCATAGTTGGAACCGCTTCCGCTTGCATACGGACTTGTTCCGTCTGCATGGAACCAGATCACATATTTTCCTGTTTTCTCGTTATACAGCATCTTTGGACGTTCCATGACGCAACCTTCTGCCCACAGGTCCACATAGATATCTTTCTTCTCTGCTTCTGTCAGATCTCCGTACAGTTTCTTGAAGTAATCATCTGTCTCAAACTGTTCGTAGTTGTCCATGGTTCTTAAGACAACACCTTCATCTTTCCAGTTGTAGAGATCTTTGGATGAATACAGATGAACACCTGGCATCGGACGGTATCCGTTGGTACGGTCCTCACCCAGCCAGTAATAGGTATCACCGATCTTCTGTACCTGACCACCGTGAGCCTGAATGGCTTCGCCATTGTCATCATAGATTCTGGCTGCATCGGTTCCGGTGATGGATGTATAAGTTTCAATATGAGTTTCTACCAGTGCATCAAAGGCAGTCTCGATAGCTTCTTTTGCAGCTTTGATTGCATCAGTATCGGTGGATTTTTCATCTACCAGTTTCTGTGCATCTGCAATCGCCTGATCAAATGCTTCTTTGGTTGCTTTCTTATAGGTTTTTCCCTCTGTTTTTTCTGTGTAATTTTTGATTACATTTGCCAGAACTTCCAGCTGATCTGCTTCACCGGCTTCTGTTTTTACCACGATGTAATTCAGAACCGGGTCATCGCTTGTGGAAGATCTGCTTGTACTCTGTACAAAGACATTCAGTGTTCCATCGGTTACCGTTACTTCATATTCTTTTTCGAAATCTTTGGCGGTAAGTCCGGACTCTACTTTCTGTCCTTCCAGAATGATATCTTCTGTTTTGGTTCCCCACTGGCTCCATGGGTTATCGATACCTACGGTAACTTTGTAATCACCTTCCGGTACTTCAAACTGATATTCGATTCCGGATTTTCCTGCTTCATAGGTGATCTTGTCTGACTGATAACGGTAAGATCCTTTCAGTGTGGTATCTCCGCCGCGGGCTGTTGCAGAGTAAGTTGCATCCTCTACATAGCCCCAGTTATATCCTGTGGAAGCATCTGTATCATATGCTTGATCCACATTTCCCTGATATAAACCACGTTTGGATCCTGACGGTGTTACGGATGTGTCAGAAGATCCGCAGTTCGCCAGATAGATCACGCCGTCATTTGCTGCAATTTCTGCATCTGTAAAAGTCTTTTTCTCCACAGACGCTTCCTGTGTTGCAACAGAATTTTCCTCTGTCTGCACCGCTGTTTCCGGTGCAACGGTTTCTTCCGGTGCTGTTTCTGCAGCAGGGGAACTTTCCCCTGCTGTCTCAGAAACAACTTCCTGATTCTGCGTTTGCAGATCCGGCAAATATTCTCCACCGGCTTCTGCTGCAAATGCTGAAACGGACTGTGCCACCATAGCGGCACTTAAAAATCCGGCAAAAATCGCTTTTTTACTGCGTGTCATTTTGCTCTTTTTCATACTTTGCTTACCTTTCTTTATTTTTCAAGGCTTCCTTTTTTTCTCCAAGCAAGCACTGCAACCAGCATTGCTGCCAGCATTACACCAGCTGTAGCTGCGATCGGTGTACGGTCTGCTGTTTTTGCTGCATTGGATGTTTTTGTGCCTGTTCCGTTCTGTGAACTTCCCGGCTTGGTTGTAGTTCCCTGGCTGTTGCCCGATGTCTGTGTGCTCTTTGTCACCAGACCCTTAACTGCATCATTCAGATCGCTGTATGCTTTGCTGACTTCTTCCTGGGTCGGTGCTTCTGCTTCCAGAACGTTCTTTGTAGCTTCGAGAGCTGTGGTAAATGCTTTGTAACTTGCATCGGTGTAATTACCCTGTTTCATATCCTTGTACTGTTCATACAGTTTGGACAGGTTTGTTTTATCTACCGGTGTGGATGGTGTTGGTGTCGGTTCCGGATCAACAGCCTTCTCTGTCAGTCCGTCAACAGCTGCTTTCAGTGCTTCTGCTGCTGCCTGTACCATTTCCTCGGTTGCATCCTCGTTATCCAGCACTGCCTTTGCACTTTCCAGTGCGGTTTCAAAAACTTTCCAGCTTTCATCTGTATAGTTGCCCTGCTCTTTTCCGCTGTTTGCATCATACAGTTTCTGCAGTTCACTCTTATCTACAGGTTCCGGCTCTTTCTCTGTCAGTCCTTTGACTGCTTCTTCCAGAGCGGTGGTTGCTGCTGCTACCTGTTCTTCGGTTGCTGCTTCGTTATCCAGCACTGCTTTCGCTGCTTCTAATGCTGTGGTAAAGGACTTCCAGCTTTCGTCTGTGTAGTTACCCTGTTCTTTTCCACTGTTTGCATCGTACAGGTTCTGCAGACCACTCTTGTCTACCGGTACTGGTTCCGGCTCTTTCTCTGTCAGTCCTTTGACTGCTTCTTCCAGAACTGTGATTGCTGCTGCTACCTGTTCTTCGGTTGCATCTTCGTTATCCAGTACTGCTTTTGCTGCCTCTAATGCTGTAGTAAAGGACTTCCAGCTTTCGTCTGTGTAGTTACCCTGTTCTTTTCCACTGTTTGCATCGTACAGGTTCTGCAGTTCGCTCTTATCTACCGGTACTGGTTCCGGCTCTTTCTCTGTCAGTCCCTTGATTGCTTCCTCCAGAGCGGTGGTTGCTGTTGCTACCTGTTCTTCGGTTGCATCTTCGTTATCCAGCACTGCTTTCGCTGCCTCTAACGCTGCGGTAAAGGACTTCCAGCTTTCGTCTGTGTAGTTGCCCTGTTCTTTTCCGCTGTTTGCATCGTACAGGTTCTGCAGTTCACTCTTATCTACAGGTTCTGGTTCCGGTGCTTCCTGACCGCTTACGCTGATCCAGCTTACGATCGGATCATCGCTTGCAGCTTTCTTGATAGTGATGGTTACCACTGCCTGTTTTTCCAGTGTAATGGTTCCCTGTGCATAAGACTCTGCACTCTTGACTGCATCGAAATCACACAGTTTGGTTTCGTTTTCTCCGTTTACGCTGTAATATACATCCATTTCACGGTTCATGTTCCACCATCCGGTGTTTCCAAGCATTACGGTATGCTCTCCTGCCGGAAGTGTAAACCGGTAAGTGATGTTTTTATTGGAACGTGCCCACCATCCGCCGGTGTACGGGTTGCTTACGCTGGACTGGCTGAATCCTTTGATATCTCCGGAATCGCCTACCACGCTGGTGTAACCCCAGGTATTGTCATCCGTTTTTGCCTGATCTGCTGCATCTGCATTCTTCAGTCCCGGTACGGCTGCTTTTACTTTTTCCCAGGTGGAAGATCCTGTGTTGTTACAGTCAACCATGTATTCCAGATCTTTTGGCAGCAGCTGAACTTCTGCTGTTGCTGTCTTTCCGTTTGCTGTTGTTCCTGTTACTGTTACATAGCTGTATGGATTTCCTTCAAAGCTTACGCCGTCCAGATTCCAGGTAACTGCTGTCTCTGCACCGCCAACGGTTACAGTTTCCGGCAGTACCGGTGTTCCGTCGATCGCATAGGTATCTACTTTGTCCGGTGTTCCGTATGCTGCCATAACAGCCTGATACTCTGCTTTTGTGATACGGATCGGTGTGCCGTGTCTTGCTCTTGACGGCATCTTATAAGTTCCGGCTTCCGGTTTTGTAAATACGCCGCTTTCCAGATCTGTGGTCAGTAACGGATAGTATCCGCCGCCGCCAAAATCATCTACCAGCAGGCACCAGGTATTTGTATCTGCATCATCGCTGTTCAGCTTGAAGATGGTCGGTCCCTCTACATACTGATTGCCATTCAGGCTTTCTGATGCAATCTGTGCGTAGGTTCCAAGTACCTGATTACTCTTCTCTAAGAAAATAGTTTTTGTCTTTGCACCAAGTGAGTTGGTGGAACCACCCTCATTCTTGGTGAAACGGTAGTACGTTCCGTTTTCTTCGATCATGGTTGTATCGATGCTGGACTGATCGTAATCGATCCACAGCTGTGGTTCTGTGAAGCTGTAGAAATCACGGGTCTTTGCATAATACAGTCTCTGTTTAGTATCTTTGTTCGGTGTTCTGGATGCCCAGTATACAACATATTCTCCGGTCTGCGGATCATAGGTCGCTTCCGGTGCCCAGGTGCATCCTGCTTCGATCTTGGCAGATACTTCTACCATTCTCTGTTCGGACCAGTTTACAAGGTCTGTGGATTCCCAGATCATCAGGCTCTGGCTTCCACTGTTCTGTGCTGCATCCCATCCGTTTCCGCCATTGATCTTCAGGTCTGTGGCGATCAGATAGAATTTATCTCCTTCCGGTGAACGGATGATAAACGGATCACGGACACCTTTTTCTCCCATGGTGGAAGTAAGGATCGGATTGTTATCATTCAGATCAGACCAGTTCAGACCATCCTGGCTGGATGCGAAGTAGATCTGTTCTCCATCGGAATATCCTTCGCCTGCAAAGTATGCGAAGAAGTAATCGGTGTAATCGTCATCCTGGATAGCTGCTGCTTTTGCTTTTACCTGAATAACGATTTCTTTTGTAAGGGTTTCTCCTTTATAGGAGAGGGTTGCTGTCATGGTTACGGTTGTATCTTCCTGCGGTCTTGTTACCGTACCTGCAGGTGTCGGATCGTATCCTTCATTTTCATGAGATGCCACATCCACAATTTCCGGATGATCGGTTGCCCAGGTGATGGTCACACCGCTTTCTGTGGTTTCCGGAAGGGTAATGTTTCCGCGTACATCATCTTTGTTTGGAATATCCAGTTCATCATATGCTTTCTGCAGCGTGGAGCCGATATTTTCTCCCGGTGCTTTTACAGCAAATTCTGCGCTCTTTCCGTCTCCGTAAGAAACAGTGATTGTCACATTGACATCTTCTGCCGGAGGTGTTACTTTTCCGTTCTGAGCGATTGCATCGTTTTCCGGAACGTTCCATGTCAGATCATATCCGTCCATAGTGGTCGGGAATGCAAGATCTGTAACAACTTCATCTGTAGAGGAATTGCCATTTAACATTGCTGTCTGGATATCTGCCAGAAGCATGTTTGTTTTTTCTGTCTCATCCGGAGTTTCTGCCTGTACCTGGTCAGCAGTCAGTGCAGTATTCCAGATTCTGATATCAGATACATTTGCTTTCAGAAGCGGATCTCCGTTATATAAGGATTTTCCGATATATCCCAGTTCTCCTTCTGACGGCATAGCGTCTGTGACATCTTTGCCATGTGTTTTCTCGGATACCAGTACGCCATCCATATACATGGACAGTTTGGTTCCATCAGAGGTTATGGTTACGGTTGTATAACCTGCACCCGGTTTTTCTGCTGGTGCATCCATTCTTACTTCACCATTGGAGCTGATCGCTGCCAGAACGTTTCCTTTATAGTTGTTCTGATCGGAGTTTACACCGACGAACACATAATGATCTACATTCGGCCAGCTTGCTACGGTACGTCCGAAGCACCACAGCCAGTGGTTTGCCTGTGTCTGTGTACTGAAGGTTGCCTGAACAGTAAACTGTCCGTCTGCCCCTGCCAGTCCTGCCGGGATATCTGCATATCCGTCTTTGTTAAACTGAAGAACGCTTTCCTCTCCGTAAGTAGCAACGCTTGCTTCTGTAATATCATGAAGAGTTGCATCGTTTCCTTTTCCGGATACGTCTGTCAGTTTGCCATCTGCTACGGACATGTCATAATGTGCCGTCAGATTCTTTGTTGTGGTATGTAACAGACGATATACTTTCAGTTCTGACAGGTTACAGTTGCCGTTTGCTCCGACTGCGTATTTGATGTATCTGCAGGTCGGTGCTTCATTTACATTAAAGTCTGTGTAATATACGATGGTATCTTTTCCCTCGGAAGGAGTCTCTTCGATGGTATATAATTCCGTCCAGTTTTCTCCGTCTTCGGATCCGTAGATGGTTGCTCCCACACAACGACCTGCATAGCCATTACGAGGTGCATAGGCGATGGCACCGATCTCTGTCATTTCTTTCAGATCCAGTGTTACATAACCATTGCTTACGCCGTCAAAGAATGTGCTGTAATTACCATCTACTACATTGGCAGCGATATTGGTTGTGCTGTTGTTCCACGGTGTGCTGCTGCTTACCTGATCTTTCTCTACAGTAACCTGTTCTACTTCCGGAACTTCTTCCTGGGTAGCATCTTTGATTCCGCTTACGCCTTCAATAATATAAGTAGTAATGGAATTTGCTTTCATGGTAGCTGTAAAGTTTCTGTTTTCTGTATCCGTTACAATGTCATCCTGGCTGCTGACATCTGCCCAGTGTTCTCCACTGTCCAGAGATCCGCTGGTACGGATGGCTGTCACTTTATCACCCATGGTGTTAAATCCGGACAGATCAAATTTCCATGTCTTGTCTGCATCGGAAGTGTTCATTGCTACTACAACAGCTTTGTTTTCATCCGGATCGTATGCAGCAAGTGTGGTTCCTTTGCTGGTTCCGATAATGGTGTAACCCGGACGGATATATCTTGAGAACTGTCCGTATGCATAATATTTCATACTCAGAGCAATTTCTTCGTTATCATGGTCTGCTGCTGCAAGACCCCAGTATCCGTTGGAAGATTTTGATTTCCATTTGCTTTCCAGAGCATCCATGGAAAGGTAGTCATTGTTACTTCCTTTGTTTACCCATGCCTGTCCGGCTTCGCTGCTGTCTGCATGCATATCAATAGCATTCCACAGGATCCATGCGGAACTTTCCAGTCCGTTTACATCGGTCATCATACGCTGTGCAAGACCAAGTGCTGCGGTCATCTCTCCTGCATTGGTTCCTGCAGTATAAGCACCGTCAACTTCTGACATCCACAGGTTCTTTCCTGCATTCTGTGCAGTTTCTTTTAATCCTTCTCTGTTAGATCCGCTGTATGTATGCGTATCGATTCGGCTGATTACATTCTTTGCTTCATCGGAAAGATTATTATAAGAAGAAATCTGTGTATCAATGCTTGTCTCATCGGTACCGCTGATGATCATGTTGATGCCTTTGTTTTTCAGTTCTTTGTTCAGGGCAACCAGGATTCTTGACTGGGATTCTCCCTGGTCAAAATGGCATCCTTCCTGTTTGTTGCTGTTTGCGCCCCAGTAGTTGGTATATGGCTCATTCATCGGATCAACACTCTGGAAATTGATCACACCTTCGTTGTCCCAGTGTTCGATGACGTCTGCCATGTATGCGGCAAATGCATTTACAGAATCTGCTCTCAGGTTATCTTTGCTGGAATCGGTATTTCCTGAAGAGCATCCGCTTACTGTCATAAAATATGGTGGTGAGTTGGAAAATGCTTCTGCGATAAAGTCCTGTCCGCTGGCTTTTGCTGCCGCTTTCAGTACATTCATCTGATTTTTATCTGCATCCCAGTCATAGTTCCATGCATATCCGCAGCTTTCATCTGCTCTTGCAAAATTCTCAGTGTACCAGGACAGATCATGTTTGGATGTATCGATTTTTGTCACATCCGTTGCATATCCCGGAACACCTGCATCAGAACGTACAATATGTTCTGCATGTTTGAATTCATCAGTATCCGGAACCACGCCTTCGTCACCGGCTTTCACTACTGCCATCTTTACAAAATCCAGTGTCCAGTCAGATTTTCCTGCCACACGGATGGTATTTTCTCCTGCCTGCAGTTTTACGTTGCTGAAGGTTACTGCGAACAGCATGCAGTGGCTTCCGTTGTTGGTTCCTTCTGCGATCAGACTGTTGTTTACCGTAGCTGCATCTGCTACATATTCATCTTCTGCAGCTGCCTGTACAGCAACCTGTGTGATTTCTTCCTGGCTCTCTACAGCCTCTTCGGCAACTTCTGCCTCAGCGTCTGCGGTTTCCTCTACATCCGCAGCCTGTGTATCAGCTTCCTGTGCGTCTTCCTCGTTCTGCACCTCTGCTGCCGGCTGTTCTTCCTGTACCACACTCTGTGCTGTGGTGCTTCCTGCGGTAACTCCCAGTGCAACATCTCTGCTGTTTGTTCCTTCCAGTGTCATCAGGACTTTTACGGTATAAGCACCGCTCTCGTCTACATTTACCTGATATTTCAGGTTGTCACCGGATCCTGCTGTATCGGACAGTTTGTTGATCCATCCGAGTTTGGTAAAGCTTCCTACTTTTTCTCCTTTGGTAAATCCAAAGTCCGCATCCGATTTAGAATAGGTCATATCCGCCATTTTCGAATATGTCTCCGCTTTTCCGCTGCTTCCTGCGTAACTGTAGGTTCCTGCTGTCAGATCATAGAATTTTGCTTTTCCATTGACCGGCACTGTCTCTGTGGTGGTTTCTCCTGTATCATCGCCACCGCCTACGTTGTAACGACCAATGTTCATATCCAGTCCCTCCGGACTGAAGAAAAGCTTTGCAGCTTCCTCTGTCAGTTTGTCGCTGTAACCGATTCGGTTTGCCCACCAGCAAAGGGAAGTTCCCCATCCTTCAAATTCGCCAAGACCATCTCCGTTGGTGTCATTGAAGATGGATGCTTCTGTCGGTTTCAGTTTGACTGTGCTGTCTACACTGGTTGCAGCAGAAACGATCTGTACACCGTCTAACGGCATAGATGTCAGACAGAGTGCCGCAGCTGTGAGGGCAGCCATTTTCTTTTTCAAACCCTTCATTTTCCGTACCTCCTGTTTTTTTGGTATTTTCCAGTTTTTTTCCAGAACTTATGATTTTTGCAATCATACTCGTACCTTATCTTATTGTATAAAAAAAGAACGCTAAAATATATCACATATCTTAGCGTTTCATCACATATCTTAGATTTTTCTTTTTTTATTTTTATGCTTCTGCCGTATTTCCCTCATATTGCCGAATCGTATCTTCGATCCGTCCTTTTACCATCGCCGCAATCTCCGTTGTCTTCATTCCCTGATACTCTTCATACGGGATCGGCTCCAGAAAATGTACCTGTACGGTCAGTTTTTTAATGGAATTGGTATCAAATGACTTATACGAATCGATCAGAGCCACCGGCACGATCGGGCACTGTGCTTTGACGGCACTTTTGAAGCTTCCGCCTTTGAAATCAAGAAGCTGATTTCCTTTCCGGCTTCTGGTTCCCTCGGCAAAGATCAGATAGTTCCGACCCTTTTTCACTTCTTCTGCCACCTGTTTGATCACCTGCAACCCCTGGCGCAGATCGTTACGGTCTAACGAGATAGCTTTCATACAGGCAAATACCTGTTTTAAGAACGGTACATTTGCTACTTCTTTTTTCATCACCACAGAGAACGGACGCGGGCAGACTTCAATGATCGCCAGCACATCGTACAGCCCCTGATGGTTGGGGAAAAACATAAATCCATCCTGCTTCGGAATATTCTCCACTCCATACGCATCGATGGTGATGCGACCGCCGATGTTGGCACGGCGGTCGATCATTTTTAATACCTGATATCTTTCTTCTTCGGTGTACTTTTCTACATGGACTGCCGTATAGCACAGTTTAAACCAGCCATACGGGACAAACCAGAGATTGCGTAACACCATTAACAGAATTCGTTTCATTCTTCAGACTCCGTATGTTCCTATTCTGTCTCTTCCTGTTCGTTTGCCTCTGTATTTTCTTCCGGTTTTTCTTCTTTTTCCCGTACTTTTGCGATACTTGCCACAGAAACTTTCTCATCCAGGTTCATCAGTTTGACACCGGATGTGATTCTTCCCAGGATCGAGATATCGGAGCAGGCGATTCGGATGATGATTCCCTCGGTTGTGATCATCATCACTTCGTTGTCATCATTAACCGCTTTGACACCTACGACATTACCGGTCTTTTCGGTGATCTTATAGCATTTTACCCCTTTTCCGCCACGGTTCTGTACGGAGAATTCGCTCATGGAGGTACGTTTACCCATACCTTTTTCCGATGCGATCAGAAGGTAATCCCCCTGAGAGCACAGCTGCATGCCGATGATTTCATCCCCGTCGCTGAGGTTGATACCACGAACACCCATGGATACTCTTCCGGTGCTTCGTACATCCGTATCTTTGAAGCGGATACACTGACCGTATTTCGTTACCAGAATGATATCTTTTTTGTTATCTGTGAATTTTACTTCGATCAGTTCATCATCATCTTTCAGAGAGATCGCCGCAAGACCGGTCTTTCTGACATTTGCATAATCCTGGATCGGTGTTTTCTTCACGATACCGCTCTTGGTTGCCATAAACAGATACTGACCCTGGCTGTAATCTTTCAGGGACAGGACCGCTGTGATCTTCTCACCTGCCTGTAACTGCAGCAGGTTGATGATCGCCGTACCGCGGGCAGTTCTTCCAGCTTCCGGAATCTCATACGCCTTCAGGCGGTATACTTTACCCATATTCGTAAAGAACATCAGATAATGGTGGGTCGTTGTCATCAGCAGTTCATCGATATAATCGTCCTCGATGGTCTGCATACCCTTGATGCCCTTGCCGCCACGGTTCTGGCTGCGGAAATTATCTACGGTCATTCGTTTGATATAACCTAATTTTGTCATGGTGATGACGGTATTTTCATTCGGGATCATATCCTCCATGGAAATATCGAACTCGTCAAATCCGATGGCTGTCTTTCTCTCGTCGCCGTATTTTTCACTGATGGCAAGGATCTCCTCACGGATCACGCGAAGCAGCAGATTTCTGTCTGCCAGGATGGCTTCCAGTCTGCGAATACGATCCATCAGTTCTTTGTATTCTGCTTCCAGCTTCTCTCTTTCCAGACCGGTCAGTGTACGCAGACGCATATCTACGATTGCCTGTGCCTGTGCATCGGAAAGTGTAAAGCGTTCCATCAATCTTGCTTTTGCCACCTGGGTGTTTTCCGAACCACGGATGATACGGATGACTTCATCGATGTTATCGAGTGCTTTTAAGAGTCCTTCCAGGATATGGGCACGTTCTCTTGCTTTGTTCAGATCGTACTGGGTTCTTCTGGTCACAACATCTTCCTGATGTGCCAGGTAATGTTTCAGGATCTCCATCAGGTTCATGACTTTCGGCTGGTTGTTGACCAGTGCCAGCATAATCACGCCGAAGGTATCCTGTAACTGGGTATGTTTATACAGTTTATTCAACAGCACGTTTGCATTGACATCTCTTCGCAGTTCAATGCAGATACGCATACCCTCTCTGCTCGAGTGGTCGTTTAACGCCGTGATACCGTCGATTTTCTTCTCTTTTACCAGATCTGCGATCTTTTCGATCAGTCTGGCTTTGTTGACCAGATACGGAAGTTCCGTGACAATGATCTGGCTCTTTCCGTTTGGCAGTGTCTCGATATTCGTCACCGCACGGACACGGATCTTGCCGCGGCCTGTCCGGTACGCTTCCTCGATTCCTCTGGTTCCAAGGATCGTTGCTCCGGTCGGGAAGTCCGGTCCCTTGACGATCTTTAAGATTTCTTCAATCTCGGTATCCCGGTTCTCTTCCACGATATTGTCAATGATCTTCACCACTGCTGCAATGATCTCTTTTAAGTTATGCGGCGGAATATTCGTCGCCATACCTACCGCTATACCGGAAGTACCGTTTACCAGAAGGTTCGGGTAACGTGCCGGAAGTACGGTCGGCTCTTTTTCTGTCTCATCAAAGTTTGGTGAAAAGTCTACGGTGTTTTTATTGATGTCTGCAAGCATCTCCATGGAAATCTTGCTCAGCCGCGCCTCGGTATATCGCATGGCAGCCGCACCGTCACCATCCACGGAACCGAAGTTTCCGTGACCGTCAACCAGCGGATAACGGGTGGACCACTCCTGCGCCATATTTACCAGAGCACCATAGATAGAACTGTCACCGTGCGGGTGGTATTTACCCATGGTATCACCGACGATACGGGCACATTTTCTGTGTGGTTTGTCCGGACCGTTGTTCAGCTCGATCATAGAGAACAGCACTCTTCGCTGTACCGGCTTTAATCCATCTCTGACATCCGGCAGCGCACGGGATGCGATGACACTCATGGCATAATCGATATACGATTCTTCCATTGTCTTTTTCAGGTCCACCTCGTGGACCTTGTCAAAAATATTGTCTTCCATCTTTTTCTCCTATTGTTATCTTTTGGATTAAATATCAAGATTTTTAACTTTTAATGCATTTTCCTCTATGAACTCACGACGCGGTTCTACTTTATCTCCCATCAGAGTGGTAAAGGTAAGGTCAAGTTCGGATGAAGTCTCATCGTCCATGGTCACACGAAGAAGGACTCTTCGCTCCGGATCCATGGTGGTCTCCCACAGCTGATCCGCATCCATCTCACCCAGACCTTTGTATCGCTGGATCTTGTTGTTACCGTCTCTTCCGATCTCGGTCAGGATGTTGTCCAGTTCCTTATCGTCGTATGCATACCAGATTTTCTTGTTCTTCTCGATCTTATAAAGCGGCGGCTGCGCCAGATACACATATCCCTGTTTGATCAGTTCTGGCATGAAACGATACAGGAACGTCAGCATCAGGGTGGCGATATGCGCGCCGTCGACATCGGCATCAGTCATGATGATGATCTTGTGATACCGCAGTTTGGAAATATCAAAATCCTCATGGATACCGGTACCAAACGCAGTGATCATGGCTTTGATCTCCGCATTGCCGTAGATTCGATCCAGACGGGCTTTCTCCACGTTCAGGATCTTTCCACGAAGCGGCAGAATTGCCTGGGTTGCACGGCTTCTCGCGGTCTTTGCGGAACCGCCGGCGGAATCTCCCTCTACGATGTAGATCTCGCAGTTTTTCGGATCCTTATCGGTACAGTCTGCCAGTTTTCCAGGCAGGGATAATCCTTCCAGGGCAGATTTTCTTCTGGTCAGATCGCGGGCTTTTCTCGCCGCATCTCTGGCACGCTGTGCCAGTACGGATTTCTCCACGATGGTTTTTGCCACGGACGGATTCTGCTCCAGAAAAATCTCCAGTGTCCGGCTTACCACCGCATCGACCGCACCTCTTGCCTCGCTGTTACCCAGCTTCTGCTTCGTCTGTCCTTCAAACTGCGGCTCCTCGATCTTTACACTGATGATCGCGGTCAGACCTTCACGGATATCTTCTCCTGCCAGTTTTTCATTCTCTTTTAACAGTTTATTTTTCTTCGCATAATCGTTAAAGGTCTTGGTCAGAGCATTACGGAAGCCGACCACATGGGTTCCACCTTCCGGTGTCGTGATATTGTTGACGAATCCATACGTTGTCTCGTTGTAAGAATCGTTATGCTGCATCGCCACTTCCACAGCAACGCCGTCTTTCATTCCCTCACAGTAGATGATCTCCGGGTACAGCGCCTCCTTGCTGCGGTTTAAGTAGGTGACAAATTCTTTGATTCCACCTTCGTAATGGAACTCTTTGACCAGTTCTTTTTCCCCGCGCTCATCCGTCAGACGGATCTTCAGACCTTTTGTCAGGAACGCCATCTCACGGAATCTCTGTTTCAGGGTATCAAAATCAAATATGGTTTCTTCAAAGATCTCTTTATCCGGCAGGAACGATACCATGGTTCCTGTTTTTTCCGGATCACAGTCTCCAATGACCTTTAATTTATAAATGGTTTTTCCCCGTTCATATCTCTGACGGTAGACCTTGCCTTCATGGTAAATCGTAACTTCCAGCCACTCAGAAAGTGCATTTACTACAGATGCACCTACACCGTGAAGACCTCCGGATACCTTGTAGCCTCCACCGCCAAACTTTCCTCCTGCATGAAGGATGGTGAATACAACTTCCACGGCCGGAATCCCCGCTTTGTGGTTGATTCCCACAGGGATACCCCTTCCGTTATCTATGACGGTAATGGAATTATCTTCCTGAATTTTGACATCGATTACATCACAAAATCCCGCAAGTGCCTCATCCACTGCATTATCTACGATCTCGTAGACCAGATGGTGAAGTCCGCGGATGGATGTACTTCCGATGTACATACCAGGTCTTTTTCTGACCGCTTCCAAACCTTCCAATATCTGGATTTGATCTGCTCCGTATTCTGTACTCATCCTTATCCTCCTAAATTTTTATTTAAAAATCAATTTTCCCTTCGGTCACCCGGAACACCCTGTCAATCGAAAAATTATTCTCGATCAGTTCATCCAGACCGGTACATGTGATCACCGTCTGGATATTGTGGATGCTCTGCAACAGATAATTTTGCCGGTTACTGTCAAGTTCCGACAATACATCATCCAGAAGCAGCACCGGATGATCCTTCGTCACCTTTTCTACCAGGTAGATTTCCGACATTTTCAAAGAAAGAGCTGCCGTGCGCTGCTGTCCCTGGGACCCATACTTTCGAATATCGATCCCGTTGGTCTGTACACAAAAATCGTCTCTGTGAGGACCTACGGACGTCACACGGAAACGAAGATCTTTTTCTCTCGCACTCTGCAGTTTTTCTTCAAATACTTCCTCTTCCACATCCGGTTCATACAACAGCCGGATCTCTTCTTTCTGCCCGGTCAGGTTGCTGTGGATCTGCCGGATGATCTCTCCGAGTTCTTCCATAAACCGCTTTCTCAGAGAAATGATCTTCTTCCCGTAAGAAACCAGCTGCATATCCCACACATCCAGTGTCTCCGTCAGTCCAGGCTGAAAACCGATGTCTTTTAACAGCTTATTGCGCTGATTTAACACCTTATTATAACTCGTCAGCTCCTGTAAGTAAACTTTATTTAACTGACAAAGTTCCAAATCCATAAATCTTCTTCTCTCGGAAGGTCCGTTTTTGATGATATTCAGGTCTTCCGGAGAAAATGCCACCAGATTCACGATACCGAAAAGCTCTGCTGCCTTCCGGATCGGAATCCCGTCGATGGCGATGCCTTTGGCTTTATTTTTTTTCAGATGCATATCGATCTTATGAGATACGCCATCCTTTTTTACCATCATCCGGATATGCGACTCGTCCTGATCAAACCGGATCATCTCCTTATCCTTGCTTCCCCGGTGCGATTTTGTGGTTCCGCAAAGATAGATGGCCTCGAGAACGTTCGTCTTTCCCTGGGCATTGTCTCCGTAGAGAATATTTGTACCCGGATCCAGAACGATGGACAGATCCTCATAGTTTCGAAAATTTTTCAATTCCAACGATTCAATGTACATACTTTTTATTTTTCAATCCGCAGTTCCTGTCCGTCAAAAGAAACCACATCTCCGTCGTACAATTTACGTCCCCGTCTTATGTCAACCTCGTTGTTTACCTTTACTAAACCATCCTGGATCACCAGTTTGGCTTCCACGCCGTCTTCCACCAGGTTCGCTGCTTTCAGCGCCTGACCGAGCTTGATATACTCGTCTCTCAGTTTAATTATTTCCATTTTTTCTCACTTTCTTACCGTGCGGTATTAAAATTTACCGGAAGAATCAGGTAAATATAGGATTCTTCTTCGTTTTTGATGAAACAAGGAGCCTTTGGATTGACCAGATAAATAGAAATTTCTTCATCGTCGATGACTTTCAGTGCGTCGATTAGAAACTTCGGGTTGAATCCGATCATAATATCTTTTCCTTCTTTATCGATATCGATCTCTTCATTCATGGAACCCATCTGGGAATTGATGTTCAGCTGCATACCGGTATCATCGATTGTAATAATAATCGGTTTTTTGTCACCTTCTTTTACAAAAAGTGTGGCACGGTCGATACACTCGAGGAATTCCCGCTTGTTGATCTTCACTTTTGTCTCATAATCACTCGAGAGCATCTGGTCGATCCGGAAATATTCGCCTTCGATCAGCCGGGAAACGACTACGGTATCATCAAATTCAAAAACAATATGGTTTTCGGTAAAGAAAATCTTCACCTGATCTTCTACTTCACCCGAAAGGATCTTGCTGATTTCATTCAGTGTCTTTCCAGGAACGACAACCTTTCTTGCAGGGTAATTATCTTTCAGTTCGATCTTACGGATCGCGATTCGATGACCGTCGAGTGAAACTACTTTCAGCATATTGTCCTTGATCTCAAAGAGTTCACCGGTCATCAGCTTGTTATTTTCGTTTGCTGCAATTGAGAATATTGTCTGACGAATCACTTCTTTTAATGTAAATTGTGAGATTTCAATACCTTCTGTACGTTCAATAACTGGCAAATAAGCAAAATCATCTCCGGATTTTCCAGGAATTGTGAACTTTGCTTTCTCACAGGTGATCGTAGTATTCAGGTTTGCATCGGTCTGGATGGTTACATCACTGTCCGGAAGTTTACGGATAATATCAGAAAACAGTTTTGCATCCAGGGCAGCGATACCTTTTTCTTCTATAATACCTTTCACTTTTGTCTCGATACCCAGTTCCATATCATTAGAAGTGAAGGTGATTTCTGCTGCGGAAGCATCGATCAGGATACATTCTAGGATCGGCATGGTTGTTTTAGACGAGACAGCTTTCAGTGAAATGTTGACGCTCTTTAATAATTCGTTTTTGGCACAGATTAATTTCATAATGTGAATAACTTCCTTCCTTGAACCTGAGGGCTCATGTATAAAAAAATAATAAGAAATCCGTAGTATTCGTAGTAGGGGCTGTGAAAATGTGTAAAAGTGGTGCAAGCCCCGAAAATATAAGGATTTTTCTATGGGATAACTGTGTGCATCCTGTAGAAGGTGCCTGTGTACGGTTTGTGGATGGAAAAATAAGGTTCCGGTTGTCCACAGATTATACACAGCGAATTCACAGACGGAATGTGGATAACTAAAAACTGCTAGAGCAAGCCCCTAATTACCCGGCTGAAGTTTTTTCTTCAGAATCTCGATCGCTTTCTGTGTGGTCTGTGAAGTTTTTAATTCCTGTTCGATCTTGTCGCAGCCATGCATAATGGTAGTGTGATCACGGTTTCCCATACACTGACCGATGGATTTTAACGGAATATTGGCAAGTTCCCGACAAAGATACATGGCAATCTGGCGAGGATAAACGACTTTACTGTTTCGTTTAGTGCCGATGATGTCCTCCGGTGTGATATCATAGTGCTCTGCAACGGTGTTGATGATATATTCCGGTGTGATGATCTTCTTATCGTTCGGGGAAATGATATCTTTCAGTACCGTTTCTGCCAGTTCCATCGTAACTTCCCGTTTTTCAAGGTTCGCGTAGGCGATAATTTTGTTTAAAGATCCTTCCAGCTCACGGATATTGGACTTAATGTTTTTCGCGATATATTCGATGATGGAATCATCCAGGTTGTAGCCGTCCATTTCTTCTTTTTTCCGGAGGATCGCAACACGCGTCTCGTAGTCAGGAGAGGAGATGTCAGCTAAAAGTCCCCATTCAAAACGGGAACGGATACGGTCTTCGAGGATCTCCATATCTTTCGGCGGTTTATCACTGGAGATAATGATCTGTTTTTTGGCTCCGTGAAGAGCGTTGAAAGTATGGAAAAATTCTTCCTGTGTAGATTCTTTTCCGATGATAAACTGGATATCGTCGATCAGTAAAACATCGATGTTCCGGTACTTTTCGCGGAATTTTGTCATCGCAGTGTTGTTTCCGTTTCGGATCGCCTCAATCAGTTCGTTGGTAAATTCTTCACTGGTGGTGTACAGAATCTTGGTGGAAGGGTTTCTTTCTAATATAAAGTGTGCAACGGAATGCATCAGATGGGTCTTTCCAAGACCAACGCCTCCATATAAAAAGAGGGGATTGTAGATTTCTCCCGGAGATTCTGCCACGGCGAGGGATGCCGCGTGGGCAAATTTGTTGTTGCTTCCGACGACAAACGTATCGAAGGTGTATTTCGGATTCAGGTTTGCCATTTCCATGCTGGTATTATAATTAGTAGAAACGGGGACTTCTTTTTCTACATTTTGTACATCTTCCGGCAGGACGAATCTGATATCATAGTCGGACCCGGTCAGTTCTGAAATCGCAACTTTCAGTGGGAGGGCGTACTTTTTGCTGATATAATTCAGTCCAACCTGCTGGGAAGGAACCAGTATGGTAACTACCTGGTCATCGATGCTGTGAATGGTCAGCGGTTTTAACCAGGTTTTGAAAGAGACGTCCGATAATTCGTGTTCCGTCTTTACTGTTTCCAATATTTCGTCCCATTTTTCGTAAATAATGTTCAT